>CABVRO010000008.1 GCA_902500715.1 uncultured Nitrospira sp. | reverse complement strand
TACCTCCACACCAATCCCCCCAGATGACAGGCGCCTTCCCGTTGGGCTAGAGTTCATCTTTCCTTTCCAGAAAATGACCACATTTAAACTCGTCCTTGAGTACGACGGAACCCGGTACGCCGGGTGGCAGCGCCAGCTGAACGTGCCGACCATCCAGGCAACGGTCGAAGATGCACTCGCAGCAATCGCCCAAACCAGGCTCCCCCTCATCGGCGCAGGCCGGACCGATGCCGGGGTTCATGCCTTCGGGCAGGTCGCCAGTTTCAGGACCGATCGCGGGCTCTCGCAGCGCGAGTGGCTTCGCGCGTTGAACGCGCACCTCCCCGCCGATATCAGCGCTATTTCGGTCGAAGCCGTGGCGGATCATTTTCATGCGCGCTACTCGGCGACAGGGAAGCTGTACGAATATCATCTGATGAATCGGTCTGAGCGAGCGCCGCTGCTCCGGGAGCGAGCCTGGATGCTCTATAAACCGCTCGACTTCGCAGCCATGACGGAGGCTGCCGCCTGCCTGACCGGCACCCACGATTTTTCCTCATTCGAAACGGCGCCGACCGATAACGAGAATCCGCAGTGCCGGTTGCAACAGGCGAATCTGCGCCGCGAGGGAGATCTCATTATTCTCTCCTTCTATGCCGACCGGTTCCTCAAGCAGATGGTCCGCGCCATGGTGGGCACCCTGGTGGAAGTGGGACAGGGCAAGCGTACTGCCCCCGACATGCGCACCGTGCTTGCCGCGCGAACGAGAGCCGCGGCCGGGAAAACCGCCCCTGCTCACGGGCTCTATCTCGTCAGAGTGGACTATACGGATGGGAGCATCAAACCTATCACTTAAGTAACTCCCCTGCAAGACATCACCGATGCCGTTTGTTATAGTCCCACCCATAACCGACGTTCACCTTGAAAGGAGCCCACCATGAAAAAATTTTGTACGACCTTGTCCGTTCTCATGCTGGCAGCGGTGTTCGCTATGCCGCAGTTCGTCTACGCCGGCGCGCAGCAAAACAAGATGGCCACATGTAACAAGGATGCCAACGCCAAAGGTCTCAGTGGCGAAGGCAAGGGAGACGAACGCAAAGCGTTCATGAAAGAATGTCTCTCCGCCAAATCGGAAAAATCCGCAGCCGGTTCCACCCAACAGAACAAGATGACGACCTGTAATAAGGATGCCAAGGCCAAGAAATTGGTCGGCGACGAGCGCAAGAAGTTTATGAAGGAGTGCCTGTCCAACTAAGCACAGTGCCCCGGCTGGAGGATATGACCATGCCGGGGCTCAACAGGCAGCGGATGATTGACCTGCGCTACCCGCGCGCGACCAATCGCACGGACTCTCAGTTCCAGAAAGGAATGGGTTAGTCAGCGCAGAAGTGAGCACAAGCTACCGAGGACCGTTGCCGTCCCGATTCTCGAGTTTCTTCCGCAGCTCGATCAGTTCCAATTCGAGCGCGGCAAATCGGTCGGCGGTCGGATCCGGCATATTGGCATGGTCCATCGTTGCATCGGGGAGCCGCTCCCCTTGGGATTTGATGATCCTGGCCGGCACCCCGATGACCGTTGAATTCGAGGGAACCGACTTCAAGACGACGGAATTCGCCCCGATTTTCACGTTGTCGCCGATCGTAATCCCGCCGAGAATCTTCGCTCCCGCCCCGACGACCACATGGCTGCCGAGCGTGGGATGGCGCTTGCCTCGTTCCTTCCCCGTTCCACCAAGCGTCACGCCCTGAAACAGGGTGACATGATCGCCGACCTCAGCCGTTTCTCCGATCACCACACCCATGCCGTGATCGATAAAAAATCGTTCGCCGATCTTGGCGGACGGATGGATCTCGATTCCCGTCAACCAGCGGGCCAATTGGGAAATCGCGCGGGGCAGAAACGGCACACGCTGTCCCTTCAACCAATGCGCGAGCCGATAGGCCAGGAGAGCATGAAATCCCGCATAGGTCAAAATGACCTCGAGCCTGCTGGTGGCAGCAGGATCCCGGTCAAAAATCGCTTGCAGGTCCTGAGAGATGGTCTTGAACATACGTAGCATCAGACCCGTGAGCACACCGGCGGAGAGGCTTTAGCCTCGCTCGATCAGGCAGACCGCTTGCGCCGCGATCGCTTCTTCACGCCCTACCGCATCCAATCCTTCGCCGCTTTTCACTTTTACATTCACCAGATCGGGATCCACTTCAAGCACCCCGGCAATAATCTTCTGCATGGCGGCCAGATGCGGGCTCAACCGGGGCGCCTGCGCAATGATGGTGCTGTCCACATTGGCCAGACGATAGCCCTTGGCTCGCAGCTTCTCGACGACGTCTTCGAGTAACTTGAGGCTCGAAATATTCTTAAACCGCTGATCAGAGCTCGGATAGTGACGCCCAAGATCGCCCTCTCCCATCGCCCCGAGCAACGCATCGCAAATGGCATGGACTAACGCATCGGAATCGGAATGCCCTTGCAGCCCCTTGTGGTGCGGAATTTCGAGTCCCCCTAGAATTAATTTGCGTCCTACCACCATTGGATGAATATCCCAACCACATCCCACCCGTACAGCCGTCATTCCGCACTCCTTGCCGCCGTTCGTGAGCCGAGAATCGCTTCTCCGATCACGAGATCTTCCGGCCTCGTCACCTTGATATTTTCTCCGCTCCCCTCAACCACCACGACCGGTTTCCCGATCAATTCCACGAGGTGCGCGTCATCCGTCGCTTGCACACCGGCCAACAAAGCCTTGTGATGCCCCTCTTCCAACCAGTCACGACGAAACGCCTGCGGCGTTTGCGCCAACCAGAGGGGGCGGCGATCGACGGTCCGTTCGATCACCCCGTCGGCCCCCACATACTTCACTGTGTCGCGCATCGGCAGCGCGATGATGGCCGCCCCATGCTCTACCGCCGCAGCCACAACTCTGCGGATCATATCCTCAGTGAGAAACGGCCGCACCGCGTCATGAACCAGGACAATCTCGGTTTCCTGACTCACCTCGGCCAGGGCATGACGCACGGAATCCTGTCGCTGCGCTCCCCCCGGCACCACCTTGGTCACCTTGCTGAACTCACCCGTCGCCACGATATGGTCCAGACAATACTGACGTTCCGACTGAGGCACCGCCAGGATGATCTCGTGAATGAGCGGGGAAGCTTGGAGCACAAGGAGGGACTGTGCGAGAATCGGCCGCCCCCCCAGCGCAAGAAACTGCTTGGGGATATGGCCGCCCATGCGAAGCCCGCGACCGGCGGCTGGAACCAGGGCTACCGTGCGCGGCCCTGCCGGCGACGGCTTCGCGTTACGAGCGGACACCGGCACACTCACGTGAGCGGCATCGGGACAAGGCCGCATCGAAACAATCGCCCGAACTCGATGCGCCTCCCCAGCGAAGGGAGGATTTCGTTGGACCACCGCGCGGTCGTCTCGCGAATCTATCCACGCGCAACCTGATACTCTTCCCGCTCAGACTCTTCCTTCAAGCGGGTGAAAATCATGCGCCCCGCCGTCGTCTGAAGCACACTCGTCACGGTCACATCCACATTGCGGCCGATACAGCGTCGCGCATTATCCACGACGATCATCGTGCCGTCATCCAAGTAGGCGACGCCCTGGCCCGCCTCTTTGCCTTCCTTCAAGACGAAGACCCGAATGGTTTCACCCGGCAACACGACCGGACGCAGCGCATTACAGAGCTCATTGATGTTCAACACCCGCACGCCTTGCAATTCGGCGACTTTGTTCAAGTTCAAGTCATTCGTGACGATGCGCCCTCCGACTTTCTTCGCCAGGACCACAAGCTTGGCATCCACTTCCTTCACATGGGGGAAATCTTCTTCGATGATCCGGACGTCGATGCCCGGCATTTTCTGAATCTTGTTGAGAATATCCAACCCGCGTCGCCCGCGCGCCCGTTTCAAAGAATCCGACGAGTCTGCAATGTGCTGCAATTCATTCAAGATAAAATGGGGAACCAGAAACGGCCCTTCCAGAAACCCTGTCTCGCAGAGGTCGGCCACCCGGCCGTCGATAATAACGCTCGTATCCAATACTTTAAGACTGGCATGGGATGCCCCGCCTGCCGTCGCCCTCTGGTCCAAACCGGGAAACTGCTCATTGCCGAACCGCGCGCCCATGGCCAACCCCAGATAGGGCAACCCCAAGAGAAATACCAACCCGCCGATATGAAACAGGAAGGTCTCCACATCGAAGACCGCACTTCCGACCCACTCCACCAAACCCGTCAGAATGAGACCTCCGGCGAGCCCCGCGGCCCCGCCGACAATAATACCGAATGAAAGCCTGCGGAGCGCATACTCGCCGGCCAGGATGAGCACGCCGGCCACCGCTCCCATTCCCAATCCTGCCAACAAAAATTCGCGACTCGGATCCTGGGCCCGAAGAAACAGGGCCATGCCGGCAAGAGCGCTGAGAAGAACAAATATGGCCCGTGTTACCATACTGTTTGCCTCCTCTCTGTGACCAACCCCGAACGGACGATTCGGTGCGATCACGGCCTCAGCGTCAGATAAATGGCTCGCCCCTGCCGTCTCAACAGGAGCAAGACCGCCTGGTCTTTCGGCAAATTCGCGGCGACATGTTCATACGCCTTTATCGTCCCCACGGCTTTGCGATTCACCTCCAATACGAGATCACCTTCACGCACACCGGCTTCTTCCGCGGGACTCCCAGACTTCACCCTCACGACCACCACACCGCGATCGCTCGACTTCAAGCCATACCGGCCGGCCAGCTCCGTGTTCAACTCCCGCACCTCGATGTCCGAAAGTAAGCCCGCGGGAGCCGCCGATTCTCCGCCCTCTTCACCCCCGGCTTGCGCCAGATTCTTCGGCTGCTCGGCAATCGTGAGTTCGATAGACTTGGACTTCTTTTCACGGATGAGCTTGACCGTCACCTTCTTCCCCACCACCGTCTGAGCCACGGCATTCCGCAAGTGAGCCGGAGAATCCATGGGCTTGCCGTCGTATTCGACGATCACATCGCCGCGCTCGAACCCTGCCTTCTTCGCCGGGCTGTCGTCCATGATGTCGCTGACGAGGACACCCTTCACGTCTTTCGGCACGCCGAACTGCGAAGATAATTCTGGCGTCAACTCCTGGATCGAGACACCCAACCAGCCGCGCACGACTTTGCCATGCTGGACCAGCTGCTCCATGATGGAATGAGCCATGTTGCTCGGAACGGCAAAGCCGATTCCCATGTTCCCGCCGCTCTGGCTATAGATCGCTGTATTGATACCGACCAGTTCACCGCGCACATTCACCAGAGCGCCGCCGGAGTTCCCCGGGTTGATCGCCGCATCGGTCTGAATGAAGTCTTCATATTCGGCGATGCCGGCCGCGCGACCGAGCGCACTCACGATTCCCAGCGTCACCGTCTGCGTCAACCCGAACGGATTGCCCACTGCCAACACAAATTCTCCGACCTCCAGCCTGTCGGAATCGGCCCAGGCCACGGTCGGCAATCCGCTCGCCTCGATTTTCAACACGGCGACATCGGTCTTGGCATCCGTGCCGACCAGCTTCGCCTTGAACTCGCGCTTGTCGGAGAGAAACACTTTGATCTCGTCGGCCTTACTGACCACGTGATTGTTCGTGATGATGAGGCCGTTCGGATCGACGATGACGCCGGATCCCAATCCCCGTTCTTTGCGCTCCTTCGGCGCCTCAAACCGCTTCATCCACTCTTCGCCGAAGAACCGTCGAAAAAACGGATCCTCAAACGGAGTGCCCTTCCCCTCTTCGCTCGATCCGTTCCGCGTCGCAAAAATATTCACAACGGCCGGCTTCACGGCTTTGGCGACATCGACGAAACTTTGCCCACCCGCGCCGGGCAGCGTGGGCTGCACCGCCGTGGAGACCGGGGTTGCGACCGGAGGAGGAACCGGTTCCGGAACCGCATGTCCGGTCGGCAACCAGCCGAGATCGGAGGTCAGAATGACCCCGATCAATACCCCCGCGATCAAGAGCAGTGCGGGAAATATCCAGGACCGCCTCGGAGGCTGCTGCTCCGTTGGGATCTGAAAGTCGTTCATTGTGATCCGTGCGGACGGAGGCGCCGGTTAGGGCTTCTCTCCCGCATACAGTCCCATGATGGTGTTCAAAAACTTGACGGCCTCGGCTTTGGGACGTTGGAAGGAGTTCCGGCCGATGATGGAACCGAATCCCCCGCCGTCACGAATCGCGCGGACTTCATCGAACACCGTTTTCTCGTCGCTCTTCGCGCCGCCGGAGAAGATCACGATCCGCCGGCCATCGAACGAACTTTGCACGATATGTTTGACCCGTTCCGCCAGCGTTGAGATAGGCACCTTTTCAGCGTCATACACCTTCTTGGCAGCCGCTTGCTCCAAATGGGCCGTGGGTAACTTCACCTTGATGATATGGGCGCCCAACTGCGCCGCAATTTGCGCGGCATAGGCCACGACGTCCAACGCGGTCTCGCCTTCCTTGCTCAATCCTGACCCGCGCGGGTAGGACCAGACCACGACGGCCAATCCGCAACTCTTGGCTTCTTCTGCTATGGCCCGCAACTGCTCATACATGGCATTGCAATGGGACGAGCCAGGATAAATCGTGAATCCCACCGCCGAGCAACCCAATCGCAAGGCATCGCGCACGCTGCCGGTCACAGAGGGCATCGGATCCTTCTCGTCATGAAGCGTATCGTGACTATTGAGCTTGAGGATGAGTGGAATTTGTCCGGCGAAATGGCTGGCTCCGGCCTCGATGAACCCGAGCGGAGCCGCATAGGCGTTACACCCGGCATCGAGCCCCAGCTGGAAATGGTAATGCGGGTTGTAGCCGCCGGCATTGGGCGCGAAACTTCTGGCCGGACCATGTTCGAACCCCTGATCCACCGGCAGGATCACCAATTTCCCCGTGCCCGCCAGCTTGCCGTGATTCAGCAGCCGCGCGATGTTCGTCTTCGTTCCCGCATTGTCACTCTCGTACCAGCTCAAAATTTCCTGGACCCGATTGCTCATAATCATCCTCCCAACAAACCTCAGTCACATGAGTCGTTACGCACATCCTTGAATATAAGCTTCCGCCCGGCTCACATCCTCAGCGCTCCCGATGATCAATGGCACCCTCTGATGGAGGGCCTTCGGTTCGACGTCGAGAATGCGCATCGTCCCCGTGGTCGCTTTTCCTCCGGCCTGCTCCACGACCATCGCAAGCGGATTTCCCTCATACATCAATCGCAGTTTTCCTTCCGGCTTGTCATTCTCCCCGGGATACAAATAGATGCCGCCACCCAGGAGTATGCGATGAACATCCGCGACCAGACACCCGCTATACCGGCCGCTATAGGGACGCCCGGTGGCCTTGTCCTGCACTTTCAGCGAATCGAGATATTTCTGCGTCCCGGCAGGCCAGCGGTGGTAGTTGCCCTCATTGACCGAATAGACCTTGCCTCTCGAGGGAATTCGAATGTTCTCATTGGACAGGAGGTATTCACCGATAGACGGCTCGAGGGTGAAGCCATGCACGCCCTGACCGACCGTGAACACAAGCATGGTGCTCGCCCCATACAACACATACCCTGCGGCGATCTGTTCGGTTCCCCGTTGCAGCAACTCGTCCTCCACAGGCAGCCGTTGCCCCAGCTTGGATCTGCGGATGGAGAAAATGGCCCCCAATGGCATATTGACGTCGGTATTGGAAGATCCGTCCAGCGGATCGACCAGGAGCATGTACTTCGCTCCCTCATGGACCATTTTCAGGGGTTTTTCCATCTCTTCGGAAGCCAAGACGCACACGAGACCGCTGTGCTCGAACACGCGCACGAAGGTATCGTTGGCAATCTGATCGAGCTTCTTGACCACCTCACCTTGAATATTGGTCTCCCCGGTGGTGCCAAGGATCTTGTTCAATCCGGCTCTGCGTAAGTCATGCGCAATCATTTTTCCGACGAGGCCGATTTGGGTCAGTAGAACGGAGAATTCTCCGGTCGCCTCCGGATGCGCGGCCTGTTGTTCGATAATAAAACGGCTTAATGTAATGGGGAATTTCGCCATGCTCAGAATTCCTCGTGGATCGAACGACGACCGGTCGAAATGAAGAGGGCTTCGGACAGAGCCGAAGCCCTCCCCACGAACTCGGCGTGATTATAGCGGTTTCCGTCCGGACGAGCAAACCAAGGTAGGCATGTTACGGCTGTGATGTCGGGCCATACCCCTCGGTCAATTCGGCCACAATCGACCCCACCACAACCTTGGCCTTCATTCTGACCGGCACACGATGCTCATCGTTCGTGAACCAGACGCGAATATTGCCCTCGTTCAGGAAAATCCCCTGAAACGGCATGATGACCACCACCCTGGCCGTCTGCCGTTTCCCCCACACGCCCTCCACGGTTTCAAGGGCTTCGACCCGCACCTCCATCTTGTAATTCTTCTTGTCGTGATGCACCGTCATCGCCAGCGAGGCCCCCGGCACGAAGGGCAGCACCTTACGCACATAATACAGGCACGACATGGCGTCCTGCGCATCGGAAGGGATCGAGAGTTCCTCGCTTTTCCCGTCTTTCACGGCCGTGACCAGGCCTTCTCCGTGCCGGAAAGTATAGTCGAAATCGTTGAACCGCTTGCCCTCGCGGCGGGCAAAGGTCATGTGTCGGGGCAGGAAGGACTCGCGATCGACCACGGACACCCCGCGATTATCGACGGGATAAAACTTGGTGACGGTCGGGCTCGATCGTGCCGTCATGGAAAAGGTGAGCTGCGGCCGGGCCCCCTCGACCGGGCCCTCCTGAACGATCATGGTTGCGATTCCCGCGCGCAGGCCCAGCCAGGTCACGTCGTAAGACAATCGCTCGCCGCTTGCAAATGGAAGCACGGCAGGAGCGGAAGCCTGCCCATCTGTCGTGGCGGAAGAGAGCGGCGGGGCGGACGCCACGATTGCCGCCAGAACCGTGATGGCCAGGAACACCTTGGGACGGAGGGAATAGGATGAGAGCGGCACGCTACGCCGACAGCACACGTCGTGCCTGTGCGAGCTCAGTTTCAATCGTCGCCCGAATGACATCCAACCGGGCCGGCGACGGGGCCTCGAAGCGGAGCACCAGCGCAGGCTGAGTATTGGAAGCTCGAATCAACCCCCAGCCGTCTTCGAAAATCGCCCGTACCCCGTCGATCGTCACCAACTCCCGCATGCGAAGATTCGACGCACCGACGGGTTTGCCGTCCTTGAGATAGGCGGCTAATTGCGTGCGGACCTGATCGACCAGTTGAAACTTTAGGGTATCCGGGCAGTCGACCCGGATCTCCGGCGTCACCGTGGTCTGGGGCAGGTCGGCGACCAAAGTGGAGAGCGATTGTTTGGTTTTCGCCAGAATCTCAACCAACCGGCAGGAGGCATAGATGGCATCGTCGAACCCGAAATAGCGATCGGCAAAAAACATATGGCCGGACATCTCACCGGCCAAAACCGCAGACTCGGCTTTCAGCTTAGCCTTCATCAGGGAATGACCGGTCTTCCACATGATCGGACGCCCGCCCTTGGCAGCGATGTCGTCGTATAAACATTGCGAGGCCTTGACCTCGGAGATAAACGTGGTTCCGGGACGCCGTGTCAGGATATCCCGCGCGTAGACAATCATCAGACGATCACCCCACAGAATCTCTCCCCGCTCATCGACCGCGCCGATCCGGTCGGCGTCTCCGTCATACCCGATACCGACATCGGCCTTGTGCTCCCGCACCGTGGCGATCAGATCCTGCAGATTTTCCACGACGGTGGGATCGGGATGGTGGTTGGGGAATCGCCCGTCCAGCTCATCATAGAGGCCCGTGACGCGACACCCCATCTGTTCAAGCGCCTGCTTGGCGACCAACGACGCCGCGCCATTACCGCAATCGATCACGACATGGAGATGGTCCGCCCGCACGCCGGAAAAACTCGTTTTGAGATGCTGTAAGTAGTCGGGAATGATGGGATGAGAAGCGAGTCGCCCGGAACCGGTAACGAATCGACCGGCTTCCATCACCCGTCGTAACCGCTGAATCTCTTCGCCATGAATCGCTTCTTTACCGATGCAGATCTTAAAGCCATTGTACTCAGCGGCATTGTGGCTGCCGGTGATCATGATGCCCCCGTCCACCGGCAAGGTAAACAACGAGAAATACAGGAGCGGCGAAGCACAGAGGCCCAAGTCGACCACATCGAGCCCACCGGCCAACAGACCACCAAGCAAGGCCTCTTGCAAACCGGGCGAGCTCAGTCGTCCGTCCCGGCCGAGGCTGATCCGCGATGCGCCCTGCTCCCGAGCCATGGTGGCATACGCGCGCCCTACCTGCTCGGCAATCGTTTCCGTGAGTTCTTCTCCTACAATGCCTCTCAGATCGTATTCTCGAAACAGTGCCATCTGGATCTCCTATCGCGCTCGGCTCAGGCGGCCATAGTCATCTTGAAACCGCACGATGTCGTCTTCACCCAGATAAGGCCCGTTCTGCACCTCGATAATGTGCAGCGTCTCGGTGCCGAGATTTTCAAGGCGATGAGGCGTCTCGACCGGAATTGCCGTGCTCTGCCCGACTCGCAAATCCAGGAGATCTTCGCCTCTCGTGACTCGCGCGGTCCCGGCAATGACAACCCAGTGCTCGCTCCGTTTATGGTGGAGTTGCAACGACAAGCGCCCTCCGGGATTCACTGTCACCCGCTTCACCTTATATCCAGGCCCTTCCTCCAAGACGGTGTAGGATCCCCAGGGACGAAACACGGTCAAGTGCTCCAAGTGTTCGGGAGCTCCCTGCTGTTTAAGGATCTCGACCATCTGCTTCACATCTTGTGAGCGCGACTTCGGACAGATCAACGTGGCATCCGGCGTGTCTACGACCACCATATCGGAAAGCCCGATGGTGGCGACGACCCGGCGATCGGCATAGAGCACGGAGTTGGTGCTGTCCATATCGATGACGCGCCCGCTGACAACGTTTCCGGCCTTGTCACGTGGCGCGACCTCTTCGAGGCTGCTCCAATTCCCCACGTCCGACCATCCGAATCCGACCGGAATCATCGCCGCATTGGCCGACTGTTCCATGACCCCGTTATCGATCGACACCGAGGGCACCTTCTTATAGGCTGCTTCGATCAGTCCCGGCTCGACGCCCGAGGCCATGAGCGCATGGACTCGCTGAATCGCCTTGGCCAGTTGTGGCTGGTGCTGCTCAATTTCCTCCAGAATGGTAGCCGCCTTCCACAGAAACATTCCGCTGTTCCAATAGTAATGACCATTTTTTAAATATTGAGACGCCTTGGTCCGGTTCGGTTTCTCGACAAATCGCGCGACCGGATGGCCCGTCAGCCGCCCCTTTTTAGCCAGTGACCTGCGTCGGTTAGGCTGAATATACCCATATCCCGTTTCAGGCCTGGTCGGCTTGATCCCGAACGTCACCAGATGTCCCTGTTCAGCCAGTTGCACACCCAACGCCACCGCCGCCTTGAACGCCTTCTCACCGGTCACTACATGATCCGCAGGCAAGACCAGCATCATCGCATCAGGATCGCGCAGCAGGAGCTCGGCAGCCACCAGCGCAATGGCGGGAGCCGTATTGCGACCGACCGGCTCGACCACGTAATTATCTTTCAAGGCAGATTTCCACTCTCCTAATTGCACGCGAATCGAATCCGCCTGGCCAGGATTGGTGGAAATGATGACCTGTTCGGGCTTCGCGCAGGAGAGGACGCGCCGCATCGTCTGCTGAATGAGCGTCTCATCGCCGATGATCCGTAGCAACTGCTTCGGATAGAGATGACGACTTAACGGCCAGAACCGCGTCCCGCTGCCGCCGGCTAGAATAACCGGATAGAGATGTTCCATCATATCCATGGCACGCCCTTCATCTTCGGCAGAACACGATTGTGAGTGGCTTAGCGTGACTGTCGAGCCGCCAGAATGAGATCGGCCACTTCCCGCACCGCGCCCTCTCCGCCCTTTTGCTTGCACACATATCGAACCGTCTTCAGCACCGGCGGCATCCCGTCGGCCGGGGCGGCTGAAAATCCGGCTGCGCACAGGGCCTGGAGATCGTTCACGTCGTCACCGATATAGGCCACCTGATCCATCGAGAAACCATGCCGTGCAATCAGCTCCTTGAGCAAGGCAAGCTTATCATAGACACCCTGGTGCACTTCTGGAATCGTCAGTTTTTGGGCGCGGCGCATGACGATTTTCGTCGACTCTTGCGTAATGATCGCGGTCACGATGCCCGCCTTCTGTAAAAGCTTGATCCCCATCCCATCGCGCGTGTTGAACTTTTTCCATTCATCGCCGGATTCGGAGTAGTACATCCCGGCGTCGGTCAGGACTCCATCGACATCCGTGGCGAACAATCGAATCCGCCGGAGGCGTTCCTGTAAAGAGACTCGAGGTTTCGCGTGAGTTGTTGTTCGGTGTTTCGTGCTGGGCATGCAAAAACTTTCGACTGAGGCGATGTTAACAAGCCATCGATTGAAACTCAAGAAAACTCGCCGATAGCGGAGCATCGGACGCCCCTCGCAGCCAGCCAGGACGGCAGCGGCCGGTTATGGACGTCGGGAGGAAGAATCAATACGCATGCCGATGGATAAACCCTCGCCAGACAGTGAGGAGCATAATCTTGAAGTCGAACCAGATCGACCAATGCTCGATGTAGTACAGGTCGTGCTCGATCCGTTTTTCCAGCGACGTATTGCCGCGCCAACCGTTGATTTGCGCCCACCCGGTAATCCCGGCTTTCATCTTATGCCGCAACATGTACTGCGGCAACGTTTCGCGAAACCGGGCGATGAACTCCGGCCGTTCGGGCCTGGGACCGACGATGCTCATTTCCCCGCGCAACACGTTCCAGAATTGAGGCAGCTCGTCCAAACTGGTCCGTCGCAGGAACGCGCCGATCGGCGTCCGGCGATCGTCGTTGGGTTGCGTCCAGACCGGACCGGTTTTCGACTCCGCATCAGGTTTCATGGAGCGAAACTTCAACATTTCGAAGGCCTGCCCGTCCAATCCCATGCGGAGCTGACGGAAGAAGACCGGACCGGGAGAGGTCAGTTTCACCAAGGCCGCGACCGCACACAACACCGGCGCGAACAACACCAAAGCGGCCGATGCGCCGACCACATCCAACACCCGTTTAATGACCAGATTCCACCCGTACAACGGCGATCCCTGCAACGTGATGAGCGGAAGGCCCTCGAACATCTCGGCCTCCGCGCGCAAACTCACGAATTCACACATGGCCGGTAGGGCTTTGACCTCAACCATGGTGGTGGCCAGGAACGCGAATATTTTCTCAGCCCACCGCTCATCCTCAGGCGGCAGACAGACAAACACGATGTCGACGCCGGACTGGACACGCTCCTGAAGATCATCGTACTGTCCGATCACCGGCACCCCGTTGATCCGCTCACCCACCTTCCGGGCATCGGCGCTCAAGAACCCCTGCACCTTCACCCCCAGTTCCGGATGCTGAGCGAGCGCATCCACCACGCGGCGTCCCAGCCGACTGGTACCGATGACCAGCGCGTGACGCTGGTTGTAGCCGTGCCGACGGAAGAATCGCAGCACTTCCCTGAACAAGACCCTCGAGAATCCCAGAACAACGAGATTCAAAAGCCAGAAAAAGAGTAGCACCAGTCGGGAGTATTCGTACTGCCGCAAGAAAAACGTGAGGGCCACGAGGATCAGCACCGACAACGTATTCGCCTTCGCCACATCGAGAAACTCCGACAACCGCGTCCCCATCCGCCGCGGCCGATAGAGGTCGAACGCCTGGAACGACATGCCCCACACGGCGATGATCGGCACCAGCAAGAGCAGATAGATCCGGAGGGCAGGGATACCTTTGGTGGCAGGTTCAACGATCTCTGAAAAACGCAGGTAGTAGGCGCCGATCCAGCAGGCGCAGATCAGCCCGAGGTCGATACAGAACAGCAGACTCTTGAGAAATTGGGAGTGGCGTTTGAGCATACTCCCCCTACGAAGCGACCCCGGTGAGCGCCGCCATGGCGAAGGCCTTCATGCGTTCCTTGAACAGTCGGCGGTCGAAGGCGGCCACGTGCTGACGAATGGCATGCGGATCGAACTCTGTCCGGCGACGCTCGAAAGACTCCATCGCCTCTACAACGGATTCGACCGACTGAGTGAAGAAAAACACTCCCGTGGCAACGTTCCCCGCACCGGTCGCAGAATCGGTTCCCACTCGCGCAGGTGCGCCCTCGACGGATCCGGCACCCGGCAACGGCACCACGGTCTCCAACGCTCCCCCGCGCCCGAACGCAAGCACAGGCTTGCCGCAGGCCATCGCTTCCAACGGGACGATACCAAAATCTTCCTCGCCTGGAAAGAGCAATGCCCGGCAGCGCGCATAGTGATCCCTGACCACATCGTCCGGCTGCCAGCCCAAAAATTCCACCGTCGGGCCGGCGAGCTTGCGCAACCGCGCCTCCTCTTGTCCCTTGCCGATGATCTTCAGGCGTCGTCTCATAACATTACACGCCTGGATGGCCAGATCAACCCGTTTATACGGGGCAAAGGCCGTGACCATAAAATAGAAATCTTCCGACTGTTCCGCGGCTTGAAATGTCTGCCAATCGACCGGTGGATGCAGCACAGCCGCCGGCCGGTTGTAATACCGTTGCACCTTCCCGGCGATGTTTCGAGAATTGGCCACGAATTGATCCACTCGCGCGGCGGAGGCCACATCCCAGGCCTGCAACCGCTTACGGAACAGTTCCATGCCCAACCTCGCCACGACTCCCGATCGGCCGGCGCCGGCGTAATTGTCGAATTGGTCCCACACATACCGCATGGGTGCATGGATGTAGCAGAGATGTTTCGCGCCGGCCGGCCGGCGGATACCCTTGGCCGCACAGTGGCTTGAACTCAAGATCAGATCATAGGACTCCAGCTGCAACCGCTCAATGGCCAAAGGAAACAGCGGAAGGTAGTACCGGTAGTACCGCGCCGCCAGCGGCATCGACTGAATGAAACTGGTCGTGATTCGATGGCGCTCGATCGTGGGGGACACGCTCCCTTTGAGGTGCAACAGCGTATAGAGATCGGCATCCGGGAACAGCTCGCAGAACGCCTCCAGGCACCGCTCCCCTCCCCGCATGCCCGTCAACCAGTCGTGGACAATGGCGACTCTCATGGCCGATCACTCACCATCCAGTACCTACGACCTGCAAGGAAAGAGCACCGACGGCGGTCGGGAATACGAGGCCCTTCAAGATCCGAGCAGCAGTTGATTGATCGTCGTCGCAACCTGTTCCGCCGTCCCTTCCCAATTCAACCGTCGCGCACAGCGCCGTCCACGTTCGATGAGACCGATACGAACCTCGCGGTCAGTCAAAGCGCGGAGGATCTGATCCGCCATATCCTGGCGGCTCAACGGATCACAATAGATCGCTGCCTCTCCATAAGTTTCAGGCATTCCACCCACATTCGACAGCACGACAGGACAGCCGCAGGCCATCGCTTCCAACGCAGGCAGACCGAAACTCTCATACAGAGACGGCAACACCAACAGATCCGCCCAGGCATAGTAGCGCCGAAGCAGCAGGTCGTCGTGGTCGATTTCACCGACGAATTGTACCCGGTCGCCCAATCTTGAGGCACGATTCCTTACCTCGTGATCCGCCGTCATAAGGCCTTCGCTTCGCCCGACAATAATGAGGTCGTGCGGCACCCGGGTCCGTATCAACTCGACTGCCTCCAGCAAACGCACCAAATTCTTGTGCGGTTTCAAATTGCCCACAAACAGCATGTAGGGCTTGAGGTGTGGACGCGGTCCCTTCGAAAATCTTGCCCACGATTCATCCACCCCATTCGGCGTCACGGTGACAGGCTGCGATCCCTGAGGGCAGAACGCCAGCAGCTGATTCTTCCCGAATTGAGACACAACCAGAATTGCGCGGGCTTTGCGGCGGATGGCACGGAACATGACCCAGGCATAGGCGCGCCGATGCAGGCCTTTGACAAATTCCGGCATCGCGAGATGAAAGGTGTCATGAACCGTCACGACTAGCCGCCCGCTGAACAGCAGGGGAATATTGTAATGAGGTGACCAGAACAGGTCGCTCTCCGCCGGTATTTTCAATGGGATCTCCACCTGTTCCCGCAGGGAATAGATGGGTGCCCGACATTCGACGATGGTGATACCAGGTTGTCGCGTCCATTCAAGTTGTTTCAGTGCTTCGGGGCGTCCCAACAAGCACAGATCAAGCCCGGGCAACGCTTTCCTGATTCGAGGCACCAGCTGGCGCAAGTACGTGCCGATCCCCGCGTCCAAGACCATTCGCATGTCTATGGTCAGCAATGGGCGTGTCATATCGACGTCTCCCGCGGGCTCACTCAGAAAAAGCAAGTTCCAGCAGGCGGAGGACGCGGTGCTTCCAGTCGGCCTGCTGAGCAAATCGCTCATATTCTGCGCGCCGAGGCGACTCCGCCACACTACGTGTGACTGCGTCGGAGAATTCATCCGCTGACGCGCACAACGTCGCCGGGGTCTGCAGCCTCTCCAGTTCCCGCCAACGGGTGGCGACAACAGGCAGCCCTGCCGCGAGATATTCGTAGAGTTTCAAAGGATGGATGCTATGAACCAACGTCGGATGACTTCGCACGTCGAACGGAATGAGCCCCACATCCGCAGCCCGCAAATATTCCGGCAATCGTGAAAACGGCCGGGGTCCGAGTAAATGCAGATTGGCCGCCGGCGCGAACCTGGCATGGGCATGGGGAGTTCCCCCGATGAGGACGAACGAGACGCCCGGCAATGCCGCCACAAGCTGATTCACCAGCGCGTAATCGAACCAGGCGTCCATATAACCTGCATAGACCGCAATGGGACGGCGGATCGAGGCATACTCGGACGGAACGGGCACGTCAGGTCTCGCAAAGTGGGAAAAATTCACACCGTTCGGCAAATGGGCCATGCGACGAGGCTTCAGGCCTTCCACATAGTCCTTCAAGGTCTCCGCACTGTACACCACCAGATCCGCGGCGGCAGCCAGTTCACGTTCGGCAGCCCGGGCGGCGGGCGTCGTGCTTCCGAACCCCGAGGTGTTGTCGGCTACGCGAAATACGGTTCGCGTGCGGGCGACGTGAGAGAACCAGGACGCATGCTTGGGGCTATCGCAGTACAGGAGATCGACATGGCCGAATCCGTGGTTACGCACCACCCTACCGACCGAAGGCAAAGTCAGATGGGCCCAGCCACGCTCAAGCGCGCGACTGCGAAGCAGGGGCTCATTCCGCGGAGTGGCCAGTGCCGCCGGAACGTAGGCCCAGAGTTTCTTCTCAAGATCCCACACGCCCCCCTGTCGATACAGTTGGAACCTGCTTGCCAACTCTTTCCGCGCATGCCCAAGAAGATGCAGCGGAGAAATGGGATCCGACACGAAACCAACCGTCCATCCGGCATTCACGAAGCCGCGCGCCAGATGGTGGCTTCCTACTTGGAAGGGAGTCGTCCAGTAATTGGCGCAGGCCATCAAAATCTTCTGTGTCGAATGTCCTTGCTCCACTTACTTGACCGCATGAATGCAGATGAACCACCCCCATCGGGCCGGCAGCCACTGCGTCAGCCACGCCGGTAGCCGCAACCTGTCATACGGCGTCAACACCGGAGTGGCGGTCACTTGAGAAAACTGCGCATACAACTCCCGCACTTCACGCAGCGTATAGGCCTTGGTACCGGGACTTTCCATATGCTGAGCGACCACATCCGCCAGCGTTCTGTCAGGACGCCCGCGGAACACACCATATTTCACCCACAACTTCAGGGCAACCAGTGAATGTCTCCCGTACAACATGCCGATGAACAGACCATTCGGTTTCAGCACGCGTCGAACTTCGGCAATGATGCGCTCGGGATGCTCCGCATGGTGAATGACGCCCCAGGAATAGACCAGATCGAAGGACTGATCGGGAAAGGGAAGCGTTTCGGCATCGATCCGCTGCAGATGACTGGTCAATCCATACAGCGCCAACCTCGCGCGTGTGACCTCGATAGCCCGCTCGGTCAGATCGACCCCATGGCAGTCCAAGCCGGCTCGTGCCCATTGCAGATGATCGGTCCCGGCACCGACCCCGATCTCCAGCATACGTTGACCGTGGTGACGGGTGAATTGCGCGACCGAGTGGATGAAGGGTTCCAGCTCGTAGCGGTAGGATTCGATCCGCTCGAACCACTCGCGACTGAGCTCAGGCACCTCACCCACGATGGGGCGTGCAGTACCGCACGCCTCCTGGTTCCAATACCGGCGGACGTCTTCGTTATCGTCTTGCACTGATGATCGCGGCATAGTTTCTTTCGTGCCTTCCCCGTTCATCCCCCTACATTGAACCGATTCACCACGACCGCCCCTGCACAAGGAGTCCCGGGATGGGCCGATGAAATTCCCCGCACCATCGCAACAGGGATCGCGGGCCGCTGTTAGGCACCTTTCTGCCGAGAGGCTTCGCAGAGCGCCGTCCAAAAGGCGGCCTTGACCACCGACGCATCATGCCGTGCCACCGCAACCTCCCGAGCCCGTCGGCCGAGCTGCTCCCGGAGAGCTTCATCCCGCATGAGCGTTCGAATAGCCGACATGACCGACTCTTCACCGCGAGTCGCGACGACATATCCCCAGCCTTCCTGTGTCGCATAACGCGCGGTCGCCACGTCGCCGGGAGCATACACGAGAATCGGCGTTCCTGAAATCATATACGCCGGCGCCTTGGTCGGAAGGGACAGCCGAATGTACCGGGCACTTCGCGCATCGAAGTTGTAGGGCAGGACCAGCAGATCCGTTCCGGCCAGCAGCCGCGCGATCGACTTCGGATCGGGCGGACCTTCGATTCGAACGGCCGGAGAGGACAGGTCGCGAAGATACGCGGACTCATGGGCCGGTGAATGAATCCAGAGCTGCACGTCGATGCCGTCGGCTGATAATCGGGCAACGGCACGAGCGATGTCTCTCAGACTTTCACGCTGTCCAT
Organism: uncultured Nitrospira sp.; assembly: GCA_902500715.1. Taxonomy (GTDB): domain Bacteria; phylum Nitrospirota; class Nitrospiria; order Nitrospirales; family Nitrospiraceae; genus Nitrospira_A. The sequence continues at coordinate 35,218 of CABVRO010000008.1, read as the reverse complement.
CCGGCACGATGGATCCCACATACCGTAGGACAAACGGCGTCCCCGCTTTCCAGTCGGTTCGAGAATCCGGCAACCACCGCTCCACATCGAGGGCGTTCTGAAACGGTAGAAAAGGATAACCATAGCGCTGCTGATATTCTTCGCACATTTGCTCGCAGATGGCGAACCGACCCACGGCTTCACAGAGCGTCGCCTTTAATTCGCGACGCAATATGGGTCCTACGACCGGCCCCAATAAACCGCCGGTGTGCAGCACCGCCGGCCAGTCATCCATCATATGCACCACCAGGGGAATCGCCCATCGCTTCGCAAGCTGCCGCGTGAGATCCACCTGCTCCAGAGAACCCAGAAACCCGTAGAGGAGCGTCGGCTGAAATTCATTCACCCACGCCGTCAGTTCGTTCGTGAGGTGGGCGCGCTTGGGCACGCTGTCACCGATGACTCGTCTGGCCAGCTCGATGGAGGACGTACCTGCGGACACCCCTTGGGCACCGGAAGACTCCGGCGTCTCGGCGGAGCGACGTTTAAAGTGCCCGTAGGATCGTCTGACCAGCGAGAAGGGCCAGACCCAGCGGATTTCCTGCTCTGTCAGACGATAAAAATTCCGGCAGACCGTCCGGTCCACCGGAGTCGCATCATCGTGCACATTGGCAAGTCGATCAGCCGGCCAGCCTCGGAACAGATTGGTCAGTGTGATGCCGCCGCCGGTCACGAGATTGAAATTATTCCCCGTCACCACCAGAATTCGAGGATAGTCCTGCGTCACCCGATCCTCTTTTCAGCCGGCTCGAGGAGAAACATCCAGTCGGCGGACCACGAAAACGGCAGCCAGTCGGCAACTCGATTGTTCAATCGGTAGAGCGCCTGCCGAAACGGCGGCACGCGCAGCAGCACATCGATGTACGGCCCGCAGAGAAAGGTCCTGGCCCGCCGTTCCGTCACGCGAAAGCCGCCCGCGGCGAAGATGTCCAGGAGATGCCGCACCCGGAAAAACTGCACATGGCCGGATTCGAAATTCAAAAATCCGACCTGCTCCTGTTGGAGCGCGGTCTGCACCGGCGCCGCCGCCTCAACGGATCGGGCTTGCATCGCCCGCAGCGCATGCACCAGGCGGCGAACTACCTGATCGATCCCGATTCTGGTCAGACCTCGTTGTAGGCGACAGAACATTTCGTACGATCCATAGCCGTTGGGGGTGGTAATTATTAACGCCCCGTTCGGCTTCAACAGACGCCGTAGGAGGCTGAGACAGTCTTGTGGCTGCTGGAGATGTTCGAGGACTTCCGAACAAATAATCAGATCGACGGCCACCCCTTCCTGGATCAACGACTCGAGCCGGCCGGTTTGAAACAAAAGGTTCGGCAGCGGATATCTTCGTTGTGCTTCCTGAATGGACGGCTCATGCATGTCCACCCCCAGCACGCGATGGCCAAGACAGGCCAGGGGATAGGTCACATGATCGCCCGTGCCGCACCCGAAATCCAAAATCGAAAGCGACGGAGTGTCCAGTCGCTGCGCAACCCCCGCCGTCCAGGCCTCGATCGTCCGCAGGCGCTTCACGATCCCGTAGGAGGTTTCGGGGAAATTCACGGCCCTACTATCGGCCATGGATCACCGTCTCATACAACTCCTCGAACCGCTGCGTCTGCAACTCCATATCGTACTCGGTTTCCGCAACCTCACGACACCGTGTGCGCAGCCGTCGCCGCAGATCAGGATCGTCCAGGAGGCACTTGATGCCCTCCGACAGGTCGCCGGCATCCTTGCAGCGCGCCAGGTAACCGGTCTCCATCGGTCGTACGGCTTCCCCTACACCACCTACGTCGAAGGCCACCACCGGAGTGCCGCAGGCCAGACTTTCCAGCACACCGTTCGGGAGATTATCCGCGAGGGCAGGATGGACGAACAGATCCGCCGCCGAGTAGAGAATCGCCAACAGATGGTCGTCTTTCACGGTCTCGATGGCCGTCACAGGGACATTCACGGCGGTCTCCCATTCACTGGCGCGGTTCCCGACCACCAACAGGCGAAACGGCTTCCGAGTCTTCCCCTTGAGGGCGTTCACAGCCTCTGTGACGAAGGTGCCGCCCTTGCGATAGGCCTGCGTCTCCACGGAGCTGAACAATACGAGATCCTCATCCTGCGGGAGCCCTAATACCGCTCGGGCCGACGCTCGATCGATCGGTCGAAACACGCTCAGGTTCAGACCGTTCGGAATCACTCGCACCGGCCAATGCCCGACCAGCTGGCTTTGCTCAGCCAGCCCGGCGATCCATCGCGACGGCGCCACCAAGGTCACATTCGCATCGGCATAGATACGCTGCTTCGTTCGCCACAGCAACGCCGTCCGATCCGTCCTCAAGGCAGGCTCGTCATTCAACAACGGGCAGGCCCCGCATCCCGTTTTCCACCGGTCGCAATCATAGGAATAACAACAATGGCCGGTCAGGGGCCACATGTCCGACAGACGCCAGACAAACGGCTTGCGCCGACTGGCGACGCCCAACACGGAATGGCTGAAATACCCGCCGTGCGTATTATAAAGCTGCACGACATCGGCAGCCTGAAACCAGGGATGGCGCAGCAACCGCCAGGACGAAGGCAGGAAGAGATACTGCAGACTCAAGGCATCGGTCGCCCGGCGCGCCAGCCAATCCGCCGCGCGCCATGGCATGCTGCCCCAAATCGGTCCCGCGTCCGAAGCACCATGCACCAGCCCCGAAACGAGCATACGCGAGGTATGGCCCCGCCGCATGAGGCTCGAATGGATTCGATAGGCCGCCCGGCCGGACCCGCCCAGGTTGTACTCTGTGCTGAGATGGAGAATGTTCATGGCGCGCTGTTTGGAGAAAAACACCTAATGGCACAACTCCTGCCAGGAAAAATTCGGACATTCGGTCAGCGCCTGTTCGACATACAGATTGTGCCACAGCTGAAACATGAGGGCCGTCCAGACCTGCGGATGGTAGTCCGCCCGGCCTTCAACATGGGGGCGAACGAACCGCGCATAAAACTCGGGTCGGAATAATCCCTGCTCGGCCAGCCTGGCGGGCGCGAGTAGCCGTTCAGCCAGCGGACGGAGGGGCCCACGTAACCACTGGGCCGTCGGGATTACAAACCCACGCTTCGGCGCTTGCAGCAGGTCATCAGGCAACAGATCACGCAGGGCCTGCCGGAGCAAATACTTGGGGTCCTCCGGCTTCGTCCGAATCTGGGCCGGAATACGCATGACCGCCTCGACGAACAGGTGATCCAAAAACGGCACGCGCGCCTCCAATGAATGGGCCATTGAGAACCGATCGGTCATAAACAGGAACTCTTCCGGCAACTGCGTCCGCATCGCCAGGTGCATCACGGCATCGCGGGGCTGCTCACTCTGGGATTCCCGGTAATATTCTCGCAACAGTTCCACCGTGTCCTGTATGATTCTCCCGTCCGGCGGAGGCGCCAGGACCTCGTTCCGTTTCATGGACTCGGACAGGTAATAGAAGGCCTGCACGTAGTTCCATCCGAACGGATCACGCCGGACCTGCGGATAGTGACGCCACCGCTCCTTCTGTCGTAAACCTCCGATGCCATGCGGAAGACGGTCGACCAGCGACTCAACTAACAGCCAGCCCCGCTCCAGCCATGCCGGCAGCGGGGTGGCCTGCGTCCCCGGCGCGGTCCGCTGTTCCAGCTGAACGTACCGCCCGTAATCTCCGAACAATTCATCGCCGCCGGTTCCCGTCATCCCGACCTTGACGTCTTGCTGCATGAACTGGAACACATACCAGGACGGCAACCCTCCTCCGTACGGTTCATCCAACGACCACACCATTTTAAGCAAGTCACGCAGCAGATCCTCCGGCCGGAGCACCAATTCATGATGGTCGGTCCCCCACCGCTGCGCGACCGCGCGCGCGAGTGGTAACTCATCGAGGTCGGCGGCGCCCTCCCCCGCAAATCCGAGCGAATAGGTTTTCAGCCGACGGTGGCCACTCTCCGCGAGTAATCCGACGATGCTGGATGAGTCCAATCCACCGGACAGCGAGCAGCCGATCGGCACATCGCTGAGACTCCAACGACGAACCGCGGCCCCCAACTCGGCTCGAACCAGCTCACTCCATTCCCCCACCGACCGATCTTCTTGCGGTGCAAATGAAGGACGCCAATACGAGCGGGTTTCGAATCGGCCGGTCTTCAAGTCGTAGCGAAACCAATGACCCGGCGCAAGCCGGGACACGCCCCGGATGATGGAAGCCGTCCCCGGAACGAACCGCAGCGTCAGGTAGTGGGAGAGGCTGCTCTCATCGAGCGTACGAGCAAGGCCGGGCATCCGCAGTAGACTCTTCAGTTCTGATGCAAACGCAAACGCATCGGGCCGCCGTGCATAATACAGCGGCTTGATCCCCACCCGGTCTCGCGCGCCGAATAAAACGTTGCGCCGCTTGTCGTGGAGCACGAAGGCGAACATGCCGTTCAACTCCGCCAGCATGCCCTCCTGCTTCTCGTCGTATAATCGCAGCAGCGTTTCGGTATCGGAATTCGCCGTGTGAAACCGGTGCCCGCGTTCCTCAAGTTCGCGTCGCAGATCCGGAGCGTTGAAAATTTCGCCGTTGTAGACGATCCACACGGACTGCTCGGGATTCGCCATCGGCTGGTGGCCGTGCGCGAGATCCAGAATACTGAGCCGCCGCATGCCCAGGCAAATCTTGGCCGGAGGATCGTCGTAATGACCGCCGTCGTCCGGGCCACGATGGACCAGCGCACCGGTCATGACACGGACAACCTCAGCGGCTCCGGGCCCCGCCATTCCGGCTATGCCGCACATGACGACAACCTTGAACTGTAATGTGGACTGCAGAGTAAGGGACTCGTGTTAGGCATGCGGCGAGAGAAAATCTTCCTGTCCGGATTGAATCCACGCAGCGAGCGCGCTCAGATCGGCCGCCGCGCGCAGGTCCTGCCCTTTCGGCAGGCAGACCCTGGTCTGCAGGCTCGCCTTGGCATCGCGCTGATATTCCAACGCCACCGCGCGTAGCGTCAGCGGGCGCGCGATGAACACACCATAAGCAAATCGCTCCGCCAACTCGCGCTCCCGGGCCGTGAGCGAAGGGAGATCCTGAATGTGCGCCAAACGGTCCAAAAATTGACCTCTCGATTGGGAGTCGACGGTGAACCCGAGCCGGTCGTATCGCCCGGTCCCCGCGGTCAACACGGGAATGCCAAAACTGGCCGCTTCAATCCCCACGGTTCCACGAACCGTCACACAATAGTCCATGACGGAGTACAGAGAAAGCGTACTCAGGCGACTGTCGGGCTGAATGATGCGCACATGCGGCGGCGGACTCCCGTCAAGCGACCGGATCGCCGTCAGCTCGGACGGCTCGGACCCGACTCCGTCTCTCATGTTCTTGACGATGTTGGCGGGATGAATCTTGACGATCCAGTTCACGCAAGGATTCGCATACGCCACCTTCATCGTCTCCACGAACCATTCTTCGTAGCTCTCGAACAGATCGGTTCCATAGAAGAAGGTGCCGTCCCAGAAGATATGCGGAAAGATCACGACGGTTTTCTTTCCATCCTCCAAACCTAGGGTGCGCCGAACTTCAACGGGATCTTCCAGCTTCGTGTGAAACTGGGTACCGACCTCGCTGTACCATTCGCCGCTGGTGTAGCTGCCGACCAGTTCGTGCCGAAGGAGATTACGATCCGCCTCCGTCCACGGCTTGGCTTGTAATTCGCTCCACGTGGAAGCCGACAGCGAGGCCGGATGGACGTCGCGGTTTCCCCGGCTGTAGCGCTTGAGCATCAACTGATTGTTCCGGTGCGCAGCATTCCATGTGATCGTGTCGATGCCGGCGGCCAGACAGAGATCGAACAGTTCTCCGCGCGGGCTGTACCCCGTATCCACGGACAGCACGAGTTGCGGACGAAGGGTTTCGACGATGGCCTCCGCTGTCCTGGCATAACACATGGCGCGATGAAGAAACGGCAGGAGCGCGTCGCAAACACTCCGGTCTGAGAGATCGAGCCGTCCCACCCGCAAGTGGCGCAATACCGTCGAGGCCGCATACTTTCCGATCCGGGCGCCGCAATAGTCGGTCTTGATCAGCTGCTCGAAGGAACCGATGGATGCCATCAACTGCACAGCCTCGGCCATCGGCACCTGCCGGAAGCACTCGTCCCAGTACAGATGCTCTTGAACACCGATCTCGCGGTAATAGGCGCCCATCCACCGGTCATAGTCCGTCAAGATCACCGGTCGATAGCCGGCCAACCGGAACGCCGTGACGAGAGCGATCTCAACCAACTGACCTAAAGACCCCGAACTGACCACCAACACTCGCCGGGGGTCGGAAGCTTCCGGCGGCGCGGCACGACGAAACGCGGCCCCGTAGTCAGCGGCGAACCGTCGAAATGCTTGATCGAGAGCGGCTTCCTGATCACGGAATGCGCGATCCACACTCTTTCGAAGATGATACTGAAGAGCGCGGGCGGCGGAAAGCACGTGGACGCGAGAAAGGACGCGCTTGAGAGACGTTTTCCAGTTGGGATGGGTCATGAAGGCGCGCGGACGAGGTGCGGTCTCCTGTTAGGTTAGGTCATCTCATCGATCAGGTACGGCAACTCGGTGCTTTCCCATTTTTCAAAAATGCTGTTCATTTCAATGATCCGTCGGATGCCCTCTTCCAACGGCACACGCGACTCAAATCCTAATAGCCGTTTCGCCTTTTCTCCGGAACAGTAGCGGCGATGAATTTCGCGGCTCGCGTGACGGTCAGTCCCTTGAAAGTCGGCGGCATATTTGATTTCCACCGAGGAACTCCCGCTCGTCTTGACCACGAGATCCGCCAGATCCTTCAATGAGATCGGCCGGTCGCTGTTGCCGAGATTGATCACCTGACCGGCAGCTTCGGGCCTGATCAGGGCTTCCACAACGCCCCGGGCGGTATCCTCAGCATAGCAATAGGACCGGATTTGATCGCCGCTGCCGTTGATCACGATCGGCTTCCCCGTCATGGCATTCTGAATGAACTTGGGCAGGACGAATTGCGCGGCCTGATAGGGGCCATAGGCATTGAAGAAGCGCAGAATGACCGGTTCGAATTCAGGATAGCGTTGCGCATAGCCGATACAGAGTTCTTCGCCGGCGAGTTTGCTTACCGCATAGACAGTTTTCCCCTGCGTGATCGTGTCTTCGGTGATGGGATTCTCGATGGGCTCGCCATAGACCTCCGACGAGGAGGCGAACACCAGCCGCTTGATCCGGTGTTGAATCGCACAGTCCAGCACCCGTTTCGTGCCGTCCACGTTGATTTCGAGGCAGCGTAAGCGATTGACCTCCGTCCGTCGTACACCCAGCAGCGCGGCCAGATGAATGACCGCCCCGCAACCGTCCATCGCCTCGCGAATCGAGGAGATGTCCAGAATCGAGCCGTAAAACACCTTGGCCTTTTCCGGCAGCGCCTTCCTGACACGGGCGATCTGTTCGCCCAAATCCAGCAGATGCACCTCGATGCCGCGCCGATCCAACTCACGGCAGACTTGAATTCCGATACAGCCGGCTCCGCCGGTCACTAACACAGGAGCGTTCATACGCGATCAGTCCTCTAGTACGTCATCTGTTTGTTGAGGATGCTGCCGAGATCGACCTCTTCCAGCACCTTGCATATTCGTTCCGAACTGTTGCCGTCGCCGTAGGGATTCTCACAGGTCTTCAGTGTGGCCCGGAACTGAGCGTCGTGCAACGCCCGCTCGATTGCCTGGCCGATCAGCCGACGGTCGAATTCCGGCACGGTGATCACATTACACGCCCGCATACGGCCGGTCTGGCGGCTGCCGATGTCCAACGCCGGCAACTTGAACGACGGCGCTTCCAGAATGCCGACGCTGGAATTGCCGATGAGTACCGACACAGCGGTCAGGAGGCTGAGAAACACTTCCCGCTCCAGATTCTTGAACGTTCTGATCGTTGGAACCTGCTCGTGCTGCCGGATAACGCCGATGATTTCCTGTCCGGCCGCATCCACGTTGGGATAGATCACGAGCGCCTGATAGCCGCTGTCCTTCACAGCGGCCAACGTCTCTTCCATCTGCTTCTTGGCCAGATGCACTTCCGCCAATACCGCATGCTGGATGACGAGCAACACCGGCTTCTCGAAATCCACCCCGAAGACCCTCACCAGTTCGTTGCGGTCCATCTTCTTGCCGTGCACGACGTCGTCCAGTTGCGGAGCGCCGACGTTGAAAATCCGCCGGGGTTCCTCACCCATTTTCCGGACCCGCTCGGCAGAATCTTCACAAGCCGGAAGGTGGATGTGAGCCAGCTTGGTAATGGCGTGACGGGCAGACCCGTCGATGTGGCCGGACAGGTCCCCGGATTGAATGTGCGCAACCGGAATATTCATATAGGCCGCCGTAACCGTCGCCGCCAGGATTTCGGCGCGGTCTCCCGCGACCAGCAGAAGATCCGGCTTCAGCATGTCGAACACCTGCGCCAACCCTTGCATTTCAACGCCCAGCGATTTCGACCAGGCCGTCGGTGTATCCCCGCCCACATACATGTCGACACGGGCGGACGGCGTAAACCCGTCCCGTACGATTTCATTGATCGACGATCCATATTCCTTCAACAGGTGCATGCCGGTCACGATGAGTTGCAATTCCAGCCGCTCGGATTGTTCGATCAAGTGCATCACCCGTTTGACATAGCCGTAGGTAGCCCTGGCTTCGGATACGACGGCGATCTTCCTCGGCTTCATGCGTTCAGTTGCTCCCAGCGAATCTGACTGTCCTTCGGAATATCTGTTTTGGCGACCTTCCCGATCACCTTCTTGAAATCCTTGGCCGCCACCACACCGGGCCCCGGACTCGGCCGCTTCACCCACACCATGGCCGGCGTAATAACCGTGCCGCGCGGGATGGCGACTTCCGACACGACACTCTCGCGCGCCCAGGCGACGATTTCGCGCTCCTCCGGAAAAATCTTGCGTTCGGCCCCCCGTCCCCGGAATACGGCATCCACGCCCTTGACCAATTCACTCAATTCACCCGGTTCGATCGACACGGGATGGTCCGGTCCCGGCTGCTGCCGGTCGAGTGTGAAATGCTTCTCGATCAGACAGGCCCCTAACGCGGCTGCCCCAATACCGGTATAAATACCTCGTGAATGATCAGACAAGCCGACCGGCACGGAGAAGAGCTCGCGATACCTGGCGATCATGCCCAGATTCACCCGGTCGTAGGGCGTCGGATAGGCGGAGACGCAATGGGTCAGAGCGAACGGGGTCTTCAATTGTTGTAACAGCGCAACCGTCTCTCCGACCTCTTCAATCGTGCACATCCCGGTCGAGACGATCATCGGTTTACCCTTGCGGCCGATATGTTCGATCAGCGGCAGATTGGTCAATTCACCGGACCCGGTCTTGTACGCAGCCACCCCGAGCTCTTCCAGCATATCCGCGCCGATCCGGCTGAACGGCGTGCAGAGATACAGGATGCCCAAGGACTCGCAGAGTCGCTTCAGTTCACGATGTTGATCGATCGACAGATTGGTTTTATCCAGGGTCACATAAAGCGGCTCGGCAAAGTTCGACGATTGCGGGGTCTCTCGAAGCATCTCGTTGTCCAGAACATGAATTTGAAACTTGATGATATGGGCGCCCATTGCATGCGCGATATACACCATGCGTTTGGCCGTCTCGAAATCGCCCTGATGATTGACGGCCGCCTCGGCAATCACCAACGGCGGATGGTCCGGTCCGATGCGATAAGGGCCGATGGGAATGGATTCAATCTCAACCATGCTGCTCCTCCGTGAGACGCTGCGCCAGCACCGCCTCCGCCACAATAAAATCCAGGGGCTCATTGATATCGATGGCTTCGCGCGGATCCTCGAGAACCACCCCGTACCGCGTTCGGCCCAGCACCGATCGGTCCCGTTCCAGCACCTCGGTTCTGGTCACATACACCGTGCTGCTCTCCTCATACAAGGGCTGGCGTTCCTGCCGCCGTCTCGGCTGATCCGGAAACAGGTATTCGAAACGGCCGTCCTGCAGACGACCGTAACACTTGCGGGTCTCCGCCACCGTCATCACACAATCCAGTTGCGGATGTCGGATCGCCTCGGCGATGCAGCGATCGATCAGCCCCGTGGTCCTGAGCGGAGAGGTCGGCTCCAGAGTGACCACATAGTCCGGCCGATACCCGTCCTTTGCCAGCACCTCCAGGGCATGCAGCAGGGCCCATTCGGTCGGGGCCTGGTCGGTCGCCAGATCTGCCGGCCGTTCGATGACCTCCGCGCCATAGTCTCGCGCCACTCCGGCGATATCCGGATGGTCGGTGGAGACGACGCATCGATCAAGATAGGTTGAGTGCTTGGCGGCCTGGATCGTAAATGCCAGCAGCGGTGTGCCGTTCAACGGACGGATGTTTTTCAAGGGAATCGATTTCGACCCCCCGCGGGCTGGTATGACAGCCAGGACATGCATCAGTGCCTTGCTGCCTCCGGCGTCTGCGCTGAATTCACGACCTCCGCGTGCGCCATGCGCAACCCGTGGATATGCCCGACCAAGTCCGTCCCGAACGGGGCCGGCTGCACCCGAGGTGTTGCATGGTACCGGGAAAAGTCGAAGTGGTTCAACGTGTTCCCTTCCAGATACCGCGATGTTTCCAGATTCACCGACAAGAGTGTCCCCCCCGGCTTGAGCGTCCGCGCCATGAACCGGAGATAATGGTTCACCGTGTCGATGGTCATTTCCTGGAACGAGGACATGTTAAAACAGAAATCCATGCAGTCGTCCGGCACCAAGTCTACTTGCGTCGGCAACAGAAACCGGACGTCCGCGCGCTCATCGGCCTGCCACGATCCAACCTCGTGGGGCAGCAGAATCCGGATGTCGGGAAAGACACTTTTCAGGAAACAATATCCAAACATGATCGTCTCCGGAAGATCGATGATCGTCGTGCGCAGAGACGGATTCAGGCTCCGATAAAAGGCCACATTGACACAGGCCCCGGCGCCGACTTCCAGCATCTGTTCTGGGAGCGGCTTTTTCTCCCGCAACACATAGGCTTCCAAACATCGGAAATAGGGATTCGGATGCCACGCGTACCAGCGTTCATGCTCGGGACAGACGGCCACATGCGGATAAAAATTCCGGAATCGCCGCTGCAATTGCACCGGATCCCGTCCCTGCCGGATGCGGGCGGCTTCTTTCCCGCCGAATAACGCGCCGAGACAGCGCCGCCAACGTGACGTATTTCCCGCCTCCTCTCCACCCAACCCGACTTCGACGGAGGACGGAAATGCATGACCGCCTTGCAACAGAATGGTGTCCAGCGAGAACCCTGTGAATGTCTGTCCCGCCCAATGCTTCCAGAGGTCCGACGGTCGATACAGCGGATGCGCCGCGATGCGGGCACCGACCTCCTCCTCCCATAGAAACCGCACATAATCCAGCAATGTTCGCGCCTCCTCGCGGGTAGGCGAGAACGCCGCCTGAAACATCGTCTTATCGCGAACGGTAAATTTCATATCGTGTCATCCTGCCGGCTACGCAAGCGGCGAGAGCAGGACCCGGCACAGATAAAGCCGGCGCTGAATCAGGGCGCGCGCCAACCGGACCTTCGAGGAGGCGTTCATATATTCCCATTGGTCCGGCGCCAGCCACTGCAGGAACAGCGGCAACCTGGCCGGGACCTGCGCGGCATCCTGTTCGGAAAAATATCCCAGCCGGCGACCGAGCTCGTAGGTTCGAAGCAAAATTAAATTCCGCTCGCGCTCGGTCAGGATATCATCGTACCCGAAGGCTTTCGCCATATCGGACACGACCTCCGCGGGTGTCTCCACGCCTTTTAGGCTCGAGTTGATCGGCAGGGATTTGGTGTGCCGACCTCCCAGAACCGTTTGGACCGTCGGCTCTTCGGGAGGCGCAACGCCTAGCCAGGAAGAGATATCCGTGACCGTGCGGGTCGGCGAATCGCAGATATCCTCATAGCGAACGAGGTAGTGCCGGGTCGGATCCGTCGCAAGACCCTGCAGGGTAAACTCTGCATGTGGAATCCAACGAGACTCCAGTTGTAACCGGAGAATGTCACCGCCCTGAAACCAGAACGGCTTTTGCTTCAAGACCATGTCGGTGCGCTTGAGCGAGCTGTAATTGGAATAGGGATGGCGCATGATGTGAATACATTTCATGCCGGGAAACATGGCCTGGTAGCGGGAAAGATCCGAGACTTCGATCGACTTAAACATCAGCAGCGGCGTCCCAGGCAACGTCCGCTGATCGTAACAAAGACGAATGGCGTCCAGATAGGATTCCAGGTCGTGCGTCGCATCGCCGGTGATATGCGCCATGATGCGCTCGAGCGGAACGCCGTCGAGAGAAATGGGCTCTACCAGCTTATCCAGATAGGTCTGTTTGAGCTCATCCAGCTGATCGGCTGCCCAGGTTCGAAACAACTGCCGCTGCCGTTGCTCGCACGTCGCACCCGCCCGACCGGGCAGGTGCGACGCGCAGGAGGCCAACGTCCGCTTCACGGCGCTCTTCAGCGAACTCGGCGCGAAGCTGCGCAAGTAGTTCAGCTCGATCGGATAGATCCACAGGCCGGGACTCCCGTCCAGCAACCGCATGAGGAGCGACGACCCGTTGCGCCCGGCGCCGAAAATACCAACCAGCACGGATGCCCTCCTAACGGACGCGCTCGATGTGAGCCAACCGGTTGACCGACTTGACGAGGCGAAACGATTGTTGCGCCACGATTTCGTCCAGCAACTTTCCGACCGATTCTGAATGCGTGTGAAAGACGGCTTCATCGCAGGCATCGTCGAAGAGGACCGCGCCGCCGACTTTCACGCGCCGGCCGAAGCGTTCGAAATCGTTCTTCACACCCTCGTAACTGTGGTCGCCGTCGATGAACACGAGATCGACCTCGCCGGTCTCGACTTCGATCGTCCGTGAATCGCCGACCAGCAACGTGACGGACAAGCCGAATCTCGCGCAGATATCGCGAATCTCATCGTCGAACGTCCGGCTGGTGCCACGCTGGTGCAAACGCGCTTCCTTCTCTCCGAGATCGATCGACCAGAACTCGCCCTGGCCGTTCATGGCCGCGGCAATCGTCAGGGTGGAGCCTCCCTTGTATCGCCCGATTTCAATGACCTTGCGCGGTTTCAAGCGACGGACCAACCCGAACAGGTACGCCGTCTGCCGGACGGTCATCGCGATCACCCCATGATCGAGCGAGGTGCTGGCGAACAAACCGGAAAGGTCTTCGAATTGCAAGGGAGCGGAGGGAGACAGGTCGAACGGCATCGTATCCAGGGATGGGGTTCGGTTCAGCTTTGGACCGAGCGCCTCCAGCAGCAGTTGCGGATTTCGCTCCGCCAATTGCTTGGCAAACGCCGTACATAGGAACTCCGGTAACAAGGTAGCAAGGCCTTCTCCGATGCGACAAGCAATCGCGTTCTTCACGGTCCCCTCTTAATCTAACTCGCGCGGCGAGTCGTTCCTGGTTCTCCAAGTGCGCATACGTCCGTCAGTGAACGGCATTCCCTGTAGCCACGGCAGAGCCAGAACGGGATCGGTCCACCATGGCCTGAACGAGATCGAACATCTTCCGAACTACCACATCCGATCGATAATAGGTCTCAAACGTTCGCTGCCCCCCCTGCCCGATTCGTCTTCGAAGCGCCTCATCGTCCACTGCCGAGACAATCAACTCCGCCAGTTCGTCGGGCGTCTTCCCCAACAAAGCATTGGCCCCGTGCTCGATTTCAGGCATCGCCAGGCTGCTGTTCTCATGCATGACGACACAGGTGCCGAGCGCCCAGGCGAGCAGAATTCTGGTATTGCCCACCAGAAAGTCGGCGTTCACATTCGTGAGCACCAGGAAAGCGGACGACGATCGGAACTCCTTATTGATGTCCTCCACCCACCCGCGAATCTTGACCCGGGGATCGTTGAGCGTGGCGGCCGAGGCAGCCGACGGAGTGCCTTTCCCCAGCAAATGGATTTCAAACGGGCGATCTTTGAATCGGGCCGCAAGTCGGGGCAAGAGTTCCCGCCCCAGGTACGTCAGGGCGAAGGTATTGCCGGTCGCGCCGAGATTGCCGACACTACCGATGATTTTGATCGGACGCGGCTGCGAATCGGGCTTCAACACAGGCCTCGACGCCGGTTCGACAACCGGCCACATGTTTTGCAAATATATCGACTGCGGATGCCCGTGAGCCCGATAAAACTCCGCATCCAATACGGAATTGTTGGCTGTAACCTCGCAGGCATTCATCATGCTGATATTGAGCTGCTTTCGCCGTTCATTCCGCACCCCCTCGAACCACAACCACAGACGATCCCCCATCGACGCCGTCGGGAGCCCGAACAAGTCGGGATGTCGAAGTCGCGCCTGCATCGGCAAGTGGTCCGGGTTCCCGTAATATACGAACTTCGGAACGCCTGAAATGTGATAGGTCGCGGCCAACGCCTCCCAACTCCAAATACTCAGAATCGCATCCACACCGGCCTCGCGCACCCGGCGTTCTACCATACTCCCGAGACCGGAGGCGGGAAACAGGCGGCGCAGGGTCAACGAGGTGAACAATCGTCCAAGTCGCGACACCAGACCCCGTTTGGAGAACACATCCGCCACATCCTCGACATACAGCATGGGGCAGACCACAACGCCGGGAATCCTTACCTCGCGAAGCGTCTGTTCGGCCTGCTGCGCGGCCTTGCTTCCGCGAGGGTCCCGGAAGATCACTTGGAGACATATCGAATGTCCGAGCTGCTGCGCCTTCTCCACCACTTCATGCCCTACTACCTCGATCGCTTCACCGCCGGAATGAGGGGCATTGGACAACAGGATAAAAATCTTCATTGAACGCGCCGGCCGGGGCTCGAGAACTGATCCTCCCCGGCCGGAAACCGCACCGGCATCCAGCGTTGCTGGTCGTGGGCCAGCCGCATGGCGTCCATGACAACCTGCGCACGCCAGCCGTCTTCACATGAGGGGGCCGCTGAGGCTCCGGACCGAATGGCACCCGCGAAACGCTCGGCAATGCGACCGACCAGCAGGGTCCGTCCGTCCGTCACTCTTTCACCGGCCATCGACGCGACCGGTATGTCCCGCAATGCCCCAGTCGCCATATCCGACCGATACAGCCTGGTGCCGATGACGGTGTCGACCAGGTTGGCATTTCCAACGATCAACGCCCCGCGCTCCCCGTAAATCGTGAGCCAGTGTCCGCGCCCGCCGGGTGTCGCATTCGACACGGTGATCGAAACGGGGATGTCGCCGTCCAACAGCATCATCGCGTCCAACGTATCCGCCGCGACGGGACGCTCCATGGGAGCGGATTGCGCTGGCCCGCCCCTGGTGCTCAGACAGGTAGCCACGCTCCGGACGGGGCCGAACAACCATTGAAGGTAATCGACCACATGCGCCCCGAACGCAAACAACACGCCCCCTCCGAAAGACGGATCAAACTGCCAGGACCAGGCACTGTTTCCGGCGGCGCGCCCCCGGACCGTCCATTCGACGGTCGCTCTGATGATCCGCCCGATCTCGTGGCCATCAAGCAACTCTTTCAGTCGAACCCGCTCCGGCGCCGTCCGAAACATATAGTCGACCATGCAGACCCTGTGGCTCTCGCGAGCTAGCGCCCACATCCGCGCCGCCTGGCCGGCATCGATCCCGAACGGCTTTTCGCACAGCACATGCTTGCCGGCCCGCAAAGCCGCCGTCACCACATCGAAATGAGCCGACGGTGGAACGGCGACGACGACCGCCTCAACCTTCTCGTCGTCGATCAACTGCTGCCACGAATCGTGGACGGTCGGAATGCCCAACGTCTGCCCCGCCAGCGCCGCTTTCCGACGATCCTGCCCGGCAATCGCCATGACCTCGACGCCTGGAATGGTCTGAAACGCAGGCGCATGGACCTTGGCGCCGAACCCGGTCCCGATGATTCCAACGCTGAGTTTCGCCATGCAACGCTCCGGGCCCCGGCGTTACCAGTCGAGAATGACGGGATCGGGCAACGGCATGATAAACTTCGACCGCAATCCCTTGCTGCGCAATTTACGAGGGATCGTCTCTCCCAGATGCCACGCCAAGACCAGCGCGTACTCCGGTTGATCTTCAAAGAGACGCTTCTCATCCACCACCGGCACGTGCGTGCCCGGCGTGAACAATCCCACCTTGAGTGATGTCGCCTGCTCGGCCGTGTAATCCAGATAGTCCGGACCGATGCCGCAATAGTTCATCACCGTGCTCGACCGGCCGGGAGATCCGATGCCCGCGATCCGATGCCCCTTCATCTTCAAATCGGACAACAGGTGCATGAGTTTCCATTTGGATTGCCTGACCCGTTGAGCGAAGGTGGTGTACAACGCAGTCTCGTAGAGACCGTAAGCCCCCTCCTGCTTCACCAGCTCGTTCAGCCGGCCGCTGGGATTTTTCCCGGTCCCTTTCACGGCATAGACCCGAATAGATCCGCCATGATTTGGAATACGCTCGGCATCGACCACGCTGAAGCCGAACCGGTTCATCATATCCTGCATCGGCTTGATCGAATAAAAGCGCAGGTGCTCGTGGTAGATCGTGTCGTATTGCAGCGTGTCGATCAGGTCCAGCAGATAGTGCGACTCAGAGATGAACGTGCCCCGGTCCCCCAGCAGTGCATGAATGCCGCGAAGACAAGGACCGAGGTTGGCCACATGCGCAAAGACATTGGCGGCCGTAATCAGGGATGCCGGCCCTGCCTCCTTTAAAATATCACGCGCGACGTCCTCGCTGAAAAACGCCTGCCGAGTCGGAATACCTTTCGCATTGGCAATCTTCGCGATACCCGTCGGCTCCACGCCCAGCACGCGCATCCCTCTCGCCTTAAACCCTTCCAATATCGTGCCGTCGTTCGACCCGATGTCGATGACCAGACTGCCGGGCTGCAGGCCCAAGGTCTCGATCACCTTTCCGGCCATCGCATCAAAATTACTCTTGAGCGCGCCGGTAATTCCCGTCATGTAGGGATAGCCCTCGTAGAACAACTCCGCAGGATCGACCGCATAGTCGATCTGGACCAGCCCGCATTGTTCGCAACGCAGGAGATGCAACGGATAAAACGGCTCAGGCTGAGTCAGTTGCGCCGGACGCACCAATGAATCGCAGGGCGGATGGTGGCCGAAATCCATGATCGAGAGGAGCGGCTGGTGTCCGCAATTCTGGCAATGGGTGAAATGGCCGCTGACCGTACCTGCCGGCTCGTCACTGACGAGCTGACCGGACACGCGCGCAGCGCCGCCGTCCTTGTGCGAAGCACCAGTTGACCTCTCACCTGCCATTGCCGTCTCCTTTCAAAGGTTGTCTCGCATACATCGCTAGGGCCGCTACCGAGGCCCGCTTGTATCAAGGCCGGCGACATACCGGCATTCGATGCGACTTATTTCGGCGCCGACCAGAGTCGCGCCACGGCTTGCCACGACCAGAGGGGGGCCGTCTTGATCCACAGCACCGTCATGACAGCCGCAGCCATCGTCATTTTTACCGGTAACGGAAGCCCCACTCGATAGGTCATCACATACACGGCGAGCACGGCGCCCATACTCCAGAACGCGCCCGTCTCAAGCCCATAGGGACATCCGAACCGGCGCGCCAGGAAAAACCGCATTCCGTGCAACGCCAAAGCGCCAAAAACTGCCGCACTCGCCGCCCCGACGACACCGAACAGCCAGGTGGCCGCCGCGACGAGCCCCATCGTTCCCAGGCCCATCAGCACGGAGGACCAGGAGAGCAGGACATTCTGGCGAACCGTCAGCAGATATTGAGTGTACGGTATCGCCATGCTGTGCACACACACGAGCAGAAACCAAATGGGCACCAACTCGGCCGCCCGATCGAATTTCCCATGCGTGAGTAGATGGATCACCTCGGCAGAAAACAGCGTGACCAGCATGCCGCCCGCCGCCACACAGAGGTACCACAGCGACACGGTCTCTTCAACTTGTCGCTGCGACTGGCGAGGATTTCCCGCAAACAATTCCAGGAACGTGGGCGTCATGGTCCGTGAATAGGCTTTTGTCACCGTGACGAACATCCCGCGGTAACTTTGTGAGTGGGCATAGATGCCCAACGTCGAAAGATCCAGCCATCGTTGAATGACAAAGCGATCCATGCTGTTGGCCACCACATCCATCAGGCTGAACGGAATCGCCGGCAGGCCGCTTTGAACGATTTGCTTGCTCCAATGCAGGCTGGGCCGCAGGCATACGCGGCGAGCCGCATACCGGCACCCGTGCAGGACGGAGGCAAGGCCCGCAGCAATAGGTGCGAGGAACATGGCGAGTACTCCGATCTTCAGTACCGTGAGGCCCACCAACGTCGTGGTCGCCCCTGCCGCCCACTGCAACGATTCATTCATCGCATGGCTGACAGGCGCCCGTTCGATCACCATCAACGGACTGAGCGTCCCCCACAAGGTCCCCGCCAACAACCCCAGCAGCGCGAACCCGAAATACTGCTGATACTCGGGGCGATAGTCTCGAATCAGCTGCGGCAACACCAACGGACAGAGCAGCCAGAACACTACCACCCACACGGTTTTCATCCCCAGATTGGCCAACAGCAGGTTGAACAGCAGTTCTTTTCGTCCGGACTCCGGCGTCGCGTGCCAATGGGTCGAGAGCACCCAGTTGTCACCGGTCGAGGCAAGCGGTGTCACCAGCATGGCAAGGGCAGTGAGAATGGCGACGGTGCCAAGATCAGCCGGGTCGAGGTAATACGTCGTGATCGGAACCATGACGCCGACCCCTATCAGGGTTTGGAGCAGCGTCGGGAGCAGAAACCACAGGAAGCTCTTATCCACCACCGGCCGACCCTTTGAGGCTGAGTCGCCGAGCACCGCCACGGTCAGAGACTGCCACGGTTGACGACCTCCAGGATACGCCCGACCGATACAGAGGGAGAGTCACAACTGGTATCCACGACGATGTCGGCCTGGAGCGGCTCTTCGTAAGGATCGGACACGCCGGTGAACTGCTGAATCTCTCCCCGCAACGCCTTCGCGTACATGCCTTTGACGTCACGCCGGATACATTCCTCAACCCCACAGCGCACCCACACCTCGATAAACGATCCCGGGCCTCCTACCTTTTCAATCATCGCGCGCACTTCGTTCCGGACGGCTCGAAAGGGCGACACGGCGGCCACGATGCTGCAGACTCCGTGTTTGGTTAATACCTGGCAGACCCACCCGATCCGCAGGATGTTGGTGTCCCGATCGGCACGGGAGAATCCAAGCCCTTTAGAAAGATGGGTGCGGACGACATCGCCATCCAACACTTCCACATTGGTCAGGCCCTGCGCCAGCAGGCTTCGAAAGAGCATGTTGGCCAGGGTCGTCTTGCCAGCACAGGGCAACCCCGTCAGCCAGATGGTCAATGCCTTCTTCAACTTCGGTCCCACACTCCTAGTGCAATCTCATGCCGAACGTGGCTCCAGGGAGGCAATCGTGAAGACGCTTTCCACCGGAAGCGAGCCCTCCCAACTCCAGCGAAGAAAAGGAGCCCGCCGTACCCTGCCATAGTGCTCCGCCACACTTCCCTCATCGAGGCGCGGGGAGATGGAGACAGCCGTTCCATTCGCGGACAACCGCGGGCCGTCCAGCCAGAACCGTTGCCTGGGGGTCACCACCGACCATCCGTTTTCCATTGGCTGCAACGAACAATGGGGCGCAAAGGTCAACGTCCATTCGAGACGATGCGGGTGAGAACCGTTCACGGGACTGAACAGATGATCCATGACGCGCCACGACCCATTCAGCCAGTCAGCCTGCAACTCGCGCCGGTGCCTCACCGGGTGGGAGAACCGTTCATATCCATCGTGGTCCGCCGCAGCCTGTTCCACCGTTCCACCGATGTCCCATTGAATACGATGCAGCCGGCTATCCGGGTGCAAACAAAAGAACTTCCCGGGAATGAGACGGTTCTGCTCCGCCTGATCCACCCTAACGGTTGAGTGGTAGAGGGTGCTGCGAAATCGATTATAAGATTGCGGGTCGGAAGTATAGAGAAAACAACCCGAATCCACAAGAATATCTTCCCCGCCGAGGTGCATTTCCACTGAGAGCAGGTCGTTGTGCTTGTGCGTTCCGACGCCCCTCGATCCAATCGGATTGCAATTGAGCAAGGCATAGTCGGCCTGACGACGCAGTATATAGAGCCCTGCCTCTGGAAAAGCCCGGCTCCCGCTCTGCGCCGAGACCGGCTCCTTCCCCCACGCGGCACAGCGGAGACCGCCGAACCACAACCCTTCGACCCACGAGGGGCCGGCCTGCACCCACCAGTCCGGACGATCGAACAACACCGCGCCGACGGCGAGCAGGTGGCGGTGATCCCGGACATCGGCCTGCCCATACCCCGTCAGAATATGCAGGCGACCACTATCGCCGTCTCCGATTTGCGGAGCCAGACCATTGGGCTTGGTATAGCCCTGGACAAACTCACACATCTTCGCCAAACGATCATGGAAGGTCGGCGGCAACTCCACCCCATGGCAACGGCACAACACGGCCGACGACAGAAACATTTCCGTCACCAAGCGGTGATAGGACAGGCTCGACTCATAGTGTGCGCCGTCGGCGAGCACCTGCCGATCCATCTCACGCACCAATTCTCGGACCGCCAACGCCTTCCAACCCTCCGCATCCCGGACCTCCTTCAAGCAGAGGCCAAGATAAAGTAATCCCACGAGATCAGCCAGGTAGTGATTGGTCGTGACTCCGTCGTCGCGGACTTCGAGATTGCCCATGAGGAACCGGCCGTGAGCCACCAGCGACGCGAGGACCTCCGTAAGCCACGCCTCTGTCATGAGCGGCGACTCCGCCAATAAGACGAGCGACCACAACCAGTTGACGGCGCGGATCGCCACGTCCATGGGACAGGCCCAGTTGACCCCATGCGCGGTCGGATTCGCGTCGATCCAGCCGGTCATTTGTGCCAAACATTCCCGTGCATACTTCTCATCTCCGCTCAGGAGGGCGGTCTGCGCCAGCAACACGAGGTGGTGACCACGTGACAATTCCCATGGCACCTTGATATCGACGCCGACTTCATGGCCATGGGGCACGTCGAGAAAGCACTGCTCGGGATTCCAGCGGTAACCGGACTTAAAATCCCGATGCCAGTCGATCGTCTTTCCCAATGGCACGGGGCCGGAACCTAGGAGGTCGAACACATGCCCGCATATCCGGTCGGCCGATTCGACGGTCGCCGCCAGCACACCCGGCGCCTGCTGTTCATAGAGCGCGCGAATCGCCGCCACACTCTCCGGTGAAACCGGGAGACGCTGCGTCAGGGAGCCACGTATTCGCCCCACCACAGCGGAGAGGTCTTTGGAAGTGACGCCTAATGCGGCTGCCAGCTCGCCTCGCGAGACCCGATAGGGCTGACGCAAAACGTGCGCGCGGTGTCGCCATAAGCGTAAGGGACGGAGGGACTTGCGGATGCCCATGCGCACCGTTGCAAGCAATCCGATGTGCTGCACTTTCGACCGGAGACGGGCTGCAAAATCGAGCGGTGCGTCGCTACCCATGAGAATCGCCACCACAGAGGCTATCGACACTGAGGAGCAAAGGGCTAAGGAAACAGGATGGGCTGTGACGCCATCCGATGTCCAGATTGAGCGCACTAGGCAAGATACGCCTTCCACCACAGCGCCAGGTTAAAGAGATACCAGCTGCGAGGATCGCGCTGCCGGCACACCAGATCCAGCACCGCGGCTTTGTCCAGGATATCGGTCCGGTCGCAAAAATCTGCGAGGGTGTCCTGCATCAGCGCACCCAGCCGGCCCTGCATCCATTCCTGCACCGGTACGCCGAATCCCTGCTTCGGCCGATCGATGATGGCGTCCGGAATCACCTCGCGCACCGCCTGTTTGAGCAGCGTCTTGACCACGCCCCCCCTGGTCTTGACCGCCTCGGGAACACTCATGGCCAATTGCACGAACTCATGATCGAGAAACGGCACCCGCGCTTCCAGACTCGCCCCCATACTCATCTTGTCGACGCGCATCAGCAATAACTCAGGCAGTCTGAAATTGAGATCGAGATAGCTCATCCACTGCAGCGGGCCCTGCTCCCAGGCCTTGGCCTGGAACCGTTCATGAATCGGCCGGATAGCTTCCCAGGACGTCAGGTGTCGAAATTGTCGCTGCAAGCGCGGCGAGAGCAGGCGTTGTTTCAAGGCTTCCGGAAAGGCCTCCGCGCCGCCCCAGAACACGGGTTGATGCAGGATCCCTCGTCGTAGCCGTTCGTAGTGCATGCTCTCCCCGTACCCGCACGATTGCAATCCGTGAAGGCCAAGACGTTTCAGGAGAGACGGCAACGGCCAATGGTTCCATTCCTCAAGCATCTTGGATGTTTTCCAGGAGGGATAGCCCCAGAACAGCTCATCGGCTCCCTCCCCGACCTGACAGACAATCACGCCGTGCCGGCGGGCCAGCTGAGACACATAAAAGACCGGAACACAAACGGGATCCGCAATCGGTTCATCCTGCAGTGCGACCATGCGTGGTAAGAAATCGATGAGATCTTCGAGGGACAGCAATCGTTCGTGATGGTCCGCACCGACCTGCTCCGCCATGAACCGGGCGTGACTCAGTTCATTGCGATAACTCGGATAATCACCGTCATAACCGATCGTAAATGTCCTGACGCGTTGGGAGTCTCCTTGCGAGAACAGGGCCGCATTGGTGCTGGAATCGACACCTCCGGACAGAAACACGCCGACAGGCACATCGCTCACCTTGCGGAGCGCAACCGACTCCCGCAATTTCTCCAGGACCCGAGCGGCGATGGCCCCATCCGTCTCCCCGAGCAGGGGGGACGTGTGATCCCACACATCCCAATACCGACGTTCTTCCATCGTCCCATCGGCGCACACGCGAAGCCAGGTCCCGCCCGGGAGTTTCTTGATGCCGTCGAACAGGGTTTGCGGAGCCGGCGTCGTGAGAAATGACAGATAGTGAAAGAGCGATTCCTCGTGGAGCGCCCGCGACTGCTCCGGGTCCTGCAGCAAGGCCTTGATCTCGGAGGCGAAGACCAGCCGGCCGTGGTGCAGGCTGTAATACAGCGGCTTCACGCCGATACGGTCGCGAATCAACCACAATTCCTGCCGCCGCACATCCCAGAGCGCGATCGCAAACATACCGCGGAATTTGTCTACGCAGTCGATGCCCCACGTCTCGAACGCATGCAGAATGACTTCGGTATCCGAATGGTCCGTCCGCCAGCGATGCCCCCCCAGCGCCTCCAATTCACGCCGGATCTCTGTATGGTTGTAGATCTCCCCGTTGAACGCCACCCAAAGGGTTTCATCTTCATTGGCCATCGGCTGACGGGCCGCCTCGCTCAAGTCGATGATCGAGAGCCGGCGATGCCCCAGACCGATCCGTCCGTGCGAGTCGATCCACAGTCCGGCCCCGTCGGGACCCCGATGGGCCAGACTGTCCCTCATCCGCATCAAATAGGGTTCTGAAATACGGAATGAACCGGGGGAGAGGACCAGCGCTCCGACTACACCACACATGAGGAGAGGTTCCTACGATCGACGACTGTGGCGGGGGGGTCCTGAGTGAAGAACGAACGTGAGGAGATCTTAGCGCCGACACCGGCACTCAACGAGTCCGCCCGCATGATCGCTCCTGCCGGCCTACGCACCGATAGACCGGCTGATGCTGCCGCCCGTCATAACGCGCCTTCCCGAGACTCGCCCAACTGCTGACGGTACCAGCTATAGGTCCGACGCAAGCCGCCCGCCAATGACGTCGCCGGCTTCCATCCCAGTGCGGCGATACGGCTGGAATCCATCAACTTCCGCGGCATGCCGTCCGGCTTGGCACGGTCCCACTGCATGTCCCCTCGATATCCCACCACCTCGGCGACCAGCGCGGCCAGTTCTGCGATCGCAATGTCCTGCCCTGCCCCGACATTCATGATCATCGCATCGGAATAGCGATCCATCAGGAACAGGCAGGCATCCGCGCAGTCGTCCACGTGCAGAAACTCACGCCGCGGAGCCCCGGTGCCCCACAGGGTGGGAGGGGTGCCCTGCTCACGCGCCTCATGGAAGCGCCGCAGCAATGCCGCCAGGACGTGCGCCGTCTGAAGATCGAAATTGTCGTTCGGGCCATACAAGTTCGTGGGCATGGCGGCAATGAAATCGCACCCATACTGCCGACGATACGCCTGGCACATCTTGATGCCTGCGATCTTGGCCACGGCATACCACTCGTTGGTCGGTTCCAACGGACCGGTCAGGAGGTACTCCTCCTTCATCGGTTGAGGGGAATCTCTCGGGTAGATACAGGATGAGCCCAGCAGCAGCAATTTGCTGACGCCGTGAACATAGGCCTGATGGATGACATTGGTCTGAATCGCCAAATTGTCATAGATGAATTCGGCGGGGAATGTGCTGTTGGCGAGAATCCCCCCCACCTTTGCCGCGGCAAGATACACGTAATCGGGCCTGGTCTCTGCAAAAAATTCGGCCACGCGCCTGTTATCGCGCAAATCCAATTCCTTGCTGGTCCTGAGAAGTAGATTGTCATATCCCCGGGCCGCGAGCGCCCGTACGATCGCCGATCCCACCATCCCACGGTGCCCGGCCACATAGATGCGCGCGTGTGTGTCGATCACCTAGGCCCCCTTCGATGCGGTGCCCTGCAACTTCAGCCGTTCGGCTTCCATATCCGCATCCACCATCATGATCGCCAGTCGGTGAAAATCGACTGTCGGTTTCCATCCGAGCTTCCGCTGCGCTTTCGCCGGATCGCCGATGAGCAGATCGACCTCGGTGGGGCGATAATACCGCGGGTCGATCTTTACATACCGATTCCAGTCCAACCCCAGATGGCCGAACGCCACATCAAGAAACTCGCGGACGGTGTGGGTTTCACCGGTCGCCACGACATAGTCGTCCGGCCCATCTTGCTGCAGCATGAGCCACATGGCCTCGACATAATCTCCGGCATAGCCCCAATCCCGTTTGGCGTCCAAGTTGCCCAGAAACAAGTCCTGCTGCAGCCCCAGCTTGATCCGCGCCGCCGCCTTCGTGATTTTCCGCGTCACGAACGTTTCACCGCGACGCGGCGATTCATGATTGAACAGGATGCCGTTACAGGCAAACAGGCCGTAGGCCTCCCGATAGTTGACCGTGATCCAATGGGCATAGACCTTCGCGGCCCCATACGGGCTGCGCGGGTAAAAGGGCGTGGTTTCTCGCTGCGGCACTTCCTGCACCTTGCCGAACATTTCACTCGATGACGCCTGGTAAAACTTGGGACGCAGCCCAGATTCACGAATCGCTTCCAACAATCGGACGGTGCCCAGGCCCGTGATTTCCGCCGTGTACTCCGGGATATCGAAGCTGACCCTGACATGGCTTTGCGCCCCGAGATTGTAAATTTCGTCGGGTTGCACTGTGCGGATGATCTTATTCAATGAGCTGGCATCGTTCAGATCCCCATAGACCAAATGCAGCTTGGCTCCTGAGGTATGCGGATCTTGGTAAATGCCATCGATGCGCGCCGTGTTGAAGGAACTGGACCGGCGAATGATCCCATAGACATCGTATCCCTTGGCCAGAAGAAATTCGGCCAGATACGAACCATCCTGACCGGTAATCCCGGTGATCAATGCATTCATTGAGCAGGCACTCCGATCAGTCTTCCCGGCCTAAGGAACTGGAATAACACTATCCGTCCCCACGGCGACGGGGGACAATGTCCCACTTGTGCTCGATCTGCGACGCGGTGTCAAGCAACAGTAGAGGTCCACACCGCTGCCATGGACGTGAGCCGACACGCCGCCTATGCAGACGGCTGCTGCTGCGAGGCGCCCGCATCCTGATCGCTCCCCGGCTGCCGACCGAATGCGAACCCTCGCCAGGCCGGCCCAGTCACGGTGATGCCGACCGCCGCCAGCAGCCAAAATATGTGCGCCAGGCTGCCCATAAACATATAGTCGAAGAGATTGCGTACGGCGAAGCCGATGACGGCCAGCCCGATACCCGCAGCCAGCACCGACCACCTATCGTTCCATGCAGCCCGCCAGGGAATCGGAATGAGCCGGCGCAGGAGAGCGACAAAGATCCAGACAAAGCTGAGGAGCGCGGGAAAGCCGCTCCCCAGGGCGACCATAAGAAAGGTGTTGTGCATGGCCGGAATGATGCGAGTCCCTTCAGGTACCTGTGCCTGTGCTTCCAATGAGTATTCAGGGAATTTTTTCACAAACGAATTATTCCCGTATCCAATTCCGACTATGGGGTGCGTCGCCACCTGCCGCAATCCGATGGCCCACACCGTCAACCTGGTATCCACGGTGCTGGCGGCCACCGTATCGCGCTGAAATCCAGCTTGCGACGCGACCAGCAGCCCTGCTCCCGCCATCGCGAGGAATCCCAGCACCGACAAAACCAGGCGCCGGCCCCCCACCATCGTCGCCAATGCGAGACCTTGAGCCGCATGACCAAGCCATCCGCCACGCGTATAGGAAAACAGCTGCGCGCCCCCCATTAGCGCAAGCGCCATGACCTGTGCCGCCCGAAACCAGACCAGGCAACCCAGGACGATGAGGCTGCCGACCACGGGAATCGTCATCACCATGTACGTACTGAGCCAGTTATAATCCGACCCGAACGCATTGGCCCGGATGTACCGGTCTCTCCACGTGCCGCCCCTGTCGGAAAAATCAACCAACGCATAGACGGCAAGCGCCGCGCCGGTGAGAGCCAGCGCCCAGAGGATCTGCTGCGGCAAGCGCTCCCGTGGACAGCGATCCAATACGAGCAAAGACCAATAGAAGACCCCGGCCTGCGCTACGAATTTTTTCCATTCGGCAAAGCTGTATGCGGAGTCGGTCGCGAAAGGAACGGTGCAGAGCACCCAGATCATGAAGAGCCACAGGGGAAGATCCAGCGGATTTCTGATCCAGGGACTCACCCGCTCGATCGCGCACACCCCCAACGAAAGAACGACAAGCACGATGACGGCATGTTCCTGATAGCGAAACAGCATCGGAAAAAAACTCGAGCAGGCAACCGCAATCATCACATACCCTTGGAATGCCCAGAAGAGTGCATGGCCGGAAACGGATCGCGCGTCCGTGTGAACGGACCGGAGAGCGGAATCGGCGGGCGACGACGTCACGACATTCATTCCATCAGAGTCGAGGGCCACTGAAAGAGGCACAACGAACTACATCCATACACTCCACCCTCTCAAGCCGGATGCCCACATACCACAACCAGCGACCGCGCAGACGGCACGATCGTTCCTCATGCCCAAGAGCATCTTCTCTCGGCCTCTCGCGGCCTCGGATCGGCATGTTGGTATTCCCGCGTGAAATGGATCACCCGTTTACCGGTCTGACTGAGCAGGCACGCACACAGGCTCGAACTCACCGGCCTCGCCCACCGGGCATCGTCACGAGAAACGCTACGAGGGCTCTGCGGGACCGCAGTATAGAGAAATCGCGGGGGTTGCACAAGAAATGTGTCTTGCCGACACATTCAGCGTAGGAGGTTTCGCAAAATAATTGCGCCGTGGATCGCGATGCGCCCCGACTAAGCGCCTTGCGGGAATACGGAGTCGAATGCGGCGAGCAGAATGAACGAACTGCACAGCCGGTCCGACCAGCGGGATGAGTTCCGATACAAGCGAGAATACGAAGCAAGACTGCTAAGAAACCGCTGAGGGCACGGCCGGCAGGGCCTTCATGAATCGCTGCAATCCATCCTGCCAGGACGGCATTGTGAACCCGAGGTAATGGAGACGATCTGCCGATAAGACCGAATAGGCGGGTCGCTTCGCCGGCCTCGGCATGTCGGCCGATGTGATCGCCTCAACGGGAACCGGGCGCCCGGACAACCGGACAATCTCCGTGGCGAATTCCTGCCAGGTACAATGCCCCGCATTCGTCACATGCAACACGCCCCGGGCTGAGTGCGCCACAAGCTTTCCAACCATACCAGCAAGATCCTCGGCAAAGGTCGGACAACCCCGCTGGTCGGCCACGACTTTCAAGCAAGGCCGTTCGGCCGCCAGCTGCAATATGGTTTTGACGAAATTCCGGCCGTGCAATCCATAGAGCCAGGCCGTGCGCACCACCAAGGTGTTCTCACAGGAGGCCAATGCGCGCTGTTCACCCGCCCGTTTCGACTCGCCATAGGCGCTGACGGGATTGGTCGGGTCGGTTTCGACATAGGGACGTGTGCCCTGGCCGTCGAACACATAATCGGTGGAAATATAGATCAGTCTCGCTCCGACCTGAGCGGCAGCTCGGGCCACTCGCTCAGTTCCGTCGGCGTTCACCGCCATAGCCAAAGCCGGGTTACGTTCCGCCCCATCCACATCCGTGTGCGCCCCGGCGTGAATCACGACTTCGGGCACGGCCTCGACAATCACACGGCCGCAGTCCTGATGAGTGAGATCGAACGTCGGGAGATCGAGCAACGTCAGTTGATGCCCCTGCAAGACCTGCCGGAGATCCGTGCCCAACTGTCCCTGCGCCCCGGTGATTACGATCCGCACGCCGTCCCCTGCTGCAACCGTTTCGCGTACTGCTGTTGATAATAGTCCTTGAACTCTCCGGATTTGATCGTCCGCCACCAGCTCTCGTGCGTGCGATACCACTCGACCGTCTGCCTCAGCCCCTCTTCAAACGGCACTTGGGGCGACCAGCCCAGGGCACGCAGCCGGCTGCAATCGATCGAATAACGACGATCGTGTCCCGGGCGATCCTGCACAAAACGAATCAACGAGCGGGATTTTCCCAGCGTCGCCACGATCTGCTCGGCCACCGTGATATTCTCGCGCTCGTTCCCGCCGCCGACATTGTAGACGGTGCCCGGCTGTCCCTGTTCAAACACATGCTGAATGCCGGCCGCATGGTCATAGACCGACAACCAATCCCGGCATTGCCTGCCGTCGCCGTACAACGGAAGCGGCTCCTCGTCGATCGCATTGGTCGCAAACAGCGGAATGAATTTTTCAGGGTACTGGTTCGGGCCATACGTATTGCTGCCACGCGTGACCAGCACGGGAAAACGGTAGGTGGTCCAATAACTCAGCACCAGCAGATCCCCCCCGGCCTTGCTGGACGAATAGGGACTCCGCGGTTCCAGCCGGTCTTCCTCCGTCGAACTGCCCTGCGCAACGCTGCCGTACACTTCGTCGGTGCTGACCTGCAGAAACCGTTGCACGCCGGCCTGCCGCGCTTCCTCCAACAAAATGCCGGTGCCCACGACATCCGTGCGGGCGAACGCCCCGGGATCGAGAATGGATCGATCGACGTGGGTTTCCGCCGCGCAATTGATGATGCCTTCAATCCGGTGTTCCCGCAACGTTGCGTGTACCGCTTTTTGATCGCCGATATCGGCGTGCACAAAGGTATACTGCGGATGCTCGGCGAGGTCTGCAAGGTTCTCCAGATTGCCGGAATACTTGAGCGCATCCAGATTCACGACCGAATGGCAGCCGCTCTGAATCAAGCGGCGCACCAGATGCGACCCGATGAAGCCGGCCCCGCCCGTCACCAAAATACGCATTTACAACTCCATCCTGTTCGCGCCGGTCTGCGCGACAAGTTGATTGGCCGCCAACAACGATTCGATCGTGCCGGCATCCGTCCACCAGCCGTCCAGCACATTCCAGGTCAGTTCACCTGAGGCAATGTACGCATTGTTAACATCCGTAATTTCGAGTTCACCACGGCCGGAAGGCTTCAACGTCCGGGTGATCTCGAACACGCGTGCATCGTAAAAGTAGATGCCGGTCACTGCATATGACGATCGGGGATGTGCCGGTTTCTCTTCAATGCTCACCACACGGCTCCCCTCCAGGTGCGGCACACCGAACCGCTGAGGGTCTTTGACCTCCTTCAGCAAAATCTTGGCGCCAGTTTTTTGCGCGCGGAACGCCTCAGCTGCCTTGGCGATATTCCCCTGGATCAGGTTGTCTCCCAAGACTACGCAGATGGGGCCATCATCGGCAAAATGCTCCGCCAACCGCAACGCATCGGCAATGCCCCCCTCTCCCTGCTGGTAGGTATAGCTGAGATGCTTCAGACCAAAATCCCGACCGTTTCCCAACAACTTCAGGAAATCTCCGGCGCTGTTCCCGCCCGTCACCAACATCACTTCCGTAATGCCCGCGTTGACCAAGGTTTGGATGGGGTAGTAGATCATCGGCTTGTCATACACGGGCAGCAAATGTTTATTCGTCACTTTCGTGAGCGGCAACAATCGAGAGCCAAGTCCTCCGGCAAGTACGACACCCTTCATCCACCACCCCCACGGTAACAGGATCATCGAATTCAGCGGGCCGGCCTTCCCGGGCGAAGGCAAGCGACCCCGATTATCCACGCATCGAATCATAACGTTTCGGGACGGGTTCAGACCAGAAAATTCGCTCATACAACCGGGGGACACGCCAACCCGGGATTATTCATGAATGCCGCCGCAAGGCGTTCGAGACGCAGGCCGACGCAGGCGCACGTGCCGTCCATCGAGGAGGCCGAACGAGAACGGCCTCGCCGGGCTCGAGGGTCGGACGCCTTGCGGCAGCATTCATGAGGTGTCCTGGCTAGGCAAGCCTCATCGTGTCGACGACGTGCTCGGCAAACGGCAGAGACGAGGTAAAGGCAGGCGAGACGGCATTCAATACATGCGTGGAGCGCGTCCCCGACTCAATCACAAAATCACTGACCAGTTCCGCCGTTCTCGTATCGACTAATTGCGCCCGAATGCCCGGCGCTTGCCCCGGCAGCAAATCGGCTTTCTCAAACCCCCGTCCCAGTTCTTCCGCTTCACGAAAAAAACCCGCGCGCGTCAGCTTGATCATCTCGGTCCAGGCAATCGAGCGAAAATGGTCCCGGTTGCGACCGAAGAGTCGCATCAAATAGGCCAGCATCGTGACAGTCCCGCCGAGCGTGGCCCCGACCAGGCCTCGATACTGCTCACGACCCAGCAGCGGGAGGGCCGAAGGTCCGATCGTCACATCGCCTTCAGGCCGTCGCGTAAAATGCACGCCCAGGAACGGGTTGCGCAGGTCCGGAACCGGATAGATGTTGCCACGGACCTGCATGGCAGACCCGGAACGCAGCCGATAGAACTGTCCGCGAAACGGCAAGATTTTGAGATGCAGCCCGACTTCGTAGGCATGCGCGATTCGGTCGGCAAAGAGTCCGCCGCAATTCACGAAATGCCCGTAGCTCAAACGGCCCCGATCGGTGCGCGCCACCCCATCGCTCTCCCGCCCCTGCCAGGCACAGCCGAAGCGAAACTCCACGCCTTCGCGCTCGGCGTCCGCCACCATGGCCGCCATGACCCGCTGCGGGTTGACGACCGCGGTATCCTGTACATACAGCGCCTGCTGGACGGTCTTCGCGCACGGTTCCACCTCTTTCAGAGCCTGTTGATCGAGCAAGCTCGCACGAACTCCATTGGCCTGGGATCGTGCATACAATTCACGCAGGGCCGGCAACTCCGCCTCTGTCCGCGCTACAATCACCTTGCCATGCTCGTTGAGCGGAATCGCCTGCTGCCGACAATAGGCCCGCAACCGCCGGTTCCCCTCTACGCACAGCCGGGCCTTGAGTGTCCCGGCCTTGTAATACACGCCCGCGTGCAGCACGCCGCTGTTGCGACCGCTTGCATGCCGGCCTGCTGTGGATTCCTTCTCCAGCACAACCACCTTCATGCCATGCCGGCGCCTGAGTTCCCTCGCGATAGCCACGCCGATCACTCCGGCCCCGGCGATTAACACATCGCTCGTCTCTTCCGCCATAAGGTGCATCCCCTCGACATCAGGCAAGAGCCCGTCAGGGATCCATGACAACACAACAGCTGCAACCTGTCGAGCACCATCTGCGTTGCCGGCGATCCGGTTCGCCCATCGAGGGCCACCGACTCAGCCTACTAGCCGTCGGTAGACCGCCACCGTCTCCAGCGCCGTGCGATCCCAGGAAAATTCGCGCGACCGAGCCAGGCCGCGAGCCATCAAGTCATCCCGTAGCGAGGGTGATGCCAGGAGGCGGGAGAGTTCGATGGCCAATCGATCGCTGTCACGTGGATCCACCAGCACCGCCGCATCCCCGGCCACTTCAGGCAGCGAAGCGGCATTCGAACAGATCACCGGACATCCGCACCCCATGGCCTCCAACACCGGCAGCCCGAAGCCTTCGTATAGCGAAGGAAACACAAACGCCGTGGCCTGCTGATAATACGCGACAAGTTCCCGGTCGGACACCATGCCGACCAGTTTCGTGTGGGCGCCGATGCCATGGTGCTCGACGGCCGTGCGAATATCCGGGCGTTTACAGACATCACCGGCCAGAAGCAGATCGAACCGGCTGCGCAGCGGCTCGGCAAGCTTCGCGAAGGCATCGATGAGGATGCCGACATTCTTGGTCGGGTCGGCTCCGGCCACGCAGAAGACATAGGGTTTGCCCTCCCCCCGATGCTCGGCGGGTCTAAATCGTTCGGTATCGAGGCCCAGGGAGGTCACGGTCACTTGCTCGGGACGAAGCGGAACATGCGCCAGAAGATCGCGCCGTGAATGTTCGGAAATCGTGATGACGTGGTCGAGCTTCTTCCAGCGATCGCCGACCAGCCACTGTTCGATACGACTATTGAGATTGGGACGGGTACGGAGCACCGGAAACAGCAACGGCTTGACGTCATGGATGGTGGCCACGAATGTTCCGCGCTTCCAGGCCACGCAGGAATCGTATGGAAAGTGGAGCACATCGTACGGGCCGACGAGGAGCGGAGCCGTCTGCTCCCAGAAACGGCGACGAAACAGCGGGAACCGGATCGCGCGATATCGCATGTTCGGACGTGCGGGGAACGGATGCTCCGCGTGAGGAATCAGAATTTCATACTGATTGGTTTGATCGACGCGCCCCAGCGCCTCAATCAGCTCCCGGGCATATCGCCCGATCCCGACGTTGAGATTCTTGAGATGCCAAGCGGCTATGACGATCTTCACAATATTGCGCGGAAGAGACCCATGGTGGAGGACAGGACCGGCTCGCGATCAGGCACAGGGGCCATCGCACGAACGATCGGATGCGATGGCATGACCAACAAGCCCCTGCACGCAATCGGCGGGCATAGAATCACAGCCTACCCGGCAAGTCAAGGCAGCCGGCTCGATGTCCGCTGGATTGTTCCGCAGCAGCGCCGGTTGACTGCGTTCACCGCCTATGTTACCGATTAACGCCTCCAAGGAACTCACGCCCGTGGCACAGATCAGCGTCGTCATTCCCGCCTACAACGGCACCTCCAGATATCTGAAAGAGGCCATCGATTCCGTGCGCGCGCAAACCCTGGCCGCCTCCGAGATCATCGTCGTGGACGATGCCTCGACGGACGGCACGGACGCGTTGGTGCAAGCCATCCCGCAGGTCCGCTACGTGCGTCATTCACAGAACAGCGGACAAGCCGCCGCCAGAAATGCCGGCGCGCGCCTGGCCCAAACCCCCTATTTGGCATTTCTCGATCAGGACGATCTGTGGGAGCCCACGTTCCTGGAAGCAACACTCGGCATCCTCGAGAGCGCTCCGCAGGCCACCCTCGTACACTGCGACGGGTACCAGGTCAATGAACGGAACGAGATTCTAGAATACGATGCCGCGATAAAACAGCAACGCAGCATCACGCAATTGCTGCGGGGCGGACACGACGCCGCCACATCGGGGTCGCTGTTCCGCAGGACCTGTTTCGATGCGGTAGGCGGCTACGATGCGGCCCTCTCCATTTGGGAAGACATCGATCTGATCATCCGGCTGTACGGCCCGGGCCGCTTCATTCATCTTCCCAAACCGCTCTATCGGCACCGGCTCTACGGACACAATGCGTCGCGGGATATCCCCTCGTTACGCGCGCTGGACGGTCGGCGCCGGTTCCTCGAAAAACACGCCGCCTCCTGCCGACCCGGCACCCCTGAAGGCGATGCCCTCTCGCACGATTGGGCTGTCTATTATGCCGACCTGGGCAAACACCACCTGCGGGCCCACACACCCACCGCCGCTCGTCAGGCATTCCAGTCGGCTCTGCGCCACGAACCGCTCAACGTCAAAACCTGGTCGCGGCTGGTCAGATCGTATTTCGTCTAACCCGCACTCCGATCTTTTCTGACATACACCTTCAACTCAGTCCCATGCCCTAGATACTCGATCCATCGCCGGACGTTTCCCGAACATCGCTTGGCAACGCGGCGGAGATCGCCGGTCTGCCGAGGCGCTGCCACAGGATAATAGATATCCGGAAGTACACCCCCGATCTCTCCTCGCAAGCGAGACGAGGATTGAAAAAGAGCAGGCGGAGACCATGATAACGAACGACGGTAAATAAATCGTCGGTGATGTGGTGAGTGAGATCGTATTGGCTGCAGAGAGCTATGTTCGACGCCTTCCCTCACACGTCGCAACTGATGGTTTCCATAGCCCCTCTGGTAATTGGGTTAGAGGCGATTGGCGCGAGACTTGAGAAACAGACCCGGCGTCGGCGTTAGGGCTTCAGCGCTCGCAGCCAGCGCGTATAACATCGAATACGGGTCGGAGCCTTGCGGATCGCCGACCAATAATGCCGGCGCGCGTCACCCCGACGTCCGGCCCGTTCTGCCGCCGCCCCCTTCAAGAGGAAATAGTTCGCCCATTCCCGGTCCAACGCGGCGCGTTGCGCCACCGTCAAGGGAGCGAACCCCTCCAGGCGCATGAGAAAGCGATCTCGACTGGCGAGGACGCTCTCGCGATGGGTCTGTTCATCGAAGGCCATGTCTCGATAGCCGTGCCCCCGCTGAAGCTTGTGCACCAACACCTCGTCGACGCACTCAAACCTAGTCGCACGAAACAGCCGGATCGTGAGATCGGAATCTTCCGACCCATACAGTTCAGGGTCCAGACTCCCGATCTGATCGAGCGCCGCTTTCCGGATCAGGAGTGTGGACGGCAGAGCCACATGACCTCCGGCAAACGCCTGCACCATCGGCTCACGGCTCAATCGCGCCGAGACTCGCTCCTCCAAGGTGCCGTCCTCGAATCGCACCTCGAAGTCCGTATGGACTAACCCCACCTCTGGCCGGGCACGCATGACCACCAGCTGAGCGGCAAGTTTTCCCGGCAACCAGACATCGTCACAATCCAACAGCGCGATGAACTGTCCCTGCGCGG
>CABVRO010000007.1 GCA_902500715.1 uncultured Nitrospira sp. | reverse complement strand
CAACGCGCGCTGGCTGTCCAGTCCAAAATGGCGCATTACTCAGACAGGCTCCTAGGCCTGGCTGGAGGTAATGCGGCAATAGCCGCGGGAGAGATAATGCAGACCGGACATGAGAGTCACCCCGCCCATAAGATACAGGAGCGGGTCGAGCGTGGCGAGATCAAGCCGGCGAGAGGCAAAGAAAATGATGGAGACCAACGTCGCCAGTTGGACCAATGTGGTGCCCTTCCCCAGCACGGTCGGCGAGATATCGATCTGGGTATGGGTGAAATGGGCGACGGCCGCCCCCAACATCAACATCAAATCACGGCTGACCACCAGAATCGTCAGCCAGAGCGGGACCAGATGCATCACTGAAAGCGTGATGAACCCCGTCGTCAACATAAGTTTGTCCGCCAGAGGATCCAGGACTTCTCCGAGCCTGGTCCGCTGATCGGCCACACGCGCGATGATTCCATCGAGCGCATCCGTCAACCCGGCGATGAAGAGCGTCGCCAACGCGTAGTCGAATTGCTCATAGTTGAGCAACCCCACATACACCGGGATCAACAGGATGCGCAGCATCGTCAGACTGTTGGGAACGTTCATGTTCATCGAAACAGCTGGTGTTTGAATCGGCCCCTCGACTGGCGAACGATGTCACGCGAATCGCGCATCATAGAAACCCCTGGAGAACCTTGTCAACGACGGTTGCACTCCGGAAAGGAGGTCCCTATAATCGGGACCCGTAAGACGCTCCCGGCGGATGATGGACGGAGGTTGGTATGAGTGGACTCCCTCTCCTCTTTAAGAAAGAGGGCTTAATCGAACGGCATCAAGTCGAGGGGATCGACCCGAGCGACCGGTATTTTAATCGGGCGGTGCTCGTCAGTCGTGTGGCGGCGGGTTATACGGGAAAAGTCACCTACGAGTCGTACGCCGTCGAAGGCCCCGCACACTCCACCACGAGTGCTGCCGTCAAGGCCGTCATTGAGAAGCTCATGGGGGTCGGTTTTACCCGCTTGCGCACCCGCCTGAACTTCAAAGGCAACCGCTACCTGGCCGAAAAAGAAACCTGGACCGATTATCCGGATCTCCCGGTCTAGTCTCCGAGAAATTCCCGACAAATCAGATCGTGAATGAGCGGTCGGAATGTCTTGATCCGTTCATTTTTCCTCGTCGGATGTACCCGATTGGACAGCAGCACCACCTCCAATTCCTTGACCGGATCAATCCAGAGCGAAGTCCCGGTATAGCCGAGATGTCCGAATGATTCGGGTGTGAAGCGCGTTCCGGAGGAAGACGGGTTCGACGGCGTATCCCACCCCAAGGCCCAACTGGCATTCGGTATTCGCTGCTGTCGGGTCGTAAACAACGTGACGAGTTCAGGATGTAACAATCCCGTCTTCCCACGCCGGCCATCCATCCACGCCTTCGCCACTGCGAGGACCGTGCGCGCCGTTCCGAACAATCCGGCATGACCGGCCACACCGCCCAGCGCAAAGGCATTCTCGTCGTGCACTTCGCCGCACAACATGCGTCCCCTCCAAGGATCGTCTTCGGTCGGAGCGATCATATGTGATTCCAATGAGGCGCCAGGCATGGTTTGCGACCCGCGCGGGATGTACGCAAGAGGCTGTGCCTCAAGCGGACGATAAATCTGGCTTGTGCAAAATTGGTCCAGCGACTCACCGGCCAGCCGCTCTACCGCCCATCCCAGCAGCATGAACCCCAGGTCGCTATAGAGACTGCGCGAGCCTCGTTCATAGACCAACGCTTCTTGTGCGATATAGCCCAGCACCGCCTCACGCGCCGCCGTACGTCCAGGAAATCCGGACTCGCCGGCCTCAAGCAACGCAAGCCGCTCATAGTAAGGTCGCCAACCGGGAAGCCCCGAGCTATGCGTGAGCAACTGATGGATAGAGGCCGCACCCGCGGCACTGCCCTGCAGTTCATTCAGGAGATGATCGATCCGGTCTTCCAGCGTCACTGTGCCACGCTGCATGAGCAACAGCAACGCCGTGGTAGTCGCCAGCACCTTGGTCAAAGAGGCCAGGTCGTAGCAGGTGTGGATCGTCACCGCCGCGCCCGGATTCTGCGACGACAGGCGGCCGGCGGCACCTTCATAGACGAAGGTCCCGCGCAATCGGACAGCCAACACCGCGCCGGGAAACGTACCGTCATCGACCGCTGCCTGCAAAGCGGCCCGAATGGGATGGGGTCTAGCCATCGATATACGCCTACACGAGGTTGACAGAGAGAAGGAGCGGGAATGGAAGGGTGGAGCCCCCTGGCGACCCCGCTAGAGGCGGAAGAGAAAATCCAAGGGGCACAGAATGCTCAACGCGCCGTGCTTGATTCGCCGGCCAACTTCCCTTCGACCGAAGCCGCATCCGATTGATACGCGTCGCTTTCTTCCACTTCCAACATACGCTCGAACGAGCGCAGGGTTGAACGGAATCGTTCCACCATCATCAGGCGTTGTTTCTGAAGGTCCGCGAGACCACGTTGCATCTCGGAGAGACTCACTCGGGCCTGCCGGATGATTTCACTCGCCTTCAGCTCGGCTTCCTTCACAATCAAATCGGACTCGCGCTGCGCGGACCGTTTCACATCCTCGGCCAGCGTCTGGGCGGAGACCAGGGTGTTCGATAGTGTCGCCTCCGTGCGTCGCAGGTCGGTGACCTGCTGCTCGGTCGCGGTCAACTTTTCACGAAGCGCGCTGCTCTCTCGATTCAAGTTCTCGACGGTCAAAGCCAGCTCCTCGAGGAACCGGTTCACTTCGTCCCGGTCATACCCCCGGAACTTCACCTGGAAGACCATCTGCTGAATGTCGATGGGAGTGATTTTCATGCGACACCTCTTGCCCGACGGTTAATGCATCCGCACTGCGATATCCCGTAACGATTGAACCACGGCATATTGTAAAAAGACAAGGATCAGAATCGCGATCATCGGCGACAGATCCATGCCCATGCGCCATCCTACCAGCCGACGGATCGGCGTGAGCACCGGCTCCGTCGCGCGCTCCAAAAACTGCACGATCGGGTTCCACGGATCCGGATTAACCCACGAAATCAACGCGCGGGCGATGATGACCCACATATACAGCCACAACACCGTATCCAGCACCGTGGCCGCCCCCTGCAGCACATTGCTCATTACAAACATCAGCGTCCCAACTCCTGTGAACGTTTCGTGGCCGCCTCGACGGCCGCCATCAAACAGCTCCGCATCCCGCCGGTTTCCAGCTGATACAATCCGGCGATGGTGGTGCCGCCCGGCGACGCCACTTGATCCTTCAACTTGGCCGGATGCTCGCCACGCTCCAAGATCATTCTCGCGGCACCCAGGACCGTCTGCGCGGCCAGGAGTTCCGCAGTCGCCCGTGGCAAGCCCATCCGAACCCCGCCGTCCGCCAGCGCTTCGATGGCAACGAACACGTAGGCTGGGCCGCTTCCGCTCAAGCCGGTTACGGCATCCATGAGTCGTTCCTCTACCGAAACGACCGACCCGACCGCCTCAAACAATGTCCGCACCGCAGCTAGGTCGCCAGATGGGAGATCGGGCTGACAGGCCACTGCCGTGACTCCTTCTCGCACCAGAGCCGGCGTGTTAGGCATCGCCCGGACGACTCCTCTGGAACTCACGATCCGCTCGCGAATCCAGGCGGTCGTCACACCGGCGGCAATGGAGACGATCAATTTTCCGGCACAGGCCTGCCCCGCGTCACTGAGCACCATCGACATCGCCTGCGGCTTCACCGCCAGGACCACCAGATCGGCCTCTCGAACAGCCTTCGCATTCTCATCGCCGACACGAATGCCGAAACGCGATTTCAATACATCGCGACGCGCGGCAACCGGATCCGTCGCGCAAATGAATGCAGGCTCACAGGCACCCGCAGCCAGGAGTCCGCCGATCAGCGCCTCTGCCATTTGCCCGCCACCGATGAATGCAATCGGTTTTGTCAGCATCGATTTACTCCCCTCGCGCTCCGAAAATCGCCGTTCCGACTCGTACGTAGGTCGCCCCTTCCTCAATCGCAACGGGATAGTCGTGCGACATGCCCATCGAGAGTTCCTGCATATTAATGTTCCCGTACCCCCGCGCTGTCAAGGTTTGAGCGAGGGTCCGGAGTTGTCGAAAGTAGGGACGCGCGTCTTCCGCTGTCGGGGTGGGTGGGGGAATGGCCATGAGGCCGCGAATATCCAGATGCTCGAACCCGTTTAGGGACTCCAGGGCCGCCACCAGTGTCGTCGGCTCAAATCCTCCCTTGCTGACTTCTCCGGCAAGATTCACTTCCAGCAGGACACGTTGCCGCAGCCCCGCGGCCTTCGCCTGCCGGTCGATCTCTTCCGCCAGTGCGAGACTATCGACGGAATGAATCGTCTCAAATCGCCCGACGACCGATTTGACCTTGCGCCGTTGCAGGCTGCCGATAAAGTGCCAGACGACCCCTTCCCGTTCTAGCGCGTCGATTTTCGACAATGCCTCCTGAAGGCGATTCTCTCCCAGGTGTCGAACGCCGGCGTCTACCGCCTGACGCAGCCGTTCAACGGATACGGTTTTGGATGCGGCGATGAGACGAACAGACTCCGGCGGGCGCCCCGCACGGGCGGCCGCACGTTGCATTTCGTCGAACGCCGCTCGAACCCGACCCGCAATCGTTCCCAGCGCTGCATCCATCTTGCCGCCTTGCGGACTGCTCCAGGAGTACCATCACCCTATGCCACCCGTGAGCAGGTAATTCGAGAAGTGTCGGACATCGCACCGACCGAGAACCGATCTCAAACCGACCGGCGAGGCATGAGCGCAATCCCGCTGACCATCGTGGCCTTCACCACACCATCACGGCGATAACTATAAAATCGCTCGGGCTGACAAATCGTGCAGGCGTCGATCGTGGCGACTCGTTCCGCAGCCAGCCCGTCAGCCAACGCTTGCCGACGCACAAATGCGCGCAGATCGAGATGCGCCTTCTGACTGTTCACCGGCTTCACGACCGATCGCCACTCGGGAAAGACCTCCCGCAGTCGCACAAGGACCGGCTCATCCACTTCGTAACAGCAGGGACCGGCGGAAGGACCGATCGCCATCTGCAGCCGATCCACGGTCGCCCCGAACCGGCGCACCATCACGGCCACCGTCTTCGGCACAATACCGGCCACCGCACCCCGCCAGCCTGCATGGATCGCCGCGACCACCCGTCGCGCCGGATCGTACAGAAGCACCGGCACACAATCCGCGGTCCGCACAGTGACCATCACGCCAGGCTGGTCAGTCACTAACGCATCCCAGCCTCCTTCGAAGGCGTCGCCCTGCTCGACCGGCTGATCGACGATCAGCGCATCCGTCCCGTGAACCTGTTTGACGGACAGGATCACACTCGCGCCTCGCTCGCGATACTGAGCCCCTGGCACAGCGGCACGACCCGGCGTCACCGAGACGGAGGACAATCGGGTGCCGAAAAAATGTTCCACCCCCTCCGCGGCCGTTGCAAACGACGGCGCGATGATGACCTCTGATACCATCCTCGTTCTGAGCCTCGCAGCTGCCGATACGGCTTCGGGCTCAGTCGGCCTGCTTCCGCAAAAAGGTCGGCACATCCCATTCGTCGTCGCCGACGACCGCGATCCGCTCCACGGCTTCTCGGGTCTCGCCCATGCGGCGAAGGAAGGTCGGTCGATCCAGGTCTTTATGGGGGCGATCCGATCCCGTGGCATGCACGCCGGTCAACACCTGTTGCGCCGGGCGTCCGTTGGGGGTCCGCGCCGCAGGGCGTTCGGCGGCTACGGCTGGGCGCGCAGCCGGTTGTTCTTCCCGCTCGAATCCGGTCGCAATCACGGTCACGATCAGATCATCGCCGATCTCGGGATTGATGACCTGTCCGACGATGATGTTCGCTTCGGCATCCGCCGCATGCTGAACGATCGATGCCGCTTCTTCCACTTCGTGCAGCGACATATTCGGGCCGCCTGTGATGTTCAGCAGGACGCCGCGAGCGCCTTCTACGCTGCCCTCTTCCAACAGCGGGCTGCAAATCGCCTTCTGCGCCGCTTCCTGCGCGCGGTTGGCACCGCGCCCGATCCCCATCCCCATCACCGCGCGACCGGTGTGTGCCATGATCGTCCGCACATCGGCAAAGTCCACGTTGACCAGCCCGATGGTCGTGATCACGTCCGCAATTCCTTGAATGGCCTGGCGCAACACGTCGTCCGCCACCTTGAACGCATCCAGCAACGGGGTGGCCTTGTCTACGATCCCGAGCAACCGTTGATTCGGGATAATCAGGAGCGTATCGACGTGCCGACCGAGATCGCGAATGCCTTCCTCGGCATGGCTCATCCGTCGATGTCCTTCGTACTGGAAAGGCTTGGTCACGACCGCGACGGTCAGGATCCCCAGTTCACGCGCAATACTGGCCACGATCGGAGCCGCGCCTGTCCCGGTGCCGCCGCCCATTCCGGCGGTAACAAACACCATATCGGCCCCGACCAGACTCTCGCGAATCTCATCTTTGCTTTCCAATGCGGCGTCACGTCCCACTTCAGGCTTGGCACCTGCACCGAGACCGCGCGTCCGCTCCGGCCCGATCTGAATCTTATACGACGCCTGAGATCGTTCGAGTGCCTGCACATCCGTATTCGCAGCCACGAAATCGACTCGGCACAATCCGCCGGTGATCATCGTATTGACGGCGTTGCACCCCGCGCCTCCGACACCGATCACTTTGATGCGAACGGGCGATTGCGGCTCCTCTTGAAATGAAAACATCGTGGCACCTCCCTTGACGATGGTGCGGACGTGGTCTTAAGCCGTCCGCAAAAGTTAGAAAAACTCGAACATCCACGATCGCATGCGATCGAACACTTTCCCCAACCCTTTGCCGTGACGGATGCCGGCAGCCTCCAAGTTGTCGGCATGTTGACGTGCATGCAACAACAGCCCGACACCGGTCGCGTGCATCGGGTTGCTGACGATATCGCGCAACCCACCGATGCCCGTCGGCATGCCCCGACGGGCCGGCAGATTCAGCCCTCGCTCCGCAGCATCCGGCATCCCTTCCAAGAGCGACGTCCCGCCCGTGATTACCACGCCGGCACCGAGCATACCTTCATAGCCGGCGCGCACGATTTCCCGCTTCACCAGATCGAACATTTCCTCGACGCGCGGCTCGAGAATCTCCGCGATATCACGACGCGTGAATTGTCGCGGCGGCCGATCACCCACGGACGGCACTTCCACCATTTGATGCCCATGCACCAGCTCGGTGCGGGCAATGCCGTGTTGCACTTTGATTTTTTCCGCATCGGTTTGCGAGGTCAGCAGTCCGATGGCCAGATCCTTCGTGAGATTCTGTCCGCCGATCGGAAGCACCGCCGTGTGCCGGATGCTGCCGTCGAGAAAGATCGCCAAGTCGGTCGTGCCGCCGCCCAGATCCACCATGGCGACTCCCAACTCCCGCTCTTCGGCGCTCAGGACCGCCTCGCTCGATGCGAGGGGTTGCAGAATGATGTCCACGACGTCGAGCCCGGCCCGGTTCACGCTCTTGATGATGTTCTGTGCCGACGTCACCGCGCCGGTGATGACATGGACGTTGACCTCCAGCCGGTTGCCGGACATGCCCAACGGCTCGCGCACGCCCTCCTGATCGTCCACCATGAATTCGCGCGGCAACACGTGCAAGATGCGACGCTCGTGAGGAATCACGGCGAGCGTTCGCGCACTTTCCACCGCACGGCTGATGTCGTCGCGCGTGACTTCCTGCTTCTTGAGGGCCACGACGCCTTTGAGGTTTTCCCCCGAAATATGGCTCCCCGCGATGCCCGTATAGACCGAATTGATCTGCACGGCCGCCATGAGTTCCGCTTCCTCAACCGCCTTCTTGATCGACTCCACCGTACTCTCGATATTGACCACCACACCCTTGCGAAGCCCGCGCGAGGGGCAGGAGCCGACGCCGATGATATTCAGCGGGCCCTCCTCCGGCACTTCGGCGACAATCGCACAGATCTTGGTGGTCCCGATGTCGAGTCCGACCAGGATATGATCCCGCTTAGACACTCGGCTC
This sequence comes from uncultured Nitrospira sp., assembly GCA_902500715.1. GTDB lineage: Bacteria > Nitrospirota > Nitrospiria > Nitrospirales > Nitrospiraceae > Nitrospira_A. The sequence continues at coordinate 46,252 of CABVRO010000007.1, read as the reverse complement.
ACCCCCTTCCCCGAACAATGACGCGGTCGGCAAAGCGAAGATCGATTTCATTCGCCCTGGCGCCCTCCCCGTCAAAGGCCACATCACGCAGTGCGGGCCGCATTTTGAGAAACCGATACCATTGCTGATTCATCGACGACTCACTGAATTGAAACGTCACACCCTGAACCTCGACCACCATATTATTGAGATTTCCCACATTGATATCCGGCCGTCCTCCGGTCGTCTGTCCGACCATGCGGGCCAGGGCCGCGCCGACCTGCACGGGGCGACGATCGTCCGGTTTCCCCTGCATCAGCCGCTTGCCGTCGACACCGGACAACATCGGCAGGGTCGGATCATCCGCCGACCCGAGATGCGCCAGCAAGAACCCGTCCGAATCGGCCAGGAGATTCTCCGCCAGCGTGCGCACCACGACCGCAGGTTCCCGCTCAACGATGTCGATATGAATTTCATGTAAGGGCTTCAGCACCACCGTCGCATCCTTGATCCAGGGATGGGTCTTGATCCGGTCGGCCAACCAGGACGGGTTAATGGAGTAGAGCGCGGTATCAGGCTTCAACGCCAATCTCCCGATCACTTCTTTCCTCGTCACATGGTGCAACCCGCTCACCGACACGGAGCGCACCAGAAACCATTCCCGCGTCAGAGGTCCCACTTCCCGCGCCAGGACAAACAGCCCCGAACAACCGCCGACCAGCACAGTCACCGTGGCGACCACCCGCAAGGTAATCAGCAGACCACGCCCCAGCCTGGACCAATACCCGCCCGCCTCACCGGTCCGATGGCGACCCAGCGCGGCTTCCGAGCGGGCATTCGCCCGCGGATTCACTTTAACCGGGCGTACCTTGCGCCACCGCAACGACATCGCTACCTCACGGCTCGAAATGATCCGACTCCGGCCCGCCTGAGCGCGGACTGGAGAATCCTCTCCGTCAATACGTCGTACGACAAGCCGGCCTTCCCCGCCGCCATGGGCAGCAGGCTCGTCTCCGTCATTCCCGGGACCGTGTTGATCTCGAGCACGAACGGCTTCCCCTTGGGCGTAATGCGGAAATCGACCCGGGCCGCCCCGCTGCAGCCCAAGGCCTGATAGGTCCGAATGGCCAGTTGTTTGATCTGCCGAGCGACTGCAGCCTGGAGCGGCGCCGGGCAGAGGTACTGCGTTCGCCCCTTCTCATACTTGGCCGAAAAATCATAAAATCCATCCGGCGCCACAATCTCCACGGCCGGCAACCCGGTCACCGCCCCGTCGGGGCCGCCCAGAAGCGACACTGTGACCTCATGCCCGGGAATAAACGCCTCGACCATCGCTTCTTCGTCATACCGATGCGCCGTACGAAGGGCTTCTTTCCATTGTGATGGCTTCCGCACAATGGTCACCCCGATCGTGGACCCCTGACTCGCCGGCTTTACGACCACCGGCAGCTTCAACTTGCAGGCCCTGATGACCCGTCCCAAGGTGGGAGCCGTTCCGCGCCGCACCACCGTGCCGCGCGGTACCGGAATGCCATGGGAGGCCAGCTCTGTCTTGGTCACGACCTTGTGCATGCCGATCGCACTGGCCCGTACACCGGATCCTGTATAGGGCATTCCCATGGTCTCCAGGAATCCCTGGATCGCGCCGTCTTCTCCACCTGGCCCGTGCAACGCGAGGAAAGCAATCTCGACTCCCTGTTCCTGTAAAGCGGACGACAGATTGGTGCTGACATCGATGACCAGCGCGTCATAGCCGCTTCGCACCAGCGAGCGATACACAGCCTCGCCGGTCTTCAACGACACTTCCCGTTCAGACGATTGCCCGCCCATCAGAACCCCGATTTTTGAGCGCGTCAGCGGCTTCCGTTCCGTCACATCCACTCCCTTCCTCAACCCGCGTCAGGCCTCACCGACCACCTTCAGTTCCAATTCCAGCTTCACGCCCGACACCTTTTTCACGGCCGCGCGAACTTTCTTGATCAACGCCAGCACATCGGCCGCGCGCGCATGGCCCACGTTCACCATAAAATTCGCATGTTTTTCCGAAACTTGCGCATCTCCAATGCGAGCCCCCTTCAGGCCCGCTGCATCCACCAGGCGACCGGCGGAGTCCTGCGGAGGGTTCTTAAACACGCAACCCGCACTCGGCAAGGTGAGCGGCTGGGTCTGCTTGCGATACTGCAGATAGTCCTTCACCGTCTTTTCGATCCGCTCGTGATCGCCGGGCCTCAACTGCACCCAGACTCCTGCCACGATGCCACGGGGCAAATGCGCCCGCCGATAACTGAACGGAATATCCGCGACGGGAATATCCACCACCCTGCCGCGAGGATCCACCATCCGGACGGCCTTGACGGAATCCTTCATTTCGCCCAAGCGCGTCCCTGCATTCATCACGACGCAACCCGCCACGGTCCCCGGAATCCCGGCACCCCATTCCAATCCGGCGAGCGACCGGCGGATGGTATATCCGATCAATGTCGGCATGCCCACGCCCCCTTCTGCATAGAGCACATGATCCGGCTCCTGGCGGATCGCTTTGAATTGCCGCAGGCTGACCACGATCCCGCGGATGCCCCCGTCACGAACGAGCAGATTGGTCCCGCCCACCACAAAGAGCGGAATATGTTCCGCACGAGCCTGTGCCACCACCCAACAAAGGTCATCCAGATCGGCCGGCTCCACCAGGACTTCCGCCGGTCCACCGATATGGAATGACGTATAGGCCTGCAGCGAGGCCTCGTACGTGACTGTTCCACGAACTCCTTCAAGAATGCGCGCCCAGTCGTGCCTGGTTCTGGCCGGTCGTTCTGTTCGCGCCACACCGGTCCTCGTTTCCCGTCTCACCACACCGTTACGCCGGCAATCGCTCAAGAATCGCCAATCCCGTTTTCCAGATGTCCCCTGCGCCGAGGGTAATCACGAGATCTCCGGATTTCAGCATCGGCAGCACCTGCTCCGCCAGGGTGTCCTTGCGCTCCACGAAGGTGGCCGAAGGATGCCCGACCGCTTGCACCGCCTCCACCAGCTTCGCGCCGGAGACGCCAGGGATCGGCTGTTCGCCCGCCGCATAAATTTCTGTCATAAAGAGCGCGTCCGCCTGGTCGAACGCATGGGCGAATTCCTGCATCAGATCGCGAGAACGGCTGTAGCGATGCGGCTGAAACAGCACGACCACGCGTCGATCCCACCCTTGCTTCGCAGCCGCGATCGTGGCCCGCACCTCAGTCGGATGATGCCCATAATCGTCCACCACCATGATGCCGGCCTTCTCCCCGCGCAGGTGGAACCGTCGCTCCACCCCACTGAACGCCGCGAGGCCTTTCCGGATCAGATCGACCGGGATATCCAACTCCATCCCGATGGCAATCGCGATCAATGAATTCGAGACATTGTGAATGCCGGGAATGGACAACCGGAACGGACCGAGGTTGCGTCCGCGGAAGAACACCCGGAACTCCGACCCCCACTGCCGCAGGTTGATGTCGGTGGCGCGAAAATCCGGCACATGATCGGGATGTTCATTCAGTCCGTACGTCTGAAATCGTTTCACTACGCGCGGCAGGAGGTTTCGCAACCGTTCGTCGTCGGAGCAAAGTACGGCCAATCCGTAGAATGGGACTTTGTTCACAAATTCAAGAAAACTGTCGTTGAGCCGCTCCATGCTGCCGTAATGGTCCAAATGTTCGCGGTCGATATTGGTGACAGCGGCAATGGTCGGTGCGAGGCGCAGAAACGACCCGTCACTTTCATCCGCTTCCGCAATGAGTAGATCACCGCGCCCCAGTCGTGCATGGCTCCCAAGGGCATTCACCTTGCCGCCGATCACCATGGTGGGGTCCAATCCGCCCTGTGCGAGGACATTGGCCACCATCGAGGTCGTCGTCGTCTTTCCATGAGCGCCGGCGATCGCCACGCCGAACTTGAGTCGCATCAGCTCCGCCAGCATCTCCGCACGCGGGATGACCGGGATCTGCCGCGCTTTCGCCGCCACCACTTCAGGGTTGGTCGCCGCCACCGCGGAAGAGATGACGACCACCTGCGCTTCACCGATGTTGGACTCATGGTGACCGATCGCGATGCGCCCCCCTAGTTCCTCAAGCCGGCGCGTCGTTTCCGACTGACTGAGGTCCGAGCCGCTGACCTTATATCCAAGCGTCAACAACACCTCAGCGATGCCGCTCATCCCGGATCCACCGATGCCCACTAAATGAATATGTTGTGTCTTTCTGAACATCGCCGTCCGCCTTAGCTCCTGTCCTCGGAATGATGGCTGCCCCCTGCTCCTATCCTGTTGCTGTTTCTCCCGCTCTCGTTGTTCATAGGGCGCAAGCGCCCCCGCTGGTCTCATGGCGCCTCCTTATGACGTCGTAACACTCACGAACGATGGTTTCGGCCGCATCGCTGCGCCGCATATTCCAACTCTGTTCACTCATGGTCTGAAGTCGCCGGGGCTCCTTCAAAATCTGTGTGACGGCTTGCGCCAGTCCGGCTCCGGTCAGGTCCGCTTGCGGCAGGAGCACCGCACCACCGGCCTGAGCCATCACCTCGGCATTTCGCAGTTGATGGTTGTAGATCGCCGTCGGCAGCGGAATCAGAATCGCTGCCTTTCCACAGACCGTCAATTCGGCAATCGTCATGGCTCCGGCCCTCGCCACCACGAGGTCGGCGTTTCGCAGCACCGTCGGCATGTCGTAGAGAAAGGGTACGACCTGCGCAGGCATTCCAGCCTGTTCATACGCGGCCACGACTCTGGCGTGATCCGCTTCACCGGTTTGATGGGTGATAGTCAGCTGGCCCTTCATGGCACGAAGCAACGGCAAGGCCTCGATCATCGCCGAATTGATGGCCCTCGCTCCCTGACTGCCGCCGAAAATCAACAGATGTCGAACGGTGCGTTCCTCTGCCCGGCTCGCCGCCGGATCGGCAGAGTCCAGAAACGCCTGTCGGACCGGTGTCCCGACCACGCTGGACTTGCATCGATTGAAGAATGTCACCGTCGACTCGAAGGCCAGAAACACCCGCTCTACGAACGGCGCAACCGCCTTGTTCGCCATGCCGGGATAGGCGTTCGGCTCGAGAATCACACCGGGGATCCGTCGTAGAAAAGCTGCCAAGAGCATCGCCGGACTGGTGTATCCGCCGACGCCGAACACGAGATCGGCACTCTGTTTCTTGAGGATCCCCATCGACTGCCACAGACTCTTCGGCAAGGTGACCAGGGCCTTCACGATCTCGCGCAGACTCTTGCCCATCAAGGGATTGGCATCGATGCACTGCAAGGGAAAGCCTTCATGGGCCAGCACTTTGCGTTCGATTCCACGCGTGGTGCCGACAAACAGAATGCGGGTGGATGGATCGCGCCGTAAAAATTCTCGCGCGACGGCGATCGCCGGATAGAGATGGCCTCCCGTTCCACCGGCAGCGATGACCACGTTCATTCCGCCACCACCCCGCGCTTGCGCACCACCCGCGACCCACTGCCGTCCTGCCCGCCCTGCCGGTCGCGTGAAATGTTCAACAGAATCCCGACGCCGAACAAATTGGCCATCAACGAGGAGCCGCCATAGCTGACAAACGGCAAGGTCAAGCCTTTGGTCGGCAGCAGTCCGGTCACCACTCCGGCATTGACCAAGGCCTGCATGCCGATCAAGAGCGTGATACCCATTGCCAGGTGCCGACCGAACGGGTTGCGAGCCCGCCCTGCGATCTGAAAGCCCTTGATGACGAACAGCCCGAACAGCAGCACGATGGTCGCGGTCCCCATCAGCCCCAACTCTTCGCCGACCAGGGCCAGCACAAAGTCGGTATGCGCCTCCGGGAGAAAAAACAACTTTTGCTTCCCCTCGCCCAGCCCCACGCCGAACGGGCCGCCGCTGCCGAACGCTAGAAAGGATTGATGGATCTGATATCCGGAACCGGTCGGATCCTTGGCCCCGTATAGATATTCGATCACTCGTCGACGCCGATAAGGGGACCCCAGAATCAAGGCTGCCACCGTCGGCAGCGCACCGAGCGCCAGGAGGCCGAGATGTTTGATTCGCGCCCCTGCCAGGAACAGCATCGTCACGACCACCAGGCCCATCACCACGACCGTTCCCAGATCGGGCTCCAGCAACACCAGGCCGCTCAACAGACCCAGCACGATCAGCGGCGGCAACAGGCCGCGAGAAAAGCGGGCGAGCTGGTCCTGCTTCTTCGTCAGGTAGGCCGCGATGTAGAGGACCACCGCGTACTTCGCCAGCTCGGCCGGTTGGATGTTGATCGGACCGAGATGTAGCCACCGGCGCGCCCCTTTGGCCACACTGCCGAGCGACGGAAGGAGCACCAACACCAGCAATACCGTCGCCCCGAACAGCAGCGGAATCGCCAACTTCTTCCAAATGGGATAGTCGATCTTCGAAATAAGATGCATCACCAGGAGGCCGGCGCCCAACCAGGCCAACTGGCGCTTCAGGAAGTACCAGGGGTCGTGAAACCGATTCCCCGCGACCACCGCGCTGGCACTGAACACCATGACCACTCCCACCAGGGCAAGAATGAGCGTCACGGCCAGCAGGGCCGGATCGACCGGCACGCGTTTGGTCGCCCGCTGGGTCGAGGTCGACCAGGGCAACATCAGTGTTGCGAGCGCATGCTGTGCCATCGGTCAGCTATCGTTCCTCCCACACGACTCCCGCGTTACGCCGGCAACCCTTGTACCAACGCCTTAAACTGCCGGCCCCGGTCTTGGTAATCCGCAAACATGTCGAAACTGGCGCAGGCCGGCGAGAGTAAGACTACCTCGCCGGGCTGCGCCTCGCGAGCAGCAAGCTCCACGGCATCGCGGAGGGTCGCTGCAGGACGACATCGGTCAAAATCTCCCATCGCTCCCCGGATACGGCCGGCTGCCTCCCCGATCAGAATCAGCCCTTTCACCCGTTCCCGTATCGCTCCTTGGAGACGGGAAAAGTCGCCGCCCTTGTCGCGTCCACCGGCGATCAACCAGATCGGCTGTTCGATTCCCTCCAAGGCCTTCAATACCGCATCGACATTGGTACCTTTGGAGTCGTTCACGAAGCGAACCCCGCGACGCTCGCGCACCACTTCCAGGGCATGTTCCAGCCCGGGAAAGGATCGCAGCACGGTTCGAATGGCCTCGAGTGAACAGCCACAGAGCAGACCATACGTCGCCGCCGCCATTACATTGTCGACGTTATGGAGGCCGATGAGCCGCATGTCGCTGCGGCGACAGATTTCCTCCCGCCGCCCCCGAACCGTCGTCACGATCAAATCGCCGTCAAGCACCGTCGCGCCTGCCACTGCCGACACCGTGGTGCCGCTGCGGCTGAAGCCGAGGACGGTGCCCTTGGTGCGCCCGCGAAGCGCAGCCACGCGCGCATCATCGAGATTCAACAGGGAATAGTCGCCGGCCGTTTGGTTGACGAAGATATTCGCCTTCGCCGCCACATAGTCATCCACCGAAGCATAGCGGTCCATATGGTCCAAGGTCACATTCAGAATCGCAGCGATCCAGGGGTGGAACTGCTCGGTCGTCTCCAGTTGGAAACTAGAGACTTCCAACACCACATACTCATAGGGTGCAACCGTCCCCGCCTTCGCCTGGACAGAGGCCAAGGCCGCCTCGCTGGCGGCAATTCCCAGATTGCCTCCGACAAACGCGCGCTTCCCGCTCTCCTGCAGAAACTTGCCGATCAGCGTCACCGTCGTGCTCTTCCCGTTCGTCCCGGTGACGGCCACCACCGGCGCCGTCAAAAAGCGGGAGGCCAATTCCAGCTCCCCGATGACGCGGACCCCGCGGGCCCTCGCGCGATTGAGCGCATCGAGCTGAGTCGGCACACCCGGGCTGATCACGACCAGATCGGCCCCTTCGAGTGCGGACTCGTACTGCGCCCCCACCTTCACCGCGATGGTCGACTGGTCCACCTGCGACAGGATGGCGGTCAGTTCCTGCGAATCCTTCCGGTCGGCCAGGGTGACCCGGGCCCCCAGATGGTTCAGCAGGCGAGCTGCGCCTAACCCGCTCCGAGCTACTCCGACGACCGTGACTTGGAGATCTTTCACGTTCACTGGTATTCGCCTACCGTAATTTGAGCGTGCTCAAGCTGAGCAATGCCAGCAAAATGGCAATGATCCACAGACGCACCACGACCTTCGGCTCGTCCCACCCCTTCATCTCGAAGTGATGGTGAATGGGCGCCATATTGAAGATGCGCTTCCCCCGGAGCTTATAAGACCCCACTTGCAGGATGACCGACAGGGCTTCAATGACGAAGACGCCGCCGACTAAAAGCAACAACAGTTCATGCTTGCTGATCACCGCCACGGTGCCGAGCGCCGCCCCCAACGGAAGCGAGCCCACGTCGCCCATGAAGACGGATGCCGGATAGGTGTTGAACCACAAAAAACCCAGACTCGATCCCAGGATGGCTCCGGTAAAGATAGCGATTTCTCCCGCGCCTTCGATGTAGGGGATAAGCAAATATTCCGCCATCACGCGATTCCCCGTCACGTAGGCGACGATCGTGTACGCCAGCGAGGCGATCATGACAGGACCGATCGCCAGCCCATCGAGCCCGTCCGTCAAATTGACGGCATTGGAGCTGCCGACAATGACAAGAATGACGAACACGACGTAGAACCAGCCGAGGTCCGGCGTGAAAAATTTGAAGAACGGCACGCTGAGTTTCGTCGTATAGCTGGGCAACGTGTAAAGAAAGACGCCGATGGTCAACGCGACTAGAATCTGGCAGGTGAATTTTTGTGCCGCCGAGAGGCCTTTCGATTGGCGCTTGATGAACTTGAGATAGTCATCCGCGAAGCCGATCGCGCCGAAGCCCACCGTCGCCACCACGACCAACCACACGTATCGGTTGGTCATGTCGGCCCACAGCAGGGTGGACAACACCACCGCGAAGATAATCAGAATTCCACCCATGGTCGGCGTACCGCTCTTGGCCAAATGCCGCTTCGGCCCATCGTCTCGAACCTGCTGGCCGAGCTTAATCTCCTGCAGTTTGCGGATCACCCAGGGGGCCATCACAAAGGCGATCAAAAACGCCGTGACCGCCGCATAGATAATCCGGAAGCTCTGATACCGAAAGACGTTCAGGAATGAAAACTGTGTGTGAAGGGGGTAGAGCCAGTTGTATAACATCCTACAGCATCTTTGCCCGCCATGGATCAGCGGACCCTAAAGTTCCTCTATATGCGCCTGGCGACTAGCAGGCCTTTCGCGCGACCCGGCGCATTCCCGTGACGGCATCCACCACTTGCTCCATACGCATCCCGCGCGACGCCTTGACCAGCACCACATCGCCCTGCCGGACCATCCTTGCCAGTGCAGCGGCTGCCGCCCCGGCATCGGGTAGCTCCGTGATGCTGTCCGACGCCATGCCGGCCTGTCGGGCTCCTTCGGCCAACTCTCGTCCCAATACGCCGCAGGCCAGCAGATGTCCGATCCCTTGTGCGGCCAGAAACGCCCCCACTTCCCGATGCATGCGCTTGCTGTCCGCGCCCAGTTCCAGCATGTCGCCCAGCGCCGCGATCGACCGTTTTCCCCGGCTGAGCTCCGCCAGCAGTTGAACGGCCGCTTTCATCGAGGCCGGATTGGCGTTGTAGCAATCGTTGACCACCTGCACCCCATGGGAAATGCTGATCTGCGATCGCATCGCGGCCGGCCGAAATTTGGCCAAACCTTCGGCGATGGCCGTTCCCGATAACCCCAACGCATACCCGACCGCAGCCGCGGCGAGGGCATTGCTCACATTGTGTTGCCCCTGCGTCCGGATGCGAATTTCAGTCTGACGACTCTTTCCCGGCATCACCAGGCCGAACACCGTTCCGCCCTTGTCATCGACCCGGATATTGGCGGCGCGGATTGCCGCTTTGGGAGACACCCCGAACGCCACAACCTGGCACTGCGCCCGGGCTGCGAGGTAATCGAAATAGTCATCGTCAGCGTTTAACACCACCACCCCGTCCTGCGGCAAATGGTCGAGCAACTCGGCCTTGGCCTGCGCGGACCCTTCCATACTGCCGAAAAACTCCAAATGGTCGGGGCCGATGTTCGTAATCACGCCGATGGTCGGTCTCGCGATTTCGCACAACCGGGTGGTCTGTCCCTGCTGATCCACTCCCATTTCAATGACGGCGGCCTGATGGCGCGGCGCCAATTGAAACAGGGTCTGCGGGACTCCGATTCGATTATTGAGATTGCCCTCGGTCTTGAGCGTCTTCCAGCGCTGTGCAACCACCTGGGCAACCATTTCCTTCGTCGTCGTCTTGCCGTTACTCCCCGTGATGGCGATAACCGGGATAGGAAATCTGTTTCGATAGTGCGTGGCCAGCCATTGATAGGCCTCGAGCGTATCTCTCACCCCGAGCAACATGGGCAGGCCGGCACGTTTCGGCGCGGGCGGTACGCGATAGTTCTCCTGCACGATGGCACAGACCGCCCCTTGGGCCAGCACCTTCGGCACGAAGGTATGCGCGTCGAACCGCTCGCCCTGGAAGGCGATGAAGAGATCGCCTTTGCGCACCAACCGTGAATCGGTCACCACACGACGAATGCGTTGTTTCAAGTCCTGAGGCGTGACGCCGCCCGGCGGTCTGACACTCAAGACCTCACAGATTTCCTCGATCGTAAACAGCGCCATCACGCCACGATTCCCATGCTCACGCATGCGTTCCCTCGCTCAGGCTCCGGATCGGAGCGCACCGATCGTGTCGCGCGCGACTTCCCGATCGTCGAAGTGATGTTTCGTAGTTCCCACGATCTGGTAATCTTCGTGACCCTTCCCCGCGATCAACACCATATCCCCCGGCCTCGCCTCACGAATGGCCGCTTCGATGGCCTCCCGACGGTCTGCAACCATGCAATACCGAACGTGACTCCGGTCCGCCAGCGCTTCTTTGACCCCGACTTCGACCTCGCGTAGGATCGCTGCGGGATCTTCGGTACGGGGGTTATCCGATGTCAGAATCACCACATCACTATACTGCACGGCTGCACGTCCCATTTTGGGGCGTTTGGTCCGGTCACGGTCCCCGCCACACCCAAAGACAGTGATGATGCGACCCGTGCGCAGCGCCTGAGCTGCGGCCAACAATCGAACCAGCGCATCTTCGGTATGCGCATAGTCCACCACAACAGAAAAGTCCTGCCCGGCTTCGACCAGCTCGAATCGCCCTGGCACGTTGGTAACCGTCTCGACGGCAGATCGAACTTGATCGAGCGTCAGACCTTCATGCAACACCACTCCGATGGCAGCCAGGAGGTTGGAGACATTGTGCTCTCCGACCAGACGGCTTTTGATCGGGCAGGTCCCGGCGGGACTGCGCAAGGTAAAGCTGCTGCCGGCCGGAGAGAGCCTCACGCCTTCGGCGTAAATATCGGCCTCCCGGTGCAGGCCGTAGGTCCACACCGGAACGGTGCACGCCGCACGAATCCGCGCGCCCCAGGGGTCATCCGCATTGATGATCGCGCGCTTCCGCTGCTTCACCGCACCCGCCTTTCCTAATTCGACAAAGAGTTTCAGCTTCGCCTGAAAATAGCGCTCCATGTCGAGATGAAAGTCGAGGTGGTCCTGCGTGAGATTCGTAAAGACGGCGACGTCGAACTCGGAACCGGCGGTCCGATCCAGGGCCAACGCATGCGACGAGGCCTCCATCACCACCGTATCCAACCTCGCCTCGCGCATTCGTGCAAATAATTTCTGCAACTCCAACGCGCCCGGCGTCGTATGCGATGCAGGAATCGATTCCTTCCCGACGAGATAAGCAACCGTTCCGATGAGCCCGACCTGACGCTGCGCGGCCTCCAGCATGGTTTTGACGACATAGGTGGTCGTGGTCTTCCCATTGGTGCCCGTCACGCCGATCATCCGCAATGAGGATGACGGATCGCCATAGAATCGGCTGCCGAGAATCCCGAGCGCAGCGCGCGAGTCCTGCACACGGACGCAGGGAATCGCCCTGACGTCGCCGCTTCGCTGCACCACGACGGCCGCCGCCCCCGCAGCAACCACACGGTCGAGAAACTGATGGCCATCGACGCGCTCTCCCTGCACAGCCACGAAGAGGGACCCGGACCCCACCTTCCGCGAATCGTCAGTCAGGTCCGCAATGGTCACGCGCTGGTCTCCGTTCCGTTCCAGCACTCCGAGGCGCCCGTGTATCGGACCGATCAATTCATCGAGTGTCATATCAAGATTCAAGGCCGGCCATGGCCAACTTCACCGGCTCATCCACTGCCACGCCCAGATAATTGAGTACCTGCTCACCGACCCGACGGAATACCGGCGCCGCCACGACGCCCCCCCAGGCTTCGCCCCGCGGCTCGTCGATGACGACGATCATCGCCAAGCGAGGATCTTCCGCAGGGACGTACCCCAGAAACGACCCGACTGAAAGGGCCGACGAATACCTGCCGGTGCGGGGATCGACCTTCTGCGCAGTGCCGGTCTTCCCTGCCACACGGAAGCCAGGAATAGCCGCTTTTCCTCCGGTCCCGCCGGTCACAACCCCTTCAAGCAACGTCGTCAAGGTTCTAGCGGTATCGGCAGAGATGACTCGCCGTTTCGCCTGCGGCATCGTCTGCGCCACCAATTGTCCCTTGGCGTTGCGAATTTCAGACACCACATACGGCTTCATGAGCACGCCGCCGTTGGCGATCGCTGAGACTGCCGTGACCATCTGCAGCGGAGTGACGCCGATTTCCTGCCCCATTGAGATGGAGGCCAACGACCGTTTTCCCCATTGCCGGGGGCCGCGCAGCAGGCCGGCGGTCTCGCCGGGCAAATCGATGCCGGTCTTGTCCCCAAAACCGAACTCCTTCAGGTAGTCGTACACGCGCCACTCACCCAGCGCCATGCCGACCTTCGCCGCCCCGATATTGCTCGACTTCTGAATCATCTGCGCGAAGGTCATCCACCCGGCCCGCTCGTGGTCGTGGATGACCGTGCCGGCGATCGAGAACTGGCCGTGCTCGCCGTAAATCATGCTACCGGGCGTCATCACCTTTTCTTCAAGTGCTGCCGCGGCAATGACGCTCTTCATCGTGGAACCGGGCTCGTAGGTGTCGGTCAACGCACGATTCCGCCACCGATCCGGAGCCAGGCCGGCCACCGCATTCGGATCGAAGCGTGGACTCACCGCCATCGCGAGCACGGCGCCGGTCTTGGGATCCATCGCGATCAGCGTGCCCGACTTCGCGTTGGCCCGGCTCACGGCCTCATCTAATTCCTTCTCGGCAATGTACTGAATGACTTCGTCGACGGTCAGGGTCAGACTATGTCCGGCCGCTGCGCCTTCCTCGTTCAAGCCCTTGGGAAAGACCGTCTGACCCAAGGCATCACGCTGCAGCACCACAGCCCGCTTTTCGCCCCGCAGATACTGGTCGTAGCGCAGCTCCACCCCTTCCAGCCCGTGATCGTCCATTCCCGCAAATCCCAGCACATGCGACAGCAGGGGCCCCTTCGGATAGAAGCGACGCCCCTCCATGACCACCCCAACCCCCTCAAGCCCCAGCCGCTCAAGCCGACGCCCCTGCTCCGGCTCGACCTTCCTCGCCAGCCAGACGAAGTGCCGCTCTTGCTTCAACTTCTTTTCAAGTTCCGTCGCCTTCACGTGCAGAATCGGCGAGAGGTTGCGCGCCGCCGCAGCGGGGTTCCCAAGCGAGGCCGGCACGCCGAACACCGACGGGACATCCATGTTCATCGCCAAGACCTTGCCGTTACGATCGTAAATCGTGCCGCGCGCCCCTTCCAACGTCACGTTCTTCTGGTGCTGCCGATCGGCCTTCACCGTCAAGGCAGCAGCCTGCATCACCTGGAGATTCACGAGACGGACAATGATCAGCACGAACGCGACCACCAGCCCGCAGGCCACCACAATACGACGACTGCGAAAAGGGGTCGAAGCCACTATCGGGTTCTCCGCGTTACAATGTTTTTGGCGATCCGCACCTCACCCTCCGCCACGACCGGATTGGCCGGCGCTTCCGGCTCGATGTTGATGACGACGACCTGACCCTTCTCCGGTTGCATCATCCCCAACTTGTCGCTCGCCAGACGCGCAATCCGCTCAGGTGCCGTGAGGCCGGAGAGCTTCACGCGCAATTCATCGCGCTCCCGCTCCAGCAGGACCTTCTGCGTCTTCATCCGCTCGATGTGGTAGCCGATGCGAACGATATCCACCCGCTCCCACACAAAGAGCAACACCAGCGATGTGACCGCGGCAAACGCGACGGTTTTCATTTCACATACTCCTTGGAGATCCGCTCCACGACTCGCAACTTTGCGCTCCGTGACCGCGGGTTTCGGCTACGCTCGTTTTCCGAGGCGATGACCGGTTTTTTCGTCAATACCCTCACCGACGCTTCGGGGCCGTTCGCCAGTGCCCGAAACGTATGCTTCACGATCCTGTCTTCGAGCGAATGAAACGAGACGGTACAGACGCGCCCGCCCGGAGCCAGAATGTCCACCGCATCGCGGAGCGCCGGCTCCAACACGTCCAATTCACGATTCACGGCGATCCGCAACGCCTGGAAGGTGCGCGTGGCGCAATGAATCCGTCCGTGCCGATACGAAGCCGGCACCGCGCGCTCCACCACTGCCGCCAACTGCCAGGTTGTTCCGATCACCCCCTGCATCCGGGCCTGCACGACCGCGCGGGCAATTCTGCGCGAGTACCGCTCCTCACCGAGTTGATAGATAAGATCGGCTAACTCACTCTCCGGCAGGTCGCGCACAAGGTCTGCGGCGGTGCGCCCCTCTCGCTGATCCATGCGCATATCCAAAGGGCCGTCCTCTCTGAAGCTGAACCCTCGTTCAGGACGATCGAGCTGCGGAGAGGACACGCCCAAATCGAAGATCACTCCGTCCACCTGCGACAATCCACTGTCGGCGACCACGGCCTTGAGCTCTGAGAAGTTTGCGTGCCGGAGATGCACGCGAGACTGCACATCCTGTAACCGCAACCGGGATTCCGAGAGCGCCGCCGTATCGCGATCAATGCCCACGAGCATGCCATTCGGCGCGGTGCGCTCGAGAATCCGACTCGCGAGCCCTGCATATCCAAGAGTGCAGTCCACGTACACACCACCTGGTTTGCACTGCAGCCAGAACACGATCTCGTCGACTAAAACCGCCTCATGGGATTCGCGAGCAGAATTCATTCTCCATTTCCACCCACTTTACCCCGCACATTGGCTGGAGTATACACCCAACCAAACAGCTGTCAACAGAATTAACCCCTATTTATCAAGAATATTGTTCGGTTTAGACACATGTCTCATTTGGCCGGAATTTGCGCGAAAGTTATCCACACTTGTGGACAAATATGTGGGAAACTCACCCACCAGACAATTATTTTTGCGCAAATTTTTGCCAGGGAAAAGTGGGGACCACCCAAAAATCAGATGGATGAAATACCTGCATTTCGGTGAGCGTCGCCACCGAAATGCAGGCAGAAATGGAGGGGACTCGCTGCTATGGATAAAGTCGATACAACATACGGGGAAAGGGAATCGTTTCCCGCACGTGATCGAGGCCACAAATCCATGCCACGGCGCGCTCAATACCCATTCCAAACCCCGCATGCGGAACCGAGCCGTACCGACGGAGATCGAGATACCATTGAAACGCCTCAACCGGAAGATGATGCTCCTGAATACGCGCCAAAAGTTTTTCGTGAGAATGGATACGCTGACCGCCGCCGATGATTTCTCCATACCCTTCCGGAGCCAGCACATCCATACAGAGCGCCAGATCGGGCCGTTCCGGATCCGTCTCCATATAAAATGCTTTCAACGCCGCAGGGTATCGGTGCACGATCACCGGCCGATCGAATTCATTGGAAAGAGTCGTCTCATCATCGGCGCCAAAATCGTCACCAGGCTTCGCGGGATTACCTTTCCGCTGCAGAATGCCGATAGCCTCTTCGTAGGTAATGCGCGGAAACGGCGCCGTCACACACTCCAGCTTCGCCGGATCCCGCTCAAGCAGGAGCAGCTCGGCGCGACGACTCTTCAGCACCGCCGCCACAACATGCGAAAGGAACTGTTCAGCCAACTCCATCATATCGGACAATTGCGCAAAGGCTACCTCCGGTTCCACCATCCAAAACTCCATCAAATGCCGGCGCGTCTTGGACTTCTCGGCGCGAAACGTCGGACCGAAACAATACACCTTTCCAAACGCCGCAGCTGTGGCCTCGCTATAGAGTTGCCCGCTCTGAGTCAAATAGGCCGTCTCATCGAAGTACTGCGTCTGAAATAAGGTGGTCGTACCCTCACAGGCATTCGGCGTAAAAATCGGGGCATCGACCAGCGTAAAACCGCGATCGTCGAAAAAGTTCCGACAGGCTCGAATAATTTCATGGCGAAGGCGGAGCACGGCATGCTGTCGGCTGGAGCGCAGCCAGAGATGGCGATGCTCCATCAAGAATCCTGTGCCGTGTTCTTTCGGCTGGATGGGAAAAGGCTCCGCGACCTGCAACACTTCAAGACGAAGTACGTCGAGCTCATACCCGCCCGGCGCACGCGCATCCTGCCGTAACATGCCGGTGAGGACGAGACTGGACTCCTGAGTGAGTTCCGCCGATCGAGCGAACTGTGCATCGCCCACCGTCGCCTTGCTCACGACCGCCTGAATGTCCCCGGTTCCATCCCGCACGATCAGAAAATGGAGTTTTCCCTTGTCGCGACGACTGCGGAGCCACCCCCGAATCGTCACGTCCTGTCCGGCATGGGCGGCCGCTTCATCGATATACATCACAGGCATAGGTCGTCCTATTCAGATAGAGGTGTGCCGGAGAGGCCTACGGCCGGAGGGTACCGAACAGTAACGGGCATTTCAAGCGCATCACAAATCCTCCCTTTCGTTGACACAATGTCCTACCAGGGGCATCATCACATCATGATGCACACCATACTGCTCCACCATCCCCGATCACTCACACCGCTACTCACCGCGCTTCTTCTGCTGGGCCTGCTGCCCTCCGCGCTGGCAGGAGAATTCCGAACCGATAATCCGTTAAACCGGCCCGGGAAAATCTATTGGTGCCCGAACCGCACAGCAGACAAGCGGATCACCGCCACTCCCGATGCAGGCTGCACGGCCCTGTACGATGAGGAACGCGACGCGAAGAAACCGGAGAAACTGGATCCATCAGATCATGATGCCTCCCCACCGAAGGTGCCTCTCAAGATCGTTGATATCCAGAATGAAGCCTCCAAGTTTACCCGCGAGTATCGCGAGTTTCTGGCATGCTGCGCCGGCGAGTTCGATTCCGTCGAACGCATCGACGAACTCCTGGAACAGTCGAATCACATTCTGATGTCGGTGCAACAAAAAGGCATCTATAACAGTGCGGGCTTCGGCGTGGGAAGCGGGGCAGACGGGCTGGGCGGCGGCCCCGGGCAATCGCCGAAACTCGGCACGTTTGCCCGTCAGTGGACACTCAGCGAAATCGTCGGAACGGTCGCCATCGCTCGGGACGACCTCACGAAAATCAAGACGCGCATTAAGGCCCTGGGTGAGCGATTCGAGAAGCTCGATTCATTGGACTATGAGCAGCGCGGGAGAGAAGCGCGGCGCATCGACGAGGAACGCGAAGCCATTGCTCATGACGTTCGGGCCAAGAGGCCACCGGCCTCAGCACCGACAGGCATGGACATCCAGGACACCACCATCCCGACCAGAATCGGCGGAGACATCGAGAACACCCATTTGAATCGATCCCTCAATCCAAGCTTCGGCGCCGACATCGGAGCCACAGTGTCGCCCTACAGCAACGTCAACGAATCTCTGCGACCCCGCAGAGGAGAAGATCTCAAAGACAGTACCTTACCGGACCGGGTGGGCACTCACACCCAGGACAGTACCCTGCCGAATGCATTCGGCTTCGACATCAATTCAGCGCAAAACGCCGAACGCTCGTCGTCGGTGCAGACGCGGGGCGTCGGCGCCGAAATCGGCGACTCATCCCTCAATACCCAGCCCCGCCGGTAGACTCGCGCGGGACTGATCTACCTCCAGTTATTCCTTGGGGAAGACCGACGGAAGCACCTCCCAATGCGCCCCTCCGTCCCTGCTCCGGTACAATCCGCTACCGTTCGTGCCGGCGTAGAAGAGCCGTGAATCCAGAGCGCTCTGCGCCAGCGACCGGATATTGGTGCTCGCCAACCCCTCGTTCAATGCCACCCAGCTCTTCCCCTCATCCTCGCTCCGGTGGATGCCATCCCGGGCCGCCACATACATCACTCCGGGCCGCACACGATCGAGGACCATCGACACGATCATCTGATCCTGCAACGATTCGCCGATGCGCACCCAGGAAGCGGCGCCATCGGTGGTTTTATAGAGTCCGGCCAGAGTCGCCGCGTAGACCGTCTCCGTCCTAAATGGATCGACCTGCACCGATGTGACGCTCAGGGCGCGCGAGGTTTTCACCATTCCCTCCGGCACTAAACCGTTATTCGCCTGCATCCAATGCGCCCCCTGATTCACCGACTTGTATACGCCGCCGCTGGTGCCGGCATAGAGCACGGATGATCGCGTGGGATCCATGCCCAGCGTGACCACCATCAACACTTCCTTCATTCCGTCCATTCGCTTCGTCCACCGCTCACCGGCATTCCTCGTTTCGAACACGCCCATGGTCGTAGCCAGAAAGATATGGGTGCCGTCGGCGGGGTCGAAGACAAATTGGTTCACGACGGAAGAAATCGTCGCATCATCCAACCCGGAGCGAATCGACGTCCAGCGCTGCCCTCCGTCGTAGCTCTTGTACACGGCATCGCCTTTTGTCCCGGCATAAATCGTTGCGGGATAAACCGGGTCAATCGCCAGCGCAATCACGCGCGAATGGCTCATACCCTTCGATAGATTGCTCCAGGTTTTGCCGCCGTCACGCGACTTGTAAATGTAGTCGTTCGTGGCGATGTAGAGGATGTCGGGATTGGTCGGATGCAGCTGAATGACGACGATCGGGTCACTGCCGCCGCAGCCGCCGAGGAACAGCACTACAAACATAAAACAGATGCGAAGTCTGGCCATGCTGGAATTGGCGAATACTCTATGGGATGGTCAAACAGGTCACCCAGCTAGGCCGCAGCGAGAGAAGGGGCGAGGCGTACTCCTTGTACGTCGAGCGCCTGAGCGACGCGAGAACGAAGCTGGAGGCTTGTTTCACCATCCCAGGTTAGCGGAAGTTGGTGAACTGCAGATCAATCCCAAAATCCTTCCCCTTCAGAAAGGCGATCGCCGCCTGCAACTCATCTTTGCTCTTGCCGATCACCCGCACCTGCTCGCCTTGAATCTGCGCCTGGACTTTCAGCTTCGACTCTTTCACGGCTTTGGTAATGTCTTTCGCCTTCTCCGAGGAGATGCCGCTCTGAATTTTGATGGTTTGCCGAACGGTGGCGCCGAGCGCCTCCTCGATCTTGCCGTAGTCGAACGCCTTCAGGGAGACCCCGCGTTTGACGCACTTACTCTTGATGATCTCGTTCACCGCGTTGAGTTTATACTCATCGTCGGACAGCACCACCAACTCCTTGTCCTTTTCCTTCAAATTGAGCTCGGTCTTGGAATCCTTGAAATCGAACCGTTGTTTAATCTCCTTCGTCGCCTGGTCGACGACGTTTTTCATCTCCTGCATATTCACTTCCGACACCACATCGAATGATGATTGGTCAGCCACGATCTCTCCTCCTTCTGCCTGTCCGCCCGTCGTTTCGTGCTTAGCAACAGCCTCCGCCGGGCGGCAACGTGAACCCGCAGTCGTCATGCCGATGAACAGCCGTCTGCGCACGGCCGGCTGAGCCGCCACCGGCCAGCGCCACGACCTCGCTGCTGCGGAAGGGGCGCTTCAAAATCACATACCCATACCACTGCGTAAGGCTATCGCTCAAGACAACCAGGCCCAAAATGGCCACCACGGCAACCAGCACCGCATCCAAATAGAGGGCAAACGCCTGCCCGGCGGCCAGGGTCGCCGCTTTTGCCAGAAACATCCAGAACATCTCATAGGAACCGGCCAAGGTAATCCCCCCGACGAACAGCATCGGCAGCGCGGTGACCCAGAGATAGGACGACTTCCACATTTTGATCAACACCGTGGTCGCGATGCAGAGGGCCAGCGTCCCCAGCAACTGGTTGGCCGCCCCGAACATCGGCCAGATCGTCGAAATGCTGCCCGTCCCAATCAGATAGGCCCAGGATCCCACCACAAAAGCACTGCTCAACAACACACCGGGCCACCAGTTCATCTGCCGGAACGGGGCATACACCCGCCCGGCCATTTCCTGAATGAGATAGCGCGCCACGCGCGTCCCCGTATCGATCGTCGTCAGAATGAACAGCGCCTCGAACACGAGGGCGAATTGATACCAATAGGCCATCAAGCCGGACATGCCGGGCAGCGCGGCAAAAATGGATGCCATCCCCACTGCCAATGACACGGCACCACCGGGTCGCCCGGCGACATCGACTTCGACCAGTTGCGACAACTCCGCGATCCGGGATGGCGCAAAGCCCATGGCCGTCAAGGTCTCGGCCGACAACATCGTATTGATCACCAGATAGTCACCAGGAATCAGCACCGAGGCCGCAATCAATGCCATGACCCCCACGAAACTTTCCAACAGCATCGCCGCATATCCCACCACCGCCTGCGACTCCTGCTCGATCATTTTGGGCGTCGTGCCGGACGACACCAGCGAATGGAATCCCGACACCGCACCACAGGCGATAGTAATGAAGAGGAACGGAAACAACGTGCCCGGAATAATCGGGCCGCCGCCATTGGCGAAGGCGGTCACCCGCGGCATCTCGATCGTCGGCGCCATGAGGATCACCCCGAAGCCGAGCAGGAACACCACGCCCAGTTTCATGAAGGTCGAGAGATAGCCGCGCGGAACCAACAGCATCCACCCCGGCAACACCGAGGCAAGAAACCCGTAGCCGGCCAACAACCACACGAGAGCCGGTTTCTCAAACTCGAACAGCCAGGCATAGGCCGACTGTCCCACCACACGCCCGAAGAGCACCGCCGTCACTAACAACACGACCCCGATCACCGAGACCTCCGCCACCGCGCCGGGACGAAACTTCTGCAGATAGAATCCCATGATGAAGCCGATGGGAATGGTCATCGCAATGGTGAACGTGCCCCAGGCATTGTGGTACAGCGCGTTGACCACGGCGAAACCCAGTCCCGCCAGCGCCACCACCACAATGAACAACACCGCGACCGCCGTCGCCGTGCCCGTAATGGAGCCCAGTTCGTCGTGCGCGATCTCCGGCAAGGAACGGCCATTACGCCGCATGGAGGCTACCAAGATGATGAAGTCCTGCACCGCTCCCGCCAAGACCGCACCGATGACCAGCCAGAGAAAGCCGGGCAGAAATCCGAATTGCGCAGCCAGAACCGGCCCGAGCAGTGGGCCAGCACCCGCGATGGCGGCAAAATGATGGCCGAACAACACCACCCGGTTCGTGGGATGAAAGTTCACCCCGTCGTTCAACCGCACCGCAGGAGTCAGGCGCTTATCGTCCAACTGCACCACGTGGCGCGCCAACCACCGGCCGTAGAATCGAAAACCCAAGACATAGATGCAGGCCGCCGCGACGACCAGCCACAGCCCGTTCACTTTTTCGTGAGGATTGACGAGGCCTGTCACGTGGGCGAGCGCCACAGCGCCAAGGACGGAGAGGAGCGCCCACAGCACAACTACTACAGCTTTCATACACGGCATCCCATCAGGTAGAACAGAAGCCCATTTTCGGCAATCTCACGTGATTCGGGTTGGTAATTTGATCATGATCTCGGCAGTTGAAACCGCCCTGCCTGTGCGTTTGGTCGGAGTCTGCCGACCACGACGACATACTCGGGCGCTCCAAACTTTGCAAACAATGAAACCCGGCTAATTACTTCGCCATTGACCACCGACCTACCAATAGTGTGAAGAGGAAGAGGTCGACTCCTATGCTTCCTCTCCCCATCGCATCCCACCCACCGACCAATGTCATCAGATGTCCCCATAATCGCGGGTAGCACATAGGTTTCCTCGAATCCATCTAGGCCGAAGTCAGCTACCATTGTGCCATACGCGATTTTAGCAATCAGACGGAGAAAGGAATGCCCCTTGAAGTTCGCAACAAATCTAATTTGTTTCGTTCCAGAGCGTTTGGCCACCTCCTTTAGTGGTGGTCCTGCGACCTGAACGTTAAGCTGACTGATCACTTCGACACCGCTCACATACTCCCTTCCATCCTGCCATGCCGGAGGTCTGAACCCAGGAAAAATGATCACGGCCGGATACTCTTTAACGGGAACCAGAACTTCCTCAAAAATGCCATCCCGCTCAATCAGCAAAGGATGTGAATCCGGCTTATTGCGACGAGTGCGTAGATTAAGCCCGGAACGGGCAGCTGGCCATACTGCACCAAGAATATGCCCCTCAAAGGCAGAAGTAATCCCCTCACACTTTTCACAGCTAGCAGCTTGCAAGACCCATGAATTGGTATACCCCTCGGGTATAAGCCCGTGAGGGATTATGTGCTCCCTTTTCAGTGGACCTTGAGAGGTCAGGCAGTATATGCACCGACCAATTCTTCGAGGGTGGCTCATCCGAAGGCTAGCATACGACAAAACACAGCCGGGAGGGGAGTCACATTTCGTAAGTTCATTGGGGGGGGGGAAGAAACATACAAAACCATTTTCTCTCCTACTGCGACTCACCGCCCCCTTTCATTCCGTTCTCGTTCAAGCACAATACCCCACCATGCGCTGGCTGATTCGCATCACCATGAGTCTTCTGCTGCTCGCGCTGATCGGTGTGGGCTATCAGATCGTTGGCATGGCGCAGCACCGGAAGCAGTACCCGCCTCTGGGCAAGCTGATTGACGTCGCAAGGAGATTCACCAGACTCCGTCGCTCTTGCAGTTCTCCCTCGCTTCCGTCATATAGATCCCATGCTCACCTTGATCCAGTTTCCCTGGTCGCCGTTCTGCATCACAGTGCGGCATATCCTGGAACAACACGGCATCCTGTTCCGTCTGCGCAACATCCCCTATCACGAACGGGCGTCCATTATCAGAGCCACGAACGGACGGGGATATACGGTGCCCTGTGTGGTCGATGGGAAACGGGCCATTTGCGATACCACAGACTTTGGACAGGAAGTGGCGCGCTACATCGATCGGCGCCACAATCTCGACCTGTTCCCGAAGAAGTTCGAAGGCCTCCAACTGATTCTGTCGCGCTATATCGAGAACGACCTGGAGATGGTGGGGTTCAAAGTGAACGATACCTACGTCATCCCTTCACGCCCCCTCGTCGAGCGGGTTATGCTGGTTCGTCACAAGGAACGGAAGTTCGGCAAGGGCTGCCTCCAGGAATGGATCAGCCACCGTAAGTACCTCACCACTCAATTCGCCGAGTTGTTGATGCCGATCGATAACACGTTGGCATCGTCTCCATTCTTGTTGTCCGATCGGCCGCTTTTCGTCGATTACGATCTCTACGGCGTGATCGGAAACTATCTCTTCAACGGAAAAACGAAATTGCCCAACTTGAAACACCTGCGCCGCTGGCACCGCACGATGAAGAAGTCCAACTAAACACCAACCCCGTGGGTGATTCAGCCCGACATCTTCGAGACGAGCGGAACGATGGCGAGCAGTTGAACGTCCTCATGTCCGCCGACTTTGTTATACTTGCTCACGTCATGCCGCCCGATATACCGTCGTCACAGCCGTCCGGGAGAGAACGCCGCGAATTTTATCGCATCACCGTGCTTCTGCCCATCTGCATTCAGCACGAGACCGACGACACGGTAGGTGAGTGCACTGAGAAATCTGTCAACCTCAGTGGCGGCGGTGTCGGCGTGACGGTCACTTAGAGTTACACACCCGGTGAAGTCCTTTCCCTCACACTGCCCCTCCCCGAGCAAGTTCCCTTCACATCTTCTATCGAGGTACTGCGCCTTGATCCCCTTCCGATCCCAGGCGGTGCGCACCGCCTCCACGCCCGCTTCGTCAGGATGACCACCCAGAACCGGGAACTGCTGATCAGATACATCGTGCGTTTTCAGCGCGACCACCTGCAGGAACATTATTCCGTCTGAAGCGCAGAGAAGGCTTGGCGGCTTGGCAGCCCCCGTACACGGGGGCAAAGATGTTCATTGGGAGTGCCGCTCGCCCCGTCTTGGGCGACACTTCGAATCGTCCCGGTTTGCTTCTTCCATCCATGACAGGTGATCATGTCCCCATGCGTGGACTCAAATGGTTTCTCGGTGCGCTGATTGCGCTGGCAACGATCGGTGCGCTGTATCAAATCCTCGGCATGATCCTCGACCGACGGCAGTACCCGCCGCCCGGACAGATGGTCGATATCGGCGGACACCGGCTTCATCTCTACTGCATGGGGCAGGGCAGTCCGACGGTTGTGCTGGAAGCAGCCGCACCCGGCTGGTCTCTGTACTGGAGCACGGTGCAACCGAAAGTGGCACAGGTCACCCGCGTCTGCACCTACGATCGCGCCGGCCTCGGCTGGAGTGAGCGCGGGCCGTTGCCCCGCACCGGCCGTCGGTTGGCGCACGAACTGCATCAGTTGCTGACTCGTGCCGATATCCCTGGCCCCTACATTCTCGTGGGCCATTCGTTTGGCGGCTTCGTTACCCGGCTCTATCGCAAAGAACATCCCCGGGATATCGTCGGTATGGTACTGGTCGATGCGGGGCATGAATCGGAAATGCGCCAAGCCGAATTTCGATCGTTCGCCAAGGCCGGCAAATCGATGCTTCCGGGCATTCGCGCCATGACCATGCTGGGCATTCCACGCCTGATGGCCTCATTCGACGAACTGCCACCGCTGCTGACCGGACAGGAAGAGAAGGTACCTGCGGAGATTCGACCGATGCTTCGTGCAGGCTGGCTACGGACCGGCTATATCGCAACGTTGACCGATGAAAGCGATGCGCTGATTGAAACGCTGGAACAGGTGCGCCACACCGGTTCACTCGGCGATCTTCCGTTGATCGTCATCACGGCAACCGGTCCCCTGTGGTGGCCGAACATGCCCGGCCAGGTGAACCCGACCAAGTTCAGAAAAATGTGGCTGGAGCTGCAGCAGAATCTAACAACCCTCTCCTCCAACAGTCGCCAGGTGTTTGCCGACCAGAGCAGTCATTTCGTTCAATTCGATCAGTCGACGCTCGTCAGCGAGACCATTCGTCAGATGGTCGTTGCCACCCGCCTGGCATCACACGTCAAATAGACATGAACCTATTCACGCGCGCGGGGAGGGGATTTTTTCGGCGTGACGGTTACCGTCGCAGGGGCTCGTAGATTTGGTAGCGGCCGATGCTGGTCACGAGCCGCACTCGGTTTTGCGCAATCAACGGCTTGTAGAACCCGGCCCATTGGCCATACTCCCCGACCACCAGATAATCCGGCTTGTTCTCCAGGGGATTGTAGGTGACCGCCTGCGCCTGGCCCTGCTCACGCCGAATGATGTCGACCAGGATGCGGGGTGGAGCGTAGACATAGGGTCGATTCAGAAAGAGAAACAGTTCGCTGTCATACGTCTCGATGACGGCCGTCGGCGGGGTGGCCGTATTTAGATAATGGGTCACCGCAAACAGGTCGCGATGATCCTCACGCGCCCGGAACGCATACCGCTCCTGCAGGGCGACCCACCCCATCACCCCCAGCAACAGGACCACGGCGACGGCCTTGATTCCCTCACTTGTCAGGCGCCTGCTTCGCAACAGCCCGGTCAGACTCCTTGCCAGGAACGACACGTTGAACCCGCCCGTGAGATCGCACAGCAGCGCTGCCGTGAAAGGCGCAGCCAAGAACAATCCCGGCAGGGCATAACGCGGTTCACCGGCGCAGAGAAACGCGAACCAGGCCAGCCAGCTCCCGGCCAACAGCACCAGCATCATTTGCACCGTTTGCTCGATGGATGCCTTGCCACCTGAGCCCAGAGCCCGCCGCAGACGCCAAGCGGCATAGACAAGGCCGAGCGGATACTCCGGCCAAAATACGAACAGGTACTGCATGGTCTCCAAACGGATCGACGGTACGAACACCAACGCAATCGCTTCGGTCATTCCGGTTACAGGCGGATGCGGCATGATGTGGCCGGCCAACAGCCAATCCTTGGCCGCGATCAGAAGCCGGCACCCGCCCCATGAACCGAGGGCGGCAACGGCCAGCCGTCCGACGAGCGGCCAATCGCCCCGAAGGCTCATGATCGCCATGGTCGCAGCAATTGAAAGAAGCAGAAACGGCGCGACCTGCGTCTTCGTCATCCAGGCCAGCGCCCAGCATCCCACCGCAACGACCTGCCAGAGCAGCCGATTCGTACTCTTGAGCACGCAGAGAAACCCGGCCAGGAGGAAACACAACAGCGGCATCTCGCCCAGGACTTGCCGGCCGATATAGAGGGGATGAATCGACCACTTCAACGGAACAAGGATCAACAGCGCCAAGGTCGCCATCGCAACCGATCGGCCGTACAGGCGCCGAGTCACGGCATAGAGCAGCAGGAACGCCGCGAAGGTGAACAGCATACCCACCAATCGCGTCTGCCACACACCCACGCCGAACAGGGCGAAACCCGCAGCCACC
Organism: uncultured Nitrospira sp.; assembly: GCA_902500715.1. Taxonomy (GTDB): domain Bacteria; phylum Nitrospirota; class Nitrospiria; order Nitrospirales; family Nitrospiraceae; genus Nitrospira_A. Next base: position 19,631 of record CABVRO010000007.1, on the reverse strand, counting down.
GAGGCCACCACCGGGAAATGCGCAGCCAATGAGGGAGGAGCCGGCTCGCCCTTGAACAGGCACCCGTAGTGTCCCAGTTCCACCCAGGTCCGCGCGACACAGACCGTCCAGCCTTCATCGAACCACAAGGGCGGGAAACTTTCGATATGAATCAGGCCGCTGCCAAAGACAATGAGGAACAACACACCGGCAACCGTTACGTCTACGACCCAGGAGGCGGAATTGAGCCGTTCGAACACAGAACCGGTTGCAGAGAGAGAGCCGGCCTTCCCGGTGTCGAGCGATTGAGCGAGCACATCGTGTCGATCGTCCGGCGGCGTCGGAACTGAAGAAGCGATAGCCATAACGAGTGCGGTCCTGGAAACGTCCCGGTAGTCGAAGCATCGTGGAGAACGACGCCCTCCACTCCTTGAGATTTAGGGCGACGACCGACGCGTTGTCAGCGTCTGCGTCTGCGCGCCGACCTCCCGACATCGCTCGGTTGCGGCTGGAAGGAGAACCGTCGCCCGCTCTCCGGAAATCCGATCCTCGGAGATGCGTCGCCGAACCATGCCCTTGTCCGCAACTGGACGCCGCTCATGGTCGGCCCTCCGTCGGCGAAGCGGCAGTTGATCGAGCCGCTTCACTCCGGCCAATTCCGGATGGTGCCCCAGCCCCTCGCCACAGGCCCCACAGGAATCCCGCGGCCTGGCACTTTTCTCCCAGCCAGAACCACCAGAAATGGCGCGCGTGCTGAAACTCCTTCCTGCCAAACGGCCCCACCAGTTTCAACCACACTGCTTTCAGCCAACGCGGATTCGTCTTCTTGCCGGCCTCTCCCCACAACAAACTATCCTGGGGTACGACCCCGCTGGTATCCGCGCGCATCACCCGAAACAAGGTCGCGATCGCGATGCCACGCTGGAAGGAATGCCGCACATGCTGAATACCCGTCGCTCGGCGCAGATGGATGACGGGATTGGGCACATAGACCATTCTGGCCCCTCGTTTCCGCAGGCGCCAAATCAATTCCCAGTCTTCGCCCGCCCCGGTAAAGGCAGGATTGAAGACATAACCATCGGCCCGCTCGCAGACCATCAGGCACTCTCGTCGAAAGAGAATGTTCCCCGTGTTTCCCACCAACCCTCCCGGATCGAATTGTTCCGTCGTTGGCAGAGGGGTGCGACGGCGGATGGCATCCAGCAGCGGATCGGTTTCTTGAAAGGTGCCGCCGGCAACAGCTGCGGCGTGGCGGTCGAGCGCGCCGATCAGTCGTTCCAGCCAGTCCGCAGGGGGAATGCCGTCATCGTCGGCAAAGGCGATCACGTCCCCCGTGGACCGGGCAATGCCCTCATTCCTTCCCCAGGCCACGCCTCGGCGCTCGCGGTCGAGGACGACAATGATTTCATCGGGGGCTCTGGTCTGTTTCGCGAGCGCAGCCTGGCACAAGGCCAAGGTCTCCCGGCCCAGGGTGGGAATGACGACGGAGACAGTGTGTCGATCAGCGGGCATTTCCGACTTCAGCCTCCTGATTCGATACCGCGGCCCTCAACCGCAACAACCACGGCGCCGACATGCGAAACATCGCCTCGCCCGCGTGACGAAACACGCCCGGCAGGCTCTGCACCAGCACTTCCAATTCGTCGACCTGCACCAGGCCGAGCGCGAACACGCCTCCCCAATACAGCACCAGTCCACCGAACACCCCGGCCGCCACGGCCAACGGCGGGGGCGTCACCAGCACAGACAGACCGGCCACGGCCAGGCCGGTCGCCAGCACAAGGCCCAGCAGGCGCAAGACTGCACATCCCAGGAAGGGATACACCCGCCGGCGCCCCAAGATCCAGGCATACCCGATCGCCACCGACGCAAACGAGAGCGAAGTTGCGCCGGCCGCCCCCGCCGCGCCGCTCCTGGGAATCAGCATCACGCACAGTCCGATATCGATCAGCACGGCCAGCCCCATCACGCGGATCAACTGCGAACCTCCTCCGCCCGCTTGGATCACCGGCCAGAACACGCGGGCCAGCGCATAACAGAAGGCGCCTGGAACCAGCAGGCGCAAGCCCAGCGAGGCGTCACGAAACTGCGGTCCGAAGTAGATCGCCACAATGTGATCCGCCAGCACAAAGACCAGCAGCAGCAGGAAGATCGTCCCCAGCATCACATACCGTGTGAGGCGACTCACCAGGCGAGTCACCTCGTCGACCCGTCCCTCCGCCCACAAGCGCGCCGTCGCTTGTAACATCACTCCTTCCACCGCAATGGGAATGAACCAGACAAACTGCGACCACTGCACCGCCGCTGCGTAAAGGCCTGCCTGGGACGCTCCCGCCAAATGACGCACGAGAATGATGTCCAACGAACAGAGCGCCATATTGAGCATGGAAAAGAGCATGGCCGACAGGCCGAACTGCAGGAGGTTCCGCGTACTCGGAGGCGCAGGCGGGGCAGCGACCGCGACCGACCCTTCCTTGAGCGCACGCCATACCGCCCGCAGACATACAATCGCCACATAGAGATCCGCGAACAACAACCCGGCAAACACACCGACGACGCCCAGGCCGTTCAGGACCGCCAACATGCCGAGCAGTCCCGCGATGAGGACGCCGATGATGGCGGGGACCGCGGCCCGTTCCTCGTACCGAAACCCGTGCAACACACCGCGCGCGTAGAACCAGGCTTGATCCAGCACCAACACGCCGACCACGACCAAGGCAATCGATCCTCCCCCTATGCCTTGCGAAGCCGTGCCCCAGAGTACCCACCCCGCGAGCAGCCCGACGAGCAACACTCCCGTGCCGTTGATGAGCGCTCCGGATCGTGCGACCGCACGGCACCACCCTGCATCATGCGGGCGCTCGGCGATGCGCGTGGTCAGCGTCTGCATCATCCCGACGTTGGCACATTGTGCGGCGAGGAGCAGTACGGCGAGGTAGTAGGCGTACTGCCCGTAGGCTTCAATGCCGAGGTACCGCGCGAGCACCGGCAAAACGAGCGCCGATGTCGCCAGTTTGGCCATCGCCCAGCCACCGACGGAGACAATTCCTTTGGACACCGCCTTTACCGACATGCGTACTCCGTCGTCCACCGCTCAGGTTCGCAAGGGCCACGTGCGACCAGCCCCTCCCGCGTCAGGCAGCTAAGCGTGCGTATTGCTCTTGATGGGCGGCCAAGGCTCTGGAGGTTTCGTAGGTCGCTCGTACGTAGTCGTAGGCCGCGCGGCCCTTCTCCAGCGGAGCTTCTGCAAGGAGACTCCGGAGCGCCGCGGCATAGTCGTCATCGTGCACCTGCTTGCCGAATCGCGTAGCGAACTGGTCGGGATCTACACTGCTGACGATCGGACATCCATAGGCCGCGGCCTCCAGGAAGGTCAGCGGAAGCCCTTCGCGCACCGCCGTGCTCACGAAGATCCAGGTGTCTGAGAGAAGTTGATGCATCCGTTCAGGCTCGCGAAACCGATTGATCAACCCCGGCATTTCGAGATTGGGGACGTCACGAAACCGCCGCCGCAACTCCGCGTCAAATCCGGTCTCCGCAGAGGCACTGCCCTTTCCGACGGCCACGAATCGATACTCGGGAAACTGCGCGGCCAATTCCAAAAACAGCCAGGGACGCTTGCGTTTGTCCCAACGGGCCACAAATGTGATCGTCGGTCGATCGCTTTTCCGCGGTACCGCGGCGGGCACATCGATGAGATTGGGCAACAGGGCCGGTAACTCCCTGAGCCCGTAGAGACGCTTCACCTTCTCTTTCAGGAAATGCGCGGGACAATAGACTGCGTTCGCGCGACGCACCGCCCGCCTCACCAGCCATCCGGATTCGGTCAGGTAGTTGAGCGGCGTCAGCAGGCGACGCATCGGAGTGGCATACAGAAACTCCAGCCACCAGTCGTTCAGTTCGCGAGGATCGCGGCTGGTGACCACGTGTGCGCGGCGCGGGTGAATCCGTTGCGCCAGATAGGTCAGGACGGTCGGGTCCTGCGAGTGGAAAATATCGGCGTTCGATGCTCGAATCAGACGGCAAGCGTCGACGACGTTGTGCGGCGAGAAACTGCGGATCTCCACCCCGCCGATGGTTTCGATCGGCCGTTGCCCTTGGCGTCCTGGCACGATGACGCTGACTCGATGGCCGGACGAGGCAAGACTCTCCGCGAGCTTCCGGGACATGCTGCCGAACCCGCCGTAAATGCCCCAATCGAAATACTGGCTGGTGAGAATACACACGCGCGGATGTCGGCTCATACCCGTGGTTCCTTGGTGAGTCGGCGCATTGACCCCACGGCTGCACGGTCGCGGCGCTCGACCGACGAGATCATCAGCCCTTCGCACAGGTCGAGGTACCGTGTCGCCAGAGCCGCCCAGCCGAACTGCTGAGCACGGGTTCGTCCCTCCTGTCCCATCCGCTTGCGCCGGTCGGGGTCGTTCAACACACGCAACAACGCCGCGGTCAGTTCCGGCACATCGGCCCAGGGCACAATCTCGCCGTTTGCTCCCTGCGTCACCAATTCCGCCGTGCCCCCCGTATCCGTCACCACGACCGGCAACGCGGACGCCATCGCTTCGAGCAGAGCGATCGACATGCCCTCGTGCTGGGATGGCAGCACAAACAGATCCGCGTCGTGATACATCCTCGGCATCTCTTCACGCGGGACGAATCCCTTGAACGTCACCGCATCCATCACCTTCAAACTCCCGGCCAGCTCGCGTAACTGCGGCTCGGCATCGCCGGTCCCCACGAATATCAGCGCCAGCGGCTCAGCACTCGTCGCGCGCAATCGCGCAAAGGCCTCCAAGAGATGGTGTTGTCCTTTGCGCTCGATCAGTCTGGCGACACAGATGATCGTGAAGGACCGTGCCGGAACCTTCCCGGCGGGAACGAACGCCCTGGTATCGACCCCGTTGGGAATCGTCAGCAACTCCAGCTCGGGCATGGTGCGATGTGCCAGCGCCGCCTGCTCCGCGCTGATCGCCGTCACGGCACCGGCCCGCCGCCAGATCCATTTGATCAACGGGGTCAGCACAGGGTAGAGGGAGTGGTAGCGCGCTTCGAACCAGGGGACGTCGGGCCCTTGCAACGATAGGACATAGGGCAGGCCATGCGTCAGACGCAGCACGAGGCTGATGGCGCCGGCCGGTACGCCCGCAAAGGCGAAGCTGACGTCGTACCGGTGCTGCGACAGCAATCGTCCGGCCTGCCGAAGGCCGCGCCAACTATATCGCAACAACTCACGATTGGTGGCATGATGGATATTCTGATTGTCGACCGGCACCTTGTAGATCGTAATGCGTTCGGCGAACCGCTCTGTTTCGTGACGCGTCCGACTGCGCGAGGACGTCACGAGATCGACAATCACGTCCGATCTCCGAGCCATCTCCTCCAATAGATGAAAATTGACGACTCCCGTGCCGCCTCCGAGGGGAGGGAACTCGTTATCGAACATCAGAATGCGAATGGCGATTATCTCCTGGTCACACGGCGGGCCACATACAACGGGCGGTGCTTGACCTCGTCGGAAATCCGTCCGATGTACTCGCCGATCACGCCGATGGTCATCAGTTGAATGCCGGCAAGGAAGAAGATCGAGACAACCAACGTGGTAAAGCCTGCTACCCCGACACCGATGGTCAGTTTCTTGATGAAGTAAAACAGCGCCACCAGGAACGACAGGAGGGATACGGTAAACCCCAGCACCGTGATCACACGGAGCGGCATGTGGCTGAACGAAACCAGGCCGTCCAGTGCGAGGTAGATCAGCTTGCTGAAGGTATACTTGGGCGCTCCCGCATGCCGGGCGTGACGTTCATACGGCACACCGACCTGCTTGAAGCCCACCCAGCTACGGATACCCCGCACAAATCGATTCCGTTCCGGCATCCGCACCAGCATATCCACCACTTTCCGGTCCATCACGCAAAAGTCCCCCGCATCGAGCGGAATCTCGATGTTGGCGACCCGTTGCAACAGCCGGTAAAACGCCGCGTAGGCCAGTCGCTTCCCCCACCATTCCTTGCGCTCCGTCCGTACCGCGTAGACCACGTCCCACCCCTCGCGCCATTTTGCGAGGAAGAGATGCAGGACTTCGGGGGGGTCCTGCAAATCGGCATCCATGATGCAGACGACTCGTCCGCGGCTATGTTCGAGACCGGCACTGATCGCGACCTGATGTCCGAAGTTCCTGGCAAACTCCACGATGACGATCCGTCGATCCTCCGCTTCCATCCTTCGCAAGATCTCCGGACTCTCATCCTGGCTGCCGTCATCCACCAGAACGATTTCATACTCCATTCCCAGATTCGCCAACGCTTTGCTGAGGCGTGCGTGCAGCGTGGGGAGATTCTCCGCTTCATTAAACACCGGGATGATCACGGACAGCTCAGGTCGACCGGTCGATGGCTCCGCCTGTCCCATCATGGCCGCGAAGTGTGCCGGTGTGAGGGCAGGGCTCTCACCGTCAGGATTGCGTTCAAGTGCCGACGCCAGGGCGCGACAAAACCGCAGGGCCTCGGCCGGATCTTCCAACGGCGGCAACATTCGGTCGCCTACCCGATCCGTACCGGCCACCGTCTTACGTCCTGGCATCGCCGCTGGAGCTGGAAGCGCGCGCTTATAGGGTGGTTGCATGATGGTCTCGCACGATGTCAGACCTTCGGTCTCCCAACAGCCACGCCGGCGGCCGGCACAAGGAAACCCCAACCACATAAGTGTAGCAAGAGAATCGTTTTCATCCAGTTGACGCGAACAGGCACCACACAGGGCTCGATAGGCGACAGGCATCCTCGCCTCACAGGGCGGGTGTAGGAAAAGGGGCAGGTATGCTGTGAAATGGACGACGGCCGGAAGATGGATCAGGGGACGGGTACTGCAGGCTCCTGGCCTTTGCTCAGAATGGCCAGGCAGGCTAACCCAATGGCAATCCAAACGAATTCCCGGAATCGCCGCAGGAGCGCGAAGGTGATGCCCGTGACCTCGCCATAACCGAACGCAGAGAGCAGGAACAGGTTTCCGGCATCCTGCGCACCCAAGCTACCGGGAATGAAGAACGTCCCTCCCTTGATGAAAACCGAGAGGGCCCCAATGGCAATGGCCGGCAAGACGCCGATGGACTGCCCCATGCAGAGGACCATCACATAGACCTCAAGCGCCTCGGCCAGCCAACCCAACAAAAACAACCCCGTTGAAAGGAGGAAGGCCTGTCGCTGCTGCGCATAGAACCCGGCGATGGTGCGATCCAGTTCGAGCAGTTGTGGTTCGCGCGCTTCCAGAAACTGAATCCGTAGCCCGAGACGTCGCAGCAACGCAAGGATCCATCCAAACATGCCCTGCCGCTGCACAACCACAAAGGCCCCGACTCCGAACAGCAGGAGCCCGACGCTGACCAGCCCGGCAGTAATCGTCCGGCCGACCGATCCTTCGGCACCCAACAGCCAGAATCCCAGGCCGATCCCCGACAGGATGAACACAATCTGCGCAATCGTCATGGTGGTTTTGGCCGTGACCACGGAGGCCAGGCCCTCCACCAGCGGCACGCCGTCTCGCTTGAGCAGGTACGCTTTCAGTGGTTCGCCTCCCACGTAGGCAGTGGGCGTCGTCATGTTCACGACCTCTCCGGCCGTGCGAATGGCCAAGATGCGCCAAAACGGGACGTCGTTCGCCCAGCTGCCGAGCGTCACCCGCCAGCCATAGGCCTCGAGCACATACATGAGGAGAGAGGGAAGCAGGACCAGCACCATGGCGGCGGGACCCAGTTGCGTCACCGCCTCGTAGATACGCCCGATACCGATGTGCCAGATCAGTGCGGAGAGTGTCAGCGCCCCAAGGACAAGGAGCGCTGCCTTAAGCACGGGCCTGTGCCGACGGTCGGATCACCCACAGCATCATCAACCAGAAGACGGTTGACCCGAGTGCGGCCATCCACAGGAACCAGTTGAGGGTATCCAGGAGGGCAAATAGGAAGACCACCACGGAGAAGTCCCGGCTGGCCACATTCTTCAGAATAAAATCGGACCAGGCCGCCTGCTTCGGTGTCTTCCACCCACGCGTGGCGCCGATTTTTTGCGCTTTCGTCACCAGCCAGAAGGCCATGGCATTGCCGAAGATCGCCGCGCCACCCAGGGCCAGCGGAATCCAGGCGTCTTCCGTGCCGGCCTGTCGGACATAGGCCCCGCAGGCAATGCCGGCGAAGATGGCGATATGCACCACGTTGTCCATGGCGATATCCAACCACGCGCCGAACGGCGATTCCGTAAACGTGAGCCGTGCAACTTCGCCGTCGCAGCAATCGATAATCGCGGCGAGTTGAAACAGCAACGCGGCGATAATGCCGGCGGTATACGTCCCCAGACCGAACCCGACGGCGGACAACAGGCCGACGGCCGTCGCCACCATGGTGATGGTGTTTGGCGAACATTTCAGGCGCAGAAACAGTCCGGTCAACAGACGCGAGAAGGTGCGGTTGAAGTAGCGATCGACAAACCCCTCGGCATCGCCTTTCAAGGAACGGAACAACGTCCGCTCCGCCAGACCGACGCTGACCTGATCCGACACCTCGCGATACCAGAGGCCTGCCTGGGATGCGGCCGACACCACCCGCACGCGACCTTCCACCGCCGCCTGTTCCAGCCAACGACGCATGGGAACGGTGCCCGACGGTTCGACGCTGCTCTTGGCCGCCCCCGCCCCGGCTCCTGCCGGTAGATTCAAAATGCTGGCCGGTACGACCACGAGATCCGCCGCCACCTGGTGATGTTCCCGGCTCGGCTGATTGTGAAACGACACCAGCCGCCCCTCTTGCAACGCAACGACCGGATTCCGACGACCAGACGCGGACTCGTCCGGGTCTCCCGCCCTCGTCACCACCAGCGCCTCCCCGTCTCGCACGGTTTGCCGCAAGTGCTCGATCAGCTGCTTCGAAAACACCGCCTGCACCCCGGCAATGAGACAGAACCCGCGCACCTCAGTCGCCAGCGATTCCCAGGTCCGTGGGTCATCCAGCGGGAACTCACGCACCGGCATCCACCGGACCGGAATCGTCACGCGTGCCCCCCGTGCCAAGGCTTGCTTCAACAACTCTTCATCGGGGCCGGCCAGCACAATCAACTGGCGAATGCCTCCACGTTGCAAGGTGAGCACGGTCCGCTGAAACAGGCTCAAGCCACCGATATGGGTCAGGGGACCGACGTCGGCCAGCCCGCGGCCTGGGCGATCGGCGAACAAACCCGCACCGGGCAGGAGGATCGCAGTGCTCAATCCCTGGAGTTCGGCGCCACGTTGGAGGGTACTTTCACTCATCGTCCGACTCGTCGTTCATCTCTCGTCATTCGTCTCTCGCCAAGCAACTGCAGATCCATTGCGAGAGCGTGTCGGTGCCGGATATCTTAAGAGATACGCTGCACGATTCACATGCGGCGAGCCACGGCTTAGAGCCGCGGGAGCACCTCTCGCTCCGCCTTCGTGACATCTTCGGGGAAATCGATTTCCGTCCAGGGCAACCCGCCGATTTTTTCATGCCCGACTTTGACATCACGGAAATACTGCAACAACCCGTCTTCGTACTCCATATCCCATCGTCCCTGATCGATGTACCCCTTGAGCGACGCGATCACGTGGGGGGCATCCGCACGACGCACCCGAAGAAACCCCACCCCTTCACCGGCAAGATCGTAGCGATCGGGCATCTTCTTACTCAGCGCAATCACGCGGTCACCCTGTACGACGACCATACATTCCTCGCCCGTTTGCTTCACCGTGTCGTCCATCAACAGGCAGTTCTCGTAGGGGGAGGCCACCAACCGGCGCAAAATTTCGCGATGAAACAAGACATCCGCATCCATGATCACCATGTCGTCGGACAGCGCCGTCCGGGCGATCCACAAGGACGAAATACTGCCCCGGTGGAATTCCTCGTTCACCAGATAGGAAATATCGACGCCATGACAATGCGCACCGACTGCGGCTCTGATCATTTCCTGCTTGTAACCGACCACGATGGTGGCCTGGCGGACCTTGACCGATGCGAGGGATTCGAGATACCGGGACAGCAAGGTCTGCCCCCCGATCTCGATCAGGCATTTCGGTTTGTGCTGGGTCACCGGCCAGAGACGCTTCCCCACTCCGGCCGCAAGAATGATCGCTTTCATGCGCGGGCAACCGCTCCTGTCACCACTTCCTCGAACGCCGCCAGGAACCCGTCGATCTGCCGCTCCGTCAAGGCGCCCATGTTGGCGATACGGAAGATCTTGGATTCCAGTTGGCCCTGTCCGGCGTAGATGACATACCCGCGAGCCTTCAATTGATCGTGTAGCATGGCGTAGCTGATGCCGGGAGGCAGGTGAAAGGCCGTGATCGTATTCGAGAGCGAATCCGGCGGCAACAAAGTCTTGACCCCCAGGTTCGCCATCCGTTCCCGAATGTGTACCGCCGCCCGTTTATAGCGCTGGCACCGATTGGCGACGCCCTCTTCCAACAATTCGTTCAACGCTTCTTCAAGGGCATAGTAAATTTGAACGGCCGGGGTAAAGGGTACCATGCCTTTGCCCTGGTCATCGATGTAGTGGGTTAAGTTGAGATACCAGGATCGCTTGGGGTAGTTGCGCATCCGCTCCAGGAATCCTTTGCGCAGCAGGACGAACGACGCCCCCGGAAATCCCTGGATGCATTTGCCGGCAGTCCCCGCCACCATATAGATGTGGGACCCGGCGATATCGATCGGTTCCCCGCCCAGGCCGCTGACGGAGTCGAGCACAAAGACCCGATTCAGACTATCGACGACTTCCGCGATTTCTTTCACCGGATTGATCAACCCGGTGGTCGTTTCATGGTGCACCATGGAGACCGCATGCACCTCGGGATGCTGGCGTAGCGCCAAACGGACTCGCTCAGGATCAGGTTTGATATGCCACTCCGACTTGAGTTCGGAGACTCCGAGTCGATGTAGGCCGATCATGCTGGATAACCGCTCGCCGTAGACGCCGTTGTTGAGGACCAACATGCGCTTGGCCATCGGCAGACAGGACATGACCGCGGATTCCACCGCCGCCGTCCCTGAACCCGTCAACAACACGGCCACGTAGTCGGATTCGGCCCCGGGCACAAACGCCGCCAGCAATTTGTGCTGGATACGGCCCAACAGATCTGAAAACTCGGACTCGCGATGGCAGATATCCGGTCGCAACAACGCCTGCCGTACCCGTTCGCTCACGTTCACCGGACCTGGATTCAGAAGTATCATGTTCATGCCTCAGGCTGTGGATCGGAACTGAGCGGAGCGGCCCCACACATCGCACTCAGCACATCGGTGCTATTCAATCGCATTCATGAATCGAGCGGTGATAGCCGGCGGCTCAAGCGCCACCCGTCCGGCATCCTCGACAAACTCGTTGACCTTGACCAGTAACATGCTGGGACCGTCTTTTTTTAACATGTCTTTAAATTCGTAGACGAGGTCGTCCCGGTCCAGCACGCGCTCGACGTTGATATAACCTGCAGCCCTGGCTACTTTCTCCAACTGCACGACATTCGAAATGGTCGGCTGATTTCCAGTGGAACCATAGACTTCATTGTCGAAGACCACATGGATGAAATTTTTCGGCTTCAGAGCGCCCACCGTGGCCAACGTCCCCATACCCATGAGGACATTGCCGTCGCCGTCGAAGACGATGACTTGCTTGCCCGGTTTGGAAAGCGCCACACCGAGCGCGATAGCCGGCGCGTTCCCCATCGACCCGATCATGTAAAAATGGGTCGGGCGGTCGGCGAGCTTGTGGGCTTCCCGCGAGGGAAATCCATTGCAGATGATGACCGGCTGATCGGACAGCAATTCGAGCAGCGTCGCCATGGCCTGCGCCCGGCTCTGCATAGTGCCTTGTTCGGGCCTCATGGATGCAACCCCTTGATAACGCCTTTTTTAATTAGGAGCGCGACCGGGATGCGCTGCTTCATCACGGTCTGCCCCACCCACCGGAGGTCGTCCATCATCGTCGGTTCCGACAGCGTCCGGTACGGCAGTCTCATCGTATCGAGTAACTGTGGCATCGTCTCGCCCATCACGAGATGTTCCGGCGCATCTTTGCCCTCGAACCCCCGCCAGGACACCAGGAGAATGCAGGGCTGACGGTAAATCATGTTCAGCGACAAGAGCGTATTCAATGAGGTCCCCAACCCGGAATTCTGCATGAGCACGGCGGGAACTTTCCCGGCCATGTAGGCGCCCGCCGCCATGGCGACCGCTTCATCCTCGCGCACGGCGGGAGTGTAGAGCTTGCGCGTCAGCAGTTCTTCGATAATCCCGCCCAGCAATGAATCCGGCACACCCGTGAAAAAATTCACGCCCAGATTCTCGAGCGCTTGCACGAACACATCGCTCTCGATCATGACCCCTGCTCCTCTGGCCTCGCCGGTCCTGGCACAAGAGGCGCATTATAGCCAAGGGGTCCTCCATTCACAAGAACAGCGCGGGAGAGTTGCCGTCGCCTCGACAGCCATGGTAGCGTTTCACACGGACCCGTTGAAAGACCATGCGCGACGCGTTTTCGATCAGCTCCCCTCTCTGTGTGGCAGGCCGCCTGGGGCTTCTCGGCCTGTTCATCTTCATCCTCGTCGTGCCCGCATTGGCCATCACGATGGCGAACGATCCTCACGGCTTCGACCATCTCACCTGGGGGATACCCCTCGCCGGCATTCCGGAACTAACGGTGACGCGATCCAATTCGCATACTATTGACTACCAGTTTCGCGATCGTCCGCCGATCTATGCCGATACTCCCGTTGAGAGCGTCCAACTTTCGACCGTCGATGATCAGTTTGCGCGAGTGACCATTCGCTACAGCGGTGCGAAAGCCCATGCGCAGGTGCTGCTGTTTCTCGAACAGTCCTATGGCAGGATCGAGCGGATCCCCGGACAGATGATGCGGGGTTTGAACCAGCAATATACCTGGCGAGGGCCGGATACTGAGATCAGCCTCACCTATGAGGCGAACCGGGACCGGGGATTTATCTTCATCGAAAGTCGCAACCTCGCGCCGAGATTTCAGGACCGGATGTCGGATACGGCGGAATAACATGGCTCAGCCTCTCTTCATCACTCCTGGGCAATGGCCCACGGCCCTCACCGCGTTCATAGCCACGCTGCTGCTTCCGGTCGCGCTGGCGCTGGCCGTCCCCATGCAAAACGACCCGAAGGGGTTCGAAGGCATTCCCTGGGGTGCGTCGTTCTCCGAATCCGACACGTTCGTGAAGGTCGAAGACACAGGACGGGTCCAGACCTATGAACTGAAAACCACCGACCGCACATTGGGGCCGGCGACGGTCGATTCGATGAAGTTCAGCACCGTCGATGAGAAATTTGCGCGAGTCATGGTGCGATACAGCGGCAAAGAAGCCCACGACCGGATACTGAGCTACCTGCAGGAACGATTTGGCCCCCTCGACCAGACTCCCGGCCAGGTCGCGGGCGGCGCCGTGAAGTTCTTCAATTGGCAGGGAGACGAAAGCGAAATCATTCTCCGCTATGACCTGCGCACCAGCCAAGGCGTCATCTTCTTCGAGAGCGAAGCATTTCGCGCGAAGCTCAACGAGGGCAATTCGCCTTCGACGTTTTAACCCGGACTATTCACGAACGCCGTCGCGAGGCGTTCGAGACGGAAGTCCGCCGAGGCTTCTCACACGTAAGGCCGACGCAGGCGTACGGCCAGTCCGTCGAGGAGGCCGAACGAGAACAGCCTCGCCGGTCGAGATGATCGGATGCCGGAACAGGCATTCATGAATAGTCGGGGTTAACGACCCCTCTACCGGCTGCCCACTCGCCACAGCCGCAAGACGGAATGCTCGACATCCTTGTCTTGTTTCGCCGGCACATGATAGCCTGACAGGTGAGTAACCACTCACTCACCAGATTGCCGATCCCATGAAGCCGACGACCGCCCTATCCCGCAATCCGGGCCAAGACCGCCAGGCCAGCCTGATCTCCTCTGCCGCCAGTCTGTTTGCGGCCAAGGGCTTCAAGGGCACGACTACCAAGGCCATCGCGCGCGCCGCCGGCGTCAGCGAAGCCCTGGTGTTCAAATATTTCCCGACCAAACGGGCGCTGTACACGGCCATCCTCGCCGAAAAGGCCCCGCTCAGCGAGTTGCTGAGCGCCGTTGAAGAAGTGGCCCGCAAACGTGACGATCAGCGGGTCTTCACACTCATCGCCGGGTACCGCATCCGTCCCGGTGCCGACCCCACCATGCTGCGACTGCTGCTCTTCAGCGCGTTGGAGGGCCACGAGCTGGCCGACATGTTTTTCGGCAAGCAGCACCGCGTGTTCTACGACTACCTGGCGGGATACATTCGAACCAGGATCGAGGAAGGCGCGTTCCGCGAGATCGATCCGCTGCTGGCCGCCCGCGCCTTCATCGGAATGGTCGTCCACCACCGGTTGTTGCATGATCTTTTCGATGTGCCGTTGCATTGCCCGCACAAGGAGATTGTTTCCACCTACGTGGAACTGTTCCTGAACGGATTGCGGCGTTCATCCACGTCCGGGAAGCGAGGGCTGTCACGTGTCCGCTAATCTCATCAGACGGCATCCGATCGTGACCCTCGGCATCATGCTCTTTGTGGCCGTGCTGGCGCTGGTCGCGCTCCGTCTGAGCAGCGGAGCCAAGAGCGATCCCCGGAAAAACCGCATCCTCACCGTCGGCACGATGAGCCCCATCAAGCAGGACCTGGACGTCCGACTAACCTACACCGCCGACCTCATCCCCAATCAGCTCGTGAATATCTTCTCGCGCGTGGACGGCTACATCGCCAAGATCTATGTGGATAAAGGCGACCTGGTGAAGGCCAATCAACTGCTCGTCGAAATCGATCACACCGACTATGTGCACGCGGTGAATCAGGCCAAGGCCAATCTCCTGTCGGCCAAGGCGAAGGTCGTGCAGCAGGAGGCGGCCGTGCGTAACGCCGCCCTCACGCTCGACCGCATGCAGGCCCTAATCAAGGACCAGTTTGTCTCACAGCAGGATCTGGATACCGCGCTGGTGAACCGCGACGCGGCGCTGGCCTTGCAGGACTCCTTGCGCGCACAGGTGCAACAGATGGATGTCGCGTTAGCCCAGGCCGTCACCAATCTGGCCTACGCCTCCATCCGTGCCCCGTTTGCCGGTTATATCGCGGAGCGTAATCTGGATCCCGGCGCGTATGTGAGCGGCACCACCGCCAGCACGTCCACGATGTCGCGCGGTATTTTGAGTGTGCATGACGTCGAAACCGTCCGCACCCTGATCGAAGTCGTGGAGAAGGATGTGCCGCTGGTGAAGGTCGGGCAACGCGCGGATGTGCGCGCCGAAGCCTACCCGAACGAAGTTTTCGAGGGCAGAGTGACCCGCATCGTGCAGGCGCTCAATCGCGCCACCCGCACCATGACCGTCGAGGTCGATCTCCCCAACAAGGATCACCGGCTCAAGGGCGGCATGTTCGCCCGTGTCGAAGTCCTAGTCGGGAAACATCCCCAGGCAATTCAGATCCCCCTGGATGCGGTAAGCCGGCTCGAAGAATCTCAATATGTCTATGTCGTCAAAGACGGCAAGGCCCACCAGGTGCCGGTTGAGCTGGGAGCCCGCGCGGAGAATCGCGTCGAAGTCGTGAAGGGCCTTGCAGGAGACGAGCAAGTGATTGTCTCCGGAAAAGATCTGGTGAGCGAGGGCGCGCCGGTCCAGATGCAGCCGATGGATGCCCCGAAACGTGAGTCCTAACAGGCACCGGGTAAAGGGACCTCCTGCGTTGACGGCGGGCTCACGTCGTTTCACATCTAACGTTTCACCGCTCACGTCTCCATTATGTGGCTGACGCTACTCGCACTTCGTAACCGTATCGGCATCCTGATGCTGTCCCTGGCCATGGTCATCCTGGGGGCTACATCGCTCGAACGGCTCCCCGTCGATCTCTTCCCCAACATTCAAGTTCCGGTCGCGTTTGTCGGCGTGATCTACAAGGGGGCGCCTCCGCTCGACATCGAGCAGAGCGTCGTCTATCCCATCGAGAAAGCCGTCAGTTCCGCCTCGAACGTCGAACATGTCGAGTCCTTTGCCAAACAAGGCATCGGCGCGGTGCAGGTCTGGTTCAACTGGGGCGCGGACATCAACGTGGGTCAGATGGAGGTGATGCAGCGCATCACCCAGATCCTGAACAGCCTGCCACCCGGGATTCTGCAGCCGTTCATCGTCAAGTTCGATGTCTCGAACATTCCCGTGGCCTTCGTGACGGCATCAGGCGGCGACCTGGACGAACGGGCGCTCTACGACCTGGCCTATAACACCATCGCCCCGCAGATCGAACAGATCTCCAACGTGGCGGCGGCAACGGTCGAGGGCGGCAAGATCCGGCAGATCAACATCAATCTCGACCCGGCGCTGCTCCAGGCACGCGGCCTCTCCATTCTCGACGTGGTCAACGCCGTCAAGGCCTCCAACCTGATCCTACCGTCCGGCGACATCAAAGCCGGGAACCTCGACTACAACGTCTTCACCAACACACAGTTCAAGACGGTGGAGCCCATCAACGACGTCGTCGTGAAAATCGACCAACGAGGCAATCCGGTGCGGGTGCGCGATGTCGGCGTGCTCAGCGACTCGTCGGACATTCAAACCAACGTGGTCCGTACGGACGGCAAACGCTCCGTCTACCTGCGGGTGAATAAGCAACCGATTGCGAACACGGTGGAAGTCGTCGATGCCTTGCGGAAGGCGATCCCCAAAATGATCGGCATTCCGCCGGGCGTGCAACTGGGCATCTCCTTCGACCAATCGATCTATATCCGGCAATCGATCAAGAATCTCATCGAACAAGCCCTCCATGGCTCCCTGCTCGCGGCGGCGGTCATTCTGCTGTTCCTCAGAAACCTCACCAGCACGCTGATCATCTCGGTCGCCATCCCGCTGTCGATTCTCGTGACCTTTATCGTGCTCTACTTCACCAACCAGACACTCAATGTCTTCACGATGGGCGGCCTGGCCCTGGGCATCGGTCGGCTGGTGGACGACTCCATCGTGGAATTGGAAAACATTCAGCGCCATTTGAACGTCGACCGGAACCGGTGGGACGCCATCGTGAATGCCGCCCGCGAAGTGGCCATGCCGATCTTCGCCTCGACGGTCACCACCGTCGTCGTCTTCCTGCCCATGTTTTTCATCGTGGGGATCGCGCGGCTCCTGCTCATTCCCTTGACCCTTACGATCGCCATCGCCCTCTTCACCTCCTTCTTCGTCTCCCGCACCGTTACGCCGGCGCTCTGTTATCGATTTCTCAAACCCGAGCAGGACGCCCATCGCAACCTGCCCCGCTGGTTTGTGAACATCATGCAGTGGAGCCAGCGCCGGTACGACGCGCTGGATGAAGGATACGAGGGCAGCCTGCGCTGGGTGCTGGCCCACCGGCGCACCTTGCTGGTGTCGGTGGTCACGATCTTCGTCGGGTCGCTGATGCTCTTGCCCTTCATCGGGACTGAGTTTCTTCCGGTCTCGGATGAAAGCCAGTTCCGGATCGTGCTTCGCGGGCCGGTCGGCCAGCGGGTAGAAAAGACGGTCGATCAGGTCGCTGAGGTCGAACGGGTGCTCAGGGAGAAGATTCCCCCGGATGAACTGGAAGCGATCGCCTCCAGCACCGGTGTGCTGGCCCAAGGACGCTCGTCCTTGTTCAATCCCAACACCGGACCGCACACGTCGGTTATTTCCGTCTATCTGGCGTCTCCCGACAAGCGCCGGCGGAACCAGGTCGAGATCATGAACGCCGTCAGGCCGGCGATCGTCAAGCTGTTCCCAGGCGTCGCGATGTTCTTCGATCCGGGAGGGCTGGTGAAGCGCGTGACCAGCTTCGGCTCCCAAAAATCCATCGATGTCGAGATTTACGGCTACGATTTCGAGAAGGCACGTACCGTCATCCACCAGGTACAAGACGTCATGCACAAGATTCCAGGCATGGCGGACATCGAGGTCAGCCGGGAGGAAAACTACCCCGAGGTCAATGTGGTCGTCGACCGGGAGAAAGCGGCACTGCTGGGGATCAACGAAACGGACGTCGCCAACGCCGTCCTGTTTTCCCTGAATGGCAATGGCCAGACCGACCCGATCATCTTCACCGACCCCCAGAACGGCAATGAATATTACATCAGCGCCTGGCTCGCAGAAGAACATCGCAAGGACCTGTCGGCCATCGAACATGTGCTGTTGACGACAAAGAACGGAGAGCCGGTGCTCCTCAAGAACCTGGCAACGCTGAAACTGAACGCGGGGCCCGTGAAGATCGAACGCAAATATTTCCAGCGGGTCGTCCATATCACCGCCAACCCCGTCGGCCGGGATCTCGGCTCGATTGCCCAGGATCTGGAGTCGGCGTTCGCCCAGATGCAGCTCCCGCCTGGATTCAGCATCCGGCTCGCCGGTCAAATCCAACAGCAACGCGAGACGTTCGAAGGCCTCACCTATGCCAGCGCCCTGGCATTGATCCTGGTGTATATGGTGATGGCGGCACAGTTCAAATCGCTGATCGACCCCTTCATCATCATGTTTTCCGTGCCGATGGGAATCCCCGGCGTGATCGTGATCCTCTATTTGACCAACACCACCATCTCCACGTCCTCGCTGATGGGCATCATCATGATGTTGGGCATCGTGGTCTCCAACGGCGTCCTGCTGGTAGACTATACCAATGTGCTGCGACGCCGCGGCCTGGATCTTTCGACCGCCGTACTCACAGCCTCTCGCACCAGGCTGCGCCCCATTCTCATGACCTCACTCGCCACCGTGGTCGGGCTGATGCCCATGGCGCTCGGGCTCGGCACCGGCAGCGAGACCAATGCTCCGCTCGCCCGCGCTGTCGTGGGCGGGCTCACGGTCTCGACGATCCTGACGCTCTTCCTCATCCCGACCGTCTATACGATGCTGGAGAAACGGTTTCCGCGACGGGCTGATCAGCTGCGGGAGACACCGGCAGAAGCTGAAGTAGCCGGACAACAGGCCTAGCGCACTCCTGAGGACTACGAGGGCATCGAACTATACCATTCTTGATAAGTAGGGCCTGATGTCCTGGGTTTACAGGCTGTTCGGAATGGCTGTCCAGCAAGACCGCAGGAAGCAGGGCGACTGAGGCGTACCCGCAGGGTACGTCGCAGGGAGACGGGCGACTGAGAATGCCGGCGGCGGCCTTTCTCAACAGCCTGCGAAGAGTCTGTCCGAGTCATCCTTCGTCGCGAGGCACAGGAGCTGTTGGTAGATGCGAGACCGCAGGCGCTAAAAAACCGAAGGCGTATTCGCTGGAATACGTTGAGGATTTTTTCGTGCTGAGAACGATGCAGATGCCGGCAGCTCATTTGCCGCAACAGAATGGCATGACTCGGACAGACTCCTAGCCCGGATTATTCATGAACGCCGTCGCGAGGCGTTCGAGACGGAAGCCCGCCGAGGCTGCTCGCACGTAAGGCCGACGCAGGCGTACTGGCAGTCCGTCGAGGAGGCCGAACGAGAACAGCCTCGCCGGGCGAGAGGATCGGACGCCGGAGCAGGTATTCATGAATAGTCCGGGCTAGGGACGGAGACTGGGGAAGAGAGAGGCCAGCTGCATCGCCAGGCCCATATCACCACTGATACGCAGCCGCCCGGTCATGGCCACCATGGTGC
>CABVRO010000006.1 GCA_902500715.1 uncultured Nitrospira sp. | reverse complement strand
GTACGAATAACACCGCTTCCTCCTGCCCGTTGTCACGGCTTCCGATCTCGATCGTGGCTTGCGACCTCGTACCGGTAAACTTGATCGCGTTGGCCACGAGATTCATAAAGACCTGTCGTAGCATGGCTGCGTCCCCCGTGACGTCGGGGAGTTGAGCGATTGTCCACGAGATCGTCCGATCTTGCAAGTCATGTCGGAGATCGTGCAGCACGGCGGCGATTAACTGGTTCAAGTTGACCGTCCCGCGCAGCATTTCCTGGCGCCCCATTCGCGAAAACACTAATAGATCGTCGATGAGTTGTCCCATCCTGGTGGCGGATTCAGAAATCGTCTGGAGGTACCGCTTCGCCTTGTCGTCAAGCGAGATGGCGGCGGCCTTGGCCAGCAGCGCCGCGTAGCCGTCGATATGCCGTAACGGAGCTCGTAAGTCGTGGGAGACGGAATAGCTGAACGCCTCCAGCTCTTTATTGGCGGCTTCCAGCAGCTCGCCCCGGCGCTGGAGTTCATCGGCAATCCGGCGCCGTGCCGTAATGTCATGCCGAATCAGATAGTACACGGCAGCCAGCAGCACGAACAGCAGAAGGGCGCCGGTGATCAGGAGGATAATGCTGGAGCGTGTCGTGGTGGTGGATTCGATGACGCGTTGCGCGAGGGCCTTAGTTTCGTCCTGTTCCATCTGTGCTTGCAGTCGCCGCGCGGAATCGAGGGCGGTTTTGGCCACACCGGCCAGGGCCATCGTCCGCACGGACTCGAACCCCGTCTCTTTTCGGAGATCGATAGCGGCTTGCTCTTCGCGCAGTTGTTGGGTGATCAACTGTTCCAGTTGCGTGACGCGTGCGCGCTGAATGCTGTCCGGCTCGGTGAGTTCCCGCAGGTAGCCAAGGTACTCCGGTGCGCGCTCTTGAAGGGTGTTGTAGGCGGCAAGGTAACTTTCATCCCCGGTAACCAGGAATCGTCGATGGCCGTTTTCGGCATCGTCGATGACCTCCCCGGTCGCGGCCAGGGATTGGATCAACTCGTGACTCCGTTGATCGTGCTGACCGTTTCGGATGAGTACCGTCATATTGCGATACGAAATGGCGGAAATGACCAGGATGCCGGCGAACACGAGGCCGAATCCCGCGAGCACGCGTTGTTCGATGGAGCGTTTCTGAAATGCAAGGACCAACGGCCCAAGAACAGAAAAACGCGAAAGAATACGTGCGCTCCAGGGAAGGGCAGGAATGACGGATTCAACGTCTGTGCTGACGGCCTGTTGGGGTTTCGGTTCGTCCATACCCATGCGAGATCCAGGCGGAGCCATTGGGAAGTGTCTGAGTAAAGCTGCAGAGCCTCGGTGAACCTCTCAGAGATCAGGAAATTGTATTGTAGCAGAAGCTATTGATAAGCGAAGGAATTTGATGGAAGCCGTAAGGCGGATCCGCGCTGGGCCTTATCCGCCGAACGGCGCGGTTGGTACGGGAACGGAAGCGGCAGGGCCGAGCAGATTGGAAAACATCAGCGTGGCGGCCACCGCCCAGTCGAGGAATGGCTGTGGGTAGATACCGATCACGAGTGTGCCGGCCAATCCGACATAGATGACCGCCTGCAATGGACCTGTCGTTTTGATGGGAGAAGAATCGAGCGGTTCGTTGATGTACATCTTCTTCACGACGATCAGGTAGTAGTACATCGACACGACGATGTTGACGAGGCCGACCGTGATCAGGATATAGAGCCCCTCCTTGATCGCCGCGACAAAAATATACAGTTTGCCGATGAAGCCGGCGAGGGGAGGGACTCCCGCCAGCGACAACAGAAAAATCAGCATGGCAAAGGCCAGAAACGGCGAGCGCCGGTTGAGTCCGCTGTAATCGTCGATTTCATCGCTGCCCACTGCATTGCTGATCGCCATAATAACGGCGAAGGCTCCCAGGTTTGCAAAGAGATAGGTCAGGAGGTAGAACAAAATGGAATCGGTTCCCATCTTGGTCCCGGCCGCCAGGCCGATGAGCACGTTGCCGACTTGCGCGATACCGGAATAGGCTAACAGCCTCTTCACATTCCGTTGTGCGATCGCCACGATGTTGCCGTAGGTCATCGAGAGGATGGAAGCCGCCACGATGAGCAATGCCCAGGCCGGCTTGAAGGTGGCCAACGCCACTAAGAAGAGGCGGAGCAGAATCGCAAAGGCGGCTACTTTGGGTGCGATCGACAGGAATGCGGTCACCGGCGTCGGTGCGCCGTGATACGTATCGGGGATCCATGAATGGAACGGGACCGCGCCGATCTTGAATCCCAAGGCAGCAAAAATAAGAAGGAAGCCGATGACGAGGCCGGTAGTCGGGGCTGCGCCGGTCATGTCTGAGAAGACGAGCTTGCCTGTTTCCCCATAGACGAGGCTGATGCCATAGGCGAGCAACCCTGCCGCAAAGACGCCCAGGATGAAGAACTTGAGCCCGGCCTCGTTGGATGCCATATCCTCACGGAGATAGGACACCAGGACATAAAAGCCGAATGTCGCGAATTCCAGGGTCACGAAGAGCGACAGCAAGTCGTTGGCCGAGGTCATGAACATCATGCCCAATGCCGACATCACGACAAGGAAATAGTACTCCCCCCGGAAGAAAGCAAAGCGGTGCACATAATCGATCGACAAGAGAATGACCAGGATCGTGGCGAGGAGGATCATCACTTTGAAGAAGATCGCCATCCGGTCCAGCACGAACATCTTGCCGAACAGGGTGCCGGTGATGCCGGTCACATCAAACCAGGCCAGGCAGGCCAGCGTGATCACTAATCCAAGAATGCTCAGGTAGGCGAGCTGTTCCTGGACGATCCGTTTGAACGAAAAATCGACGATCAGGATGACGCACAGCCAGGCAGTGAGGAACAGCTCCGGTAGCAGCAACAGGAGATCGCTGACTGACAGGGTAAGGGAAAAAGTCATCGCGGGGTCACCTTCGCAAGTGCTTCACGGGAAGCGGATGTGGGTACGATTGGCGAGGTGGCATGTGGACGGTTCATGGGATGCTCCGCAACCGGGACAACCTTGGTGATACGAGCGATCAGGGGATCGACCCCGGATCGGACGACGGAGTAGAGGTGCCCCGGGAAAATTCCGAAACTGATGCTGACGGTGATCATGATCAGCAGCGGCATACGATCGACGACGGTCACGGCATCGTGTGAGTGGCTGTATTTTTCCGCCATGGATCCATAGAACAGGCCGCGCATCATCTTGAACAGATAGGCCATGGTCAGCACGATACCCAGGACGGCAACGACGACCTGGAAGGGATATTTGTTCCAACTGCCGACGATGATCATGACTTCAGCGATAAAGTTCACGGTGCCGGGCATTCCGATCGAGGCCATGCAGCCGATGACGAAGGCGGCGGAAATAAATGGCATCCGGTTGGAGAGGCCTCCCAGCGAGGGAATGTCGCGGGTGTGGGTTTGATCGTAGACCCAGCCGGCCATGGCGAAGAGCATCCCGGTGGCCATGGCGTGAGCGAACATATAGATGACGGCCCCGCTCAGGCTGATATAGTCGAGCGCGGCCATTCCCAGGAACACGTAGCCCATATGGCTGGAGCTGGAATAGCCGATGACGTATTTGGTGTCTTTTGCGTAATAGGCGACGAGCCCGCCGTAGATGATGCTGAAGATGCACAGTACCGCGGCAATGGGCATGAGTTCGCGGGTGGTCTCGGGCAGGATTTCGAAGGCGACCCGGATGATCGAGAAATGTCCCAATTTCATCAGCACGCCCGCGTGCAACATGCTGGTTGCAGCCGGGGCGGCCGCGTGGCCGACAGGAGACCAGGAGTGCAGCGGCCAGATCGGAGCGATCGATGCAAAGCCGAAAAAGATCAACAGCCAGATCAGCGTGGCCAGCGGACCGGAGAAATGGGCCTGCTCGCGCAAAACCAGAATGTCGAAAGTGTTGAGTCCTGAGAACTTGTAGATCAGGAGAATGCCCATCAAGGCCGCAACGGCGAACGCGGAGAGAAACAGGACCAGTTTCATGGCCGCGTATTCTTTGCTGTTCGCGCCGAAGTTGAAGATGAAACCGACGGAATCCCGCTGCTTGAGGCCTTCAGCGTCCGTCATCTCGAGATACTTTTTCGTGTGGCTCCCCCACATGCCCAAGAGGAGATACATGGGGATCACGGACATTTCGTAGAAGAAATACAGGAAGAACAAATCCAAGGACATGAATACGCCGATGGTCGCCGCGGCAAGAATCAGAATCCAGATGTAAAACTCTTTGACCCGGTCTTTGATGTGCCAGGAGACGAAAATGCCGGCGAAGAGGAGGATGCCGGAGGCCAGGACCAGCGGGGTGCCGATTCCATCCACCCCGAGATGAAGGGAGATCCCCAGCTGTCGTGACCATTCAATCCGCTGGATAAATTGGTAGCCGCCTTTCAACGGATCGTAGGCGTAGAAAAGATAGACGGAAGCGATCAATGAGATAAAGGCCGAGCCGGCTGCAATGCCGCGGACCAGAGAGAGCTGGCGGTTGGAGACGAAGATCAGGGCCAGGGCCCCGACAAACGGCGCGAACAGAATAATGAGCAGCGTGTATTCAGCCATGGTCCTACTTAGCCGGCACGTGGATGACAGTGTCTACCGAGGCCACTTTGGCACGATCCAAACGATCGACGAGGGCTTGAATCGACCCATTCATCATTCTTAAAAATGGTGACGGGTACAGGCCGATCCACAGGATCATCACCGAGAGTGAGAGTGCGATGGTGATTTCCCGCATGTGCAGGTCCTTGATCGTGGTGGAAATATTCGTGCTCAGCGGGCCGAGCATGGCGCGCTCGTAATACCACAAGAAATAGGCCGCTCCGAAGATGACGCCGGTGACCGCCACGGCGCCATACCACCATTTGGCTTTGAAGGCGCCGAGGAGGATCAGAAATTCACCCACAAAACCATTGGTCCCAGGCAGTCCGATGGAGGCCATGCCGATCAACAGGAGGAATGAGGCCAGGAGCGGTACCTGTTTCGCGAATCCTCCGAAGAAGGATAATTGGGAACTCTGCTGTCTGGTGGATAAGAAGCCTGCCATGAAGAAAAGACCGGCGGTGCTGAACCCGAGGTTGATCATGGTCAGGAGGCTTCCCTGCAAGCCCTGGAAATTCAGGGCAAAGAGCCCCACCACCACAAACCCAAGGTGGCTGATGCTGCTGAATGCGAGGAGGCGCTTGAAGTCCGATTGAACGAGCGCCACCACCGCTCCGTACAGAATTGCCGCGAGGGCCAGGACCATGACGATCGA
The DNA here is from genome assembly GCA_902500715.1 of uncultured Nitrospira sp. Lineage (GTDB taxonomy): Bacteria > Nitrospirota > Nitrospiria > Nitrospirales > Nitrospiraceae > Nitrospira_A. The sequence goes on along the minus strand of CABVRO010000006.1, from coordinate 51,827 downwards.
GACGACGCCTTCGCTTTTCGATGCATCGGGAAGTAACGGGAAGGTAAAACGAAGGAAGCCATAGGTACCCAATTTCATCCCGGCTAACATGACGGCCATACCGATGGGTCCTTCAACGAGGGCATCAGGGAGCCAGGTGTGAAATGGGAACACCGGAGCTTTGAAGGCGAATCCCATGAACATCAGCCAGAAAATCAAAATCTGCTGGGAGAGCGGGATCGGGACCGAGAGCAACTCCAGCAGGTCGAACGAGTAGACGTGGTCGAGATGATGAGTCACGGCCCATTGGTGATAGTTGATGTCCAGCAAGGCAATGCCGACCAGCATAAAGACACTGCCCAGGAGCGTGTACAGCACATACTTGAGGGCTGCGTAGTGGCGCTCGGCTCCTCCGCCCCACAATTTGATCAGGAAGTAGCTCGGGATGAGCATGAGTTCCCAGAAGACGAAGAACAGAATCAGGTCGATCGAGGCAAAGATACCCATGGTGGTGGTCTCTAGGGCCAAGAGCGCCATGAAGTACAGGCGGACCTGATTGCGTACGGTATCCCAGGAATAGATGACGACCAGCACGGTGAGAAACGCAGTCAGCCCTACAAAGAGCACGCTGATGCCGTCGACGGCGAGATGGTAGCCGATGCCGAGCGCCGGCATCCAGCGCGCATGCTCGGCGAATTGCATCGCAGCGGAATCCGGCACGAAGCGCACCAGCACCAGGCAGGCCAGGGCCAGTTCCACCAGGGTGATACCCAATGTCGTCGTCTTGAGGAGATCTTCGTCTTCGATCAACCAGAGCACCGCCGCACCGGCGAGCGGGAGGAAGATCAGATACGAGAGGATCGGGAATCCAAAACTGAACTCTTCAAGCATTGTGTGTCCAGAAATTCTGCTGCATCAGCGTGATATATACCCGTTGGAACCGTTTCCGGTCCAAATCAAAAGAATGAGGTGTGCGAGAATAAAGAGCCCCGCGACAATGATGGCCGCGTACTGATGCACCATGCCGGTCTGAAGCCGCCGCCACGAGCGGGCCAGGAGGTGGTTCGCATAACCGATGATGTTCAAACCGGCATAGACCACATGTTTTTCGGTCCAGGTGATGGCCGCCGAACTGGCGTCCGTCCCCCGGTCGATAGATCGGACCAGGCCGTCGATGATCGTGCGGTCAAACCAGTCGCAGAATCTCCCGATTTGCTTGGTCGGCTCCACGAACAGCCGGTCGTACAGTTCATCGACAAAGTACTTGTTGAGCAGGGTCGTGTACACGCCCGGCATCCGCGCGGCGAGCGCGTCTGCTGCGGAGGAAGGCCCGCTGTAAAAGTAATGCGCCAGTCCCCAGCCCAGGAGGGCAATGACGGTAGCCGTGCCCATTAGCCCGAGCATCAGTGCTGGCGCGGTGGCGTGCTCTTCCCCGGCCACACCTGCCACTGAGTGCAGGAAGTGGTGGAACCAGCCGTTTTCAGGCGGAACACCGGGGAAGCCACCGATGACGGAGAGGGTGGCCAACACGACGAGAGGCCCGATCATCACCATCGGGGATTCGTGGATGTGTTCCGCGGTGTGGTGATCCAGCCGAGAGGTGCCATAGAACGTCAGATAGGTCAGTCGGAACATATAAAACGAGGTCAGGAATGCGCCGACCGCTGCCATGCCGTAGAGCACATAGTGATGATGTACGAAGGCATGGCCCATGATTTCGTCTTTGCTCCAGAAGCCCGCTAAGGGCGGAATTCCGGCAATGGCTATTGTGCCGATCAGGAAGAGTGTATGGGTCCAGGGGATCTTGGATTTCAACGCGCCCATCTTGCGGATATCCTGCTCGCCGGACAATGCGTGGATGACGGACCCGGCCGACAGGAACAAGAGTGCTTTAAAGAACGCATGGGTCATCAGATGGAAGACCGCGGCCGTATACGCTCCGAGACCACAACCGAGGAACATGTACCCGAGCTGGCTGACGGTTGAATAGGCCAGAACGCGCTTGATGTCGGTCTGTACCAGACCGATTGTAGCGGCGAACAGCGCGGTGAGTCCGCCGATCCAGGCGACGGTCGTCATGGCGGTGGGCGACAGATCGAAAATGGCGTGATTGCGAACGATCATATAGACGCCTGCCGTGACCATGGTGGCGGCATGGATGAGCGCACTGACCGGGGTCGGCCCTTCCATCGCGTCGGGCAGCCAGGTATAGAGCGGAAGTTGCGCGGACTTTCCGACAGCTCCAACCAAAAGGCACAGTGCGATGGCGGTGGCCATTTCAGGCGAGAGCTGTGCGGCATTCTGCATGACCTGGGTGTAGTCGAGGGTTCGGAAGTTCACGAACACCAGGAAGATCGCCAGGAGGAATCCGGCATCACCGATTCGATTGACCACGAAGGCTTTGGTGGCCGCTTTGGCAGCGGAGACCTTGTCGTAGTAGTACCCGATCAACAGATAGGAACAGAGCCCGACGCCTTCCCAGCCGATAAAGAGAACAACGTAGTTATTGCCCATCACCAGCAGGAGCATCGAAACCATAAAGAGGTTCATGTATACGAAGAATCGCGTGAAGCCGGACTCTCCGTGCATGTATCCCACGGAGTAGACGTGGATCAGGAAACCGACTCCCGTGATGACCAGCAACATGATGCAGGTCAATGGATCGATCAAATAGGCCAGATTGATGGTGAGGTCGCCGCCGAAAATCCATTTGTAGGCGACGACTTCCCGAGCGGCGCCTGTTCGCAGGGTCTCCGTGAAGACGGCCAGCACACAGAGGAAGGACATCAGGACCGATCCCCACGCGAACCGGTGAGCCAGGTCGTGTGAATAGCGATGCCCGAAGAGGCCGTTCACAATGACGGCCATCAGGGGGAACAGGGGAATCAGTTTGACGATCAGATCAATAGAGTCGGACACGTTACCACTTCAACAAATTCATTTCGTCGACGTTAGTTGAAATCTTGCCGCGGAACACCACAATGATGATGGCGAGTCCGATGGCCGCTTCCCCCGCTGCAATGGCGATAATGAAGAGCGCCACGATTTGGCCCTGCATGGCTTCCAGGTAATGGGAGAAGGCGACCAAGTTGATGGTGGCCGCATTCAGCATGATTTCGACCGACATCAACACAATAATAAAATTGCGACGGATCAGGACGCCGAGCAAACCTGTCGCAAACAACACCGCACTGACAGCCACATAGGCGGACAAAGGAATCATGCGTCACGCCTCGTTTCGATCGACTTGGGGGTCTTTGCGAGGACGATCGCGCCGACGATGGCTCCTGTCAGGAACACCCCGATGATTTCGAATTGCAGCAGATAGTCGCTGAACATCTTGATGCCGATGGCGTGGGCGTCTCCGTTCATCAGGATTGCCGCCGTTGAGGCATCGCCCCTGGAGCCGCCGAACGGGGATCGCACCAACAAGAACAGGAGATAGGCCAAGCCGATGGCTGCTGGAGCGAGGAGATACGGAGCCTTGGCATGGAAATAGCGGTCGTCTGTCTTGAGGTTCAGCAGCATGAGGACGAATAGATAGAGCACCAAAATGGCGCCGGCGTAGACGATCACTTGGACCGCCCACAAAAATTCCGCGTTCAGCATGACGAAGAGGCCGGAGACGTGAAGGAGCAGGGCCAGGAGCGCCAGACCGCATTGCACCGGATTCTTCAGCGCGACGGTCAGAATGCCGGCGACAATACTTACCACTGCGAAATACGCGAAAAACACGAAGGCCATAACGGTACGATCAGCTCAAATGTTTGGGTTGTGACTGTGTGGGTTTGAGAACCGACTGCGGAAAGTAATAACGATATTCCCGGCTCTCGTCCGAATTCTTTTCTTGGTTATGGGCGTACAGATATTTTTTGGCGTCCTCGAGGTGACGTTCGCCGACCTCGTAGAGCCTTTTCTTGTCGAAGAGGAGGGTGCGCTTGTCGTGGGTCGAGTATTCGTACATCTTGGTCATCGCAAGCGCGTTGACAGGGCATGCCTCGACACAATAACCGCAAAACACGCATTTGGTGATGTCGATATAGAACTCGCTGGCAAAGCGCTGCAAGGGACGTTCTGGGTCTTCCTGACTGATGACTTTGATACAACGGGACGGACAGGCCGCTTCACAGAGATCGCACCCCACGCAGCGGTCCCGGCCGTCTCCGTAACGAAGCAGCCCTAACGCGCCGCGGTGACCGTCGGGGATGGTGCGTTGTTCGCGCGGGTATTGGAATGTGATGGGGCGATGGAACATGTGCTTGAAGGTCACCTTCATGGCGTCCCAAATTTCGTAGAACAACGCCGCCTGAAGAATTTTCTTGGTCAAGGCCCCGACACTCATTCCCACCACCTCTGTCGACATCAAAAAGACGAGCGAGCTTACTCTTACGCACCAACCTTTTCAATCTTTACACGCGTGGATTTGAAGTACGGAACTCCCGTGACTGCGTCCACCTCTACGGCCATCAGGTCCTTCACGGCCGGCTCATTAAAATGCTCGGGGAAGAAGCACGATCCGGGTTGGATATCGGGATCGGCTTTGACGCCGCCTTGCACGGAGCCCTGCCGAGAGGTGAGGCGTATGGTGGATTGCCCGTTGAGCCCGAGTTGCTCCACGTCGGCGGGATTCAGGCGGATTCGCCCATTGTTCGGTTCGATATTGATGAGCCCCGAGGCACGCGTGGACATTTTCCCGGAATGATAGAGCACTTGTCCGGTCAGTAAGGTAAAGGCCTGCGAGTTGTCGTTCGACATCGATTGTGCCGTCTGACTGCGATAGCGGCTCGCAACTTCAGCCGCGTAGCCGTTCGACAAATAAGCGTCGGCCGATGGCGAGACGCGGCGAGGCTGGCCGAGATTGTAGTAGCCCGGTAACAGCTTCATGATTTCATTCTGCACGTCTTGCGGCGATTCATAGGTCCAGTCATATCCCAAACCGTTGGCCAGCGCCGTCATGATATGCCAGTCCGGCAGGCTTTCCCCGACCTGATCAACTGCCTGACGCACACGGAGCACTTTGCCCTCCAGATTGGTGAAGGTGCCGTCCTTTTCCGCGTAGGTGGCAGCCGGGAGGACGACATGCGCCATTCGCCCTGTCTCTGTGAGGAAGGGGTCTTGAACGATGAGCAGTTGGAGCTTTTCGAGCGTCCCCTTCACATCCATCGAGGCGGGCAATGTGGCCAAGGGATTCTCTCCGATCACATACAACGCCTTGATCTGGCCGCTTCGAATACGGGCGAGAATCTCAAGAAAATTGGCGCCGCTCCCGCTGGCAGGAAGGGTCACGTCCCAGGCTTTCCCGAAGCGTTCCCTTGCGCTCGGGTCATCGAATCGTGCCTGGCCGGGGAGGAATTCCGGCGCAACGCCCATATCCACTGCACCCTGTTCATTGATTTCTTCTGTGACTGTGGTCACACCGCTCCCCGGCTGGCCTAGCTTGCCGGTCACCCAGGCCAGATCAATCAGCTTGAGAACATTCTGGTATCCGTTCGGCTGCCGGACGATACCTTCGGCACATAAGGCAATGGCGCGCGGCGCTTCCGCGAAAATCGCGGCAATTTCCCGGATCTGGCCGGCCGCAATGCCGGTCTGCGCGGAGACGTGGTCGAGAGAGACATGGGCCAAGGCTTGCTTTAATGCGGCAAAGGCCTGCGGATGCTGGGTAGTGCTCGCTTCATCGACGAGGTCCTGCTCAATCACCGACTTCACCAACCCGTCGATCAAGAACGATTCGCTGCCTGGCTTGACCAAGAGCGGATGAGAGGCTAGTTGCGCAATGTTCGTATTGGCCGAGTCCACGACGATGACTTGCGAACGATACACGCGAATGGCTTCCTTGATGCGGACAGCCGTCAGCGGGTTGGTCTCCGTGATATTCGAGCCGATGACCAGGATGGCCTTGGCTTTGGTCAAATCTTCCCAGTCATTGAGTGGACGACCGACACCGACTGCATGACGTACGGCATGAACATAGTTCAGGTGGCCGTAGCGCGCACTGCTATCGAGCTGGTTGGTTCTCAGGCCGGCGCGCATGAGTTTCTGGAAGAGATACAATTCTTCGTTCGTGCAGCGCGCGGTAATCAGCCCGGCGATCGACTCCGGTCCGTGCTTCCGATGAATGTCGGACAACCGATCGATCACAGTTTGCATCGTATCGAGCCACGGTGTTTCCGTCAGCGTCTCCCCTGTGCGGACGAGGGGCTGCCGAAGCCGCTGTTCACTGTCGATGTACTGGAATCCGAATCGGCCGCGAACGCAGAGTCCGCCGTGTCCCTTGGCGGTTTCAGTCCGGTCGCCCCACTTATTTTTCCAGGAGAGCGGAGAAGTCACGCGGACGACTTCGGTGTCTTTGGTTTCGAGATGCATCTGGCAGCCATCGCCGCAATAGTTGCAGGTGGTAGTGGTTTTCTTCATCTGCCAAGGCTTGTAGAGGTACTTGGAATATTTGTTCGTGATGGCGCCGACCGGACAGACGGCCAGACAGTCTCCGCAGAATTCACAGGCAAGGGGCTGGTCCCCTTTGGCCACGACCTGGTTGAATCCGCCCTTCTTCATGAATTGCAACGCGTCGATCATCAGCACGTCTTTGCAGACGTTGATGCATTCGGCGCAAGCAATGCAGCGATTCATGTTGAAGTCGAGTACGAGGCTCCGCGTGTCTTCGGGAATGAACTTTTGCTTGGCATTGGCGAGATTGGTCACGCCATGCTGGAACGCCATGTCCTGGAGCTCGCAATGTCCGTCTGCGTCGCAGACCGGGCAGTCCAGTGGGTGAACCGAGAGATGTTTCTCAACGGCCTTCTTTCGTGCCGCAAAGAGGTCGTCGCCGTCTGTGCGGATCACCATGCCCGCTGCCGCCTTGGCAGTGCAGGAACGGACTGGGGCCTTCTTGCCTTCCTGCATGACCAGGCACATACCGCAGGATCCGAAGGGATCAAAGGTGTAGTGGTAGCACATGGCAGGAATAATCTTCCCCGTGCTGGCAATGACATCGTACAGCGAGACGCCGTCTTTGGCCGATACCGTCCGTCCGTCGATCGACAGTTCGATCGTGGCCGCTTCGACGTCTGGATTGGTTGCTGGTTTCAAACCCATGAAGTTACCTCAAGTCAAAAGCGATGGGGCGAAAGAATGAATCAGCGCCGCTCACTTTCTCCTTCGTGCTGTATCGGTCTTCATCGATCGCATTCTCCCATGACGATATCGTAGGTGCCGAAGATCGTTACGGCGTCCGCGATCATGTAGCCTTTCGACATATGATCGAATGCGCCCATGTGGATAAACGACGGGGCGCGAATTTTCAGCCGGTACGGCTTCCCGCCGCCCGTACTGACGATGTAGAAACCCAATTCGCCTTTATGCGCCTCGGTCCCGCAGTAAATTTCTCCGGGAGGCGCGTTAAACCCTTGTGAGAAGAGCTTGAACTGCTGAATCATGGACTCCAGGTTCGTGAACACGCGTTCTTTCGGAGGCAGAGTCACGCTCGGTACATCCGCCATAATCGGGCCATCCTGTATTTGCTCAAGACACTGACGGATGATCTTGACGCTTTCGTAGAGCTCCTGTACGCGGATCCAGTATCGGTCATAAGTGTCGCCGTTCTTGCCGACCGGGACGCTGAATTCACACTTTGGGTAGGCGGAGTATGGCTCGTATTTGCGAAGATCGTAATCGACCCCAGAACCTCGTAAGGTCGGTCCGCTCAAACCGAAGCTCAGTGCATCCTCGGCCGAAATCACGGCCACGCCTTTGGTGCGCGCCAGCCAGATGCGGTTCTTCTCCAGGAAGATCACGTACTCATCGATCTTGGGAGGGAAGTAGTCGAGAAACTGTTTCAGCTTGGCGAACAGGGACGGTGTGAAATCGCGCTCGACGCCGCCGATACGATACCAGCTCGTCGTGAGGCGAGCGCCGCACAGTTCATCAAACCAATCGAGCAGAATTTCACGGTCCCGGAAGCAATAGAAGAAGACCGTCATCGCCCCGATGTCGAGGGCCTGCGTCCCGAGCCAGAACTGGTGGCCGATAATGCGCTGGATTTCCGCGACGATGGTGCGCAGGTACTCGGCTCGGTCCGGCACGGTGATGTTCATCAGCTTTTCGACGGCGCGGCAATAGGCGAAGTTGTTGTACATCGCACACACGTAGTCCAGGCGGTCGGTGTGTGGAATGAACTGATGGTATGTGCCTTCCTCAGCAAGCTTTTCGACACCGCGGTGGAGAAAACCCATCACCGGAGTGGACTTGACCAACCGCTCGCCTTCCAGCTCGAGGATGACCTTCAGCACCCCGTGTGTGCTGGGGTGCTGCGGCCCCATATTGAGGAGCAGTTCTTCCGTTCGCAGTGTTGGAAGCGTCGCGTCTTCCGGATGTTCCGGGTCGACTTTATAGACCGTAGTTCGTTGATCTTCGAACTGTGCCATGAGCGTCTAGTAGTCCTAAATGGCCGCCCCTACCTGGTCGGCTCGTCCAAAAATTCAAACGTATCGCGCCACCCTTTGCCGCGGAGCGGAAAATCTTTGCGTAGGGGGTAGCCTTCTTCATACTCGTCCGGCATCAGAATGCGGCGAAGGTCTGGATGGTTCCGAAACCGGATTCCCATCATGTCGTACACTTCGCGTTCCATGAAATCAGCGCCCTTCCAGATGTCGGTCAAGGAGTCCACCATACAATCCGACTCCGGAACCCGAGTTTTCAGACGAATGCGCTGCCGGGTTCGAATTGAATACACTTCATAGACCACTTCGAAACGTTCCTCGTCATCCGGCCAATCGACCGAACTGACATGGACGATATAGTCGAACCTCAGGGCCGGGTCATCGCGTAAAAACTTCCCGATGTCGTGCAAGGCCTCACGTTTGACGGTGACGGACACATCCCCGCGCCACTCTACCACCTTGGTGCAGGCACCCGGAAAGGTATCCTCGATACGTTTGGCCAGTTGACTCATCCGTCGGTTTCCGTCCGTCAGACCTTCAGGGCGTCTTTCACTTCTTTCGGTTGGGCGAGGAACACACGCTTTTGCATGATGCGCTCTTGCAGTTTCAGAATGCCATCGAATAAGGCTTCCGGAGTCGGGGGGCACCCTGGCACATAAATATCGACCGGCACAAATCGATCCACTCCCTGCACCACGCTGTAACTGTCGTAAATGTTTCCTGATGTTGCGCACGATCCCATGGCGATCACGTATTTCGGTTCCGGCATCTGGTCGTAAATCTTGCGAATAACCGGGGCCATACGGCGGCAGACGGTTCCGGCCACGATCATGAGGTCGGACTGGCGGGGGGAGGCCCGAAAGACCCCCGCGCCATATCGATCCATGTCGTAACGGGACGAGACGGCGGCGATCATTTCAATGGCGCAGCAAGCCAGTCCGAAGGTCATCGGCCACAAGGACCCCTTCCGGGCCCAATTCACGGCTTTTTCCACCGTGAGAGTAATGACATCGGGAGTCCCGTCTTTATCGTGGCCTCCCAGCTGAATCAATCCCATTCCAAAGCTCCTTTTCGCCACGCGTAGACATAGGCGACGAGGAAAAGTCCGATGAAGATCAGCATCTCTACAAGCCCAATCAGGCCGATCTTGTTGAAAACAATAGCCCAGGGATACAGAAAGATGACTTCCACATCGAAAATGACAAACAGCATGGCAAAGATGTAGTAGCGAACTGGGAACGGCATCCGGGCATCGGAAAACGGTTCAGATCCGCACTCATAAGTGGAGAGTTTTTCCGGTTCCGGGTACTTCGGCTGGACGAAGTAGCTGATGAGCAATGTGCCTGCACCGAACGCCAGTGCGACGAACACAAACACCAGGATCGGAAAATATCGACTTAGGTACTCTAAGAGGAGCTCGGAACCGGCCATTGGCTCGAACCTCAACTGGTTTGAGGGCGTATATGGCTAATTAGGAGGTCGGAATCTTAGCCCCTGCCTATTTTTAATAGCAAGCGGACAAAGGACCTAGGTCTCTAGTCCCGAAAGTCCTAGAAACTGAATACTGTCCAGCAGTTAGGTGCCACGGCGATTGTAGTTATGAGCCGGGGAGACTTGTGTTCTTCTTGGGAGGTGTCGGCGATGTGTCGGGGGTGGCGTGGCTATTCGAGGATCCCGTCCTCATCTTGTCGGCAGGGGTTCTTAGGGCACTCGGTGGAGATCCGGCGCTGATATCCCATTCTGAAGCCATGGGCGTGGCGGTTCGAACCTTTAATCTGCGGGGCATTTGAGTGTTGATGCGCCGCTTCTCTATTCCCATGCCATACCTCAGTTATTCAGGCGCTGGGCCATCGATGCCGCCGAATCGTCACTCCGGTGCGAGGCTCACGATAGCATCTGTGAAGACCTGAAGCAAACCGTTCAGCGCCGTGCGTTTCTTGACAAGCCCCTGCTCTTTGCTAAGGTTGCTACAGATAACCCTCCTTGGTGTGGTCAATATGAGGACATTACCCATGCGCGCCAGCCTGATCATCCTGTCTTGCAGTCTCGCAGCTGTGACGGCCATCCCTGTTCATGCTCAGAACGCTCAAAGTGTTCGCCTGGGGGAAGCCGCCCTCACGTATGCCGCCGGCTCGATTCGACAGGAGATGCCGATCGACGGGGTTATCAATGTGATTACCGGGGACAATCAACTCTCCGGGAACCGGATGATGTTGGGCTGGTCCGGGACTGATACCCTCTATCTCAAATTGAAGAATCCCGGCGATGCGGCGCTCGGTGATCTCTACACTGTATACCGGCGTTCGCGTAAAGTGTTTCACCCTATGACCAAGCAGTACATGGGCTATATCATCAACCGAGTAGGGGTGGTGAAAGTCATACAGATAGACGCGTCGTTGGTGGGTGTCCAGGTTGTTCGGTCCTACGCTCCCCTCTCCCCTGGCGATCCGGTCATGCGGTTCACACCGCCCTCAGCGGAAGAAGCGGTCGAGACCGCATCTGCGCATGCTGAGATTGACGCCATGATTGTTGAACTGCAGGCCGATAAACATATGTCGCTCGTGTCGCAGGGAAACCTGGTCTATCTCGACAAGGGACAAGATGAAGGCCTTCGTTCCGGCGAATATCTCGAAGTTTTTCGCACGGGTGGCGGGCTTCCTGAGCGGAAAATCGGGGAAGTGAAGATTCTCTCTACCGAACCCCATACGGCGACTGCGTTGTTGTCCAAGGCTACGGCCCGTGCGCTGATCGGCGACCGTGTTCGCTCCAAACACGCTTCGCCTGTTGAGGCCATGCAATATGAGAACGGGGACTCGGATGTTCCTACTGCGACGGTGCAACCGGTGGTAAATGCCAGGACGGACAGCGCTGACGCGATGCCGAGGGAGTCCCGTTCGATGAGCAAGCCCAAGGTCGAGCGCGCTCATGGAAGCGCCAGGATCGATCTTGATGATCTGGCAGACCAGTTGGAATATGAATCCGGTGAGGTGAAAGTGAAGCCTGCCGGTGTCCCCATTCTGGAACAGCTGGCAGAGTATTTGAGAACTGCTGTGGTCTCTCAGCAGGTGCGCGTGGAAGGCCACTCCGACAACATGGAGATAGGGCCGTCGCTCAAAGGAGTATTCCCGACCAATTGGGAGCTGTCCAAGGCCCGTGCCGCCGAGATCGTGCGATATCTGATCGAGAAGGGCGGCATGGATTCGGCGAAGTTGTCCGCCGTAGGGTATGGCGCGAGCCGTCCTGTCGCCGGTAATGGAACCGAGGAGGGCCGCAAAAAGAACCGCCGCATCGAGGTTGTGCTCGATTCGCCGGAGGAGAGCACCCAGACCCAGTCCGCGAAGGCGGCGCCGAGTGAGAGCGATCCGATCCCTGCGCAGTTTACGTATAACCAACTGGACGCGGCACCGGCATCCACCGCAGTCGTGCCACCCGCTTCAGCCACCCAGGCAGGATCGGCGTCGGTGGATGCACCGATCGCTCCCGCTCCCTCGGATGTCGCAGTGCCGGTTTCGCCTGTCGGCGGTGAGACGGCCTCGCCCCCGCCCGGTTCGTAATGAGTGACGGGCGACGGGTCTCTTCCGAGGAGGCCCGTCGCCACAGGTGTGTTGATCCTCGCTCCTGGCAGATAGCCCCCCGCTTCCACCACGGCGTCCCGTCAGCCCCCTTCTCGCAAGGACCGTGATTGTTGCGCTCATCCGGTGTTGTTAGAATGCCGCATGTTCGATCACCGTTCATCCGCAACTCCACCGGTGGCTCCTGCGCCTCCCCTTACCTATGCCGATGTGGTGTTGCCGCGGCGCCTTCACCGGCCTTTCACCTATGTGATCCCGTCTTCACTTAAGGGGCAGGTTGCAATCGGGCAATCGGTGATCGTGCCGTTCGGGTCCCAGGACCTTCCCGGTCTCGTCACAGCAGTGTACGACCACCTTCCGCTCGGCGCTCCCGCGCAGGGACTCAAAGCCGTCCGCTCCCTTGCTCCAGCGTCTCCAGACCACCTGCTCACCCCCAGTCAAATCGATCTGAGCCGGTGGGTGTCTGACCGGTATGCCGCACCGTGGGGGCAATGCATCAAGCTTGTGGCGCCTTTTGTCGATCAGGTCGATCGGCGGCTATCACGGTATCGAACGACAGCGCGGGGCATGGACAATTCGTCGCTACCTGACGGGTTGGGAGCAGTTGAGACTCAGGTACTCTCGCGCCTTCGTCGTCGTCCCAAGGGCATTTCGGAGGGCACCCTGGCACAGGGCGACAAGTCCCGTGTCATGCGCGCGTTGCAGATACTGATCCGAAGAGGGCTCGTTGTACGTTGCGATGATGTAGTTGTCCCGAGGGCGGCTCAAGCTAAAAAAAAACCTTCTCCGGGGGCGGAGCAGGCGGTGTTCGCGAGATTGACGATTGATGACTTGCCGCCACCACTGGAGGCGGCCGCGTGGCCTGATACCGTTGGCCGGGCTCTTTCGCAGGACACGTACGGCTCGTTTCTAGTTCAGGGGGCTCGGGCCACCAGACTCTGGTGCCTTGTTCAGGCAGCCCGGGCCGCTTCCCGTCGTGGGCGTCGTGTGCTGGTCGTCACGGGTGACGTCGAGAATGCCGGTCGATTGGCCGAAGCCCTGGCGGCAGCGGGGGAACGGCCCTTGCTCCTGCATAGCAGTCTTTCGGTAGGGCAACGTGCAGCCGTATGGCAAGCGGTACTGGATTCCGCGGCCACAATCTTGGTCGGCACCCGCATGGCGGTGTTTGCGCCCATCGATCGATTGGGATTGGTATGGGTGGAAGGTGAGGACGATGCGTCCCTGAAGGAGGAGCAATCGCCCCGCTATCATGCGCGGGAGGTGGCACGGCGGCGCGCTTATTGCGATCGAGCCCTGTTGGTGCTGGCCTCGAGCCATCCGTCGCTTGAGAGTTGGTCTGCGGTTCAGCATGGGGAGATGACAGCCTGTGTCTACCGAGACCCGTCAGGTTCTCCGAGGGTGCAGGTCATCGATGTGAGGGAGTATTCCAGGGAGACCCCGGCAGGCACCTTGTTATCGCCGCCGCTCTATGACGGCATTCAGGACGCCCTGCGGCAGAAGGCCCTGGCGATTCTCTATCTGAATCGCAAGGGGTTTGCGAGCGTCTTGCATTGCGGCGATTGTGGTGCGATGCCGCAATGTGATGCGTGTAGTGTGGCGCTGACGTTTTTCCGGCGCAGCAATCATGTGCGGTGCCACTACTGCGGGCGAACGAAACCGGTGCCGGATCATTGTGCTCGGTGCCGATCGCTCAAGCTGGAGCCGGTCGGGTCGGGCACGGAGCGTATCGAGGAGGCCGTGCGGCGAAAGTTTCCTCTGGCGCGGGTGGGTCGTGTGGATGGTGAGACGATTCGCCGGCCTGCCGATGCGCGGGCGTTCAGTCGGCTGCTTGCCGCCGGTGAATTGGACATTGTGATCGGCACGCAGATGTTGTTCCGGTTTGGCCTTCAGGCACGGGCGGCGTTTGTCGGGGTTCCGGATGCGGATGCCGGTCTTCACGTGCCGGACTTTCGCTCGGCGGAACGGATGTACCATGGCCTGGTGGATGCCGTGGAGTTAGCTTGGCCCGCTCATGCCGGAGGCGTGGTGATAATCCAGACTCGGTTAACTGATCATCATGCGATGATGGCGGTGGCCGCTGGCGACGATTCCGTGTTTTTTCAGCAGGAGCAGGCTTTTCGGCAGATGCTTCAATACCCGCCGCTGACGTCGCTGGTGAGGTTGGATGTGTCCGGGGCGCTGGAACCGGTGGTCGCCCAAGCCGCCGGTCGCTGGGCGGCGCTGCTACGGGCGGAGATGTTGAGTGTCGGAAATCGTGGGACCAATGCCGGCGGCGGGTCGGCTCTGCCGCCGGGTTCCACTGGTTTCGATGGAGAGACGAGCCGCATCGTTATTCTGGGACCGTCTCCGGCACCGCATGCCATGGCGCGAGGTCGCTATTGTTGGCAGATTCTAGTCAAGTCTTTGTCTCTGGAAGCAGGCAGAGAAATAGTCGTGCGGACCCGTGAGGTGCTCGATCGGGAATCACGACGAGGTGGCCTCCGGTTCGATATCGATGTCGATCCGGTTGCGATGGCGTGATGTGAGTCAGCGCCTGGCCCGCTTCTTTTTGCCCCGTGCCGGGACCGGCTCGGTTCCGGGTGGTGGTGCGGGCGGGGCGTTCTGTTCGCGTATACGCTTGAAAAGTCCAAACGCGAAGGTGATCCAGAACACCGATGTGAACAATCCGAACAACACGGCGTTCAGAATCGTTTCCATCTGCTCCTCGGTCGGTTGACTTCCTCCCATCCTCATTCGAATCATCGTCACAATCGGCCAGGTCATGCTTTCGACCCCGAGCCCCATGGTGGTCCAGGCCCAGACGGCCGCGATGCTGCGTCCCTGCCACCAGAGAAAGGCAGTCGATGCGGCGGCAATGAGCAGGGCCCAGACGGTCGCCGCCGGCTCCCACATGACAACAACCCCGATTGCCACAACGATGCCGCCAAGTACCGCGTGTAGCTGCGGAGTCCACCACGTCTTCATGATCACATCTTTCTTGTATGTATGAGGGAAATCGGAAAGCGGGCGCTAGTGTGCGGATCGATGTGCCGGAAGTCAATGTGACCGTGGGGGAGTATGACGAACGGACTAGATGAGGCAGGCGTCGGTCAGCCGGCGATCTCAGCTTGAACCGCATCCAGGAGCTGCTGCATCTCGAAGGGTTTCTGGAGCGTGCGGCGCGCGCCCAGCATACGGGCCACATCGAGGAAGTTTAAGATGCCGATCATGTCGCTTCCGCCGGTGATCGCCATAATCCTGGCCTCGGGAAATTCACGACGGAGCGTCAAAATACTCTCAAGGCCGTCCTGGTCCGGCATCAGGATATCCATGATCACGAGATCAGCCGGGGATTGGCGATAGTGGGACAGCCCTGCTTTGCCGTCGGCCGCTTCGCGGACATGATAGCCTGCCTGTTCCAGCGTGCTGCGAATCAGTCGGCGAATCGCTTCTTCATCATCCACGATCAGGACCGAGGGCATAACATTCCTCACAGGAGTATTCGTGTTCGAGTGTTTGGGTATTGTGTTGCGGCTCTCAGGAGACGGCCGGTGGCGGCTTTTCGACACCGTTTAATTACTACAGTGAATTTACCGCTCTTTGTCATGCTCGGCAAGAAATTCCTTCGCTTCCGTGAGGGGTGCGGCGCGCTCGCGGCTCGGTTCCTGAGCCACTGTCTGAGGGGGCTGAAGCATTGCGGGCAGATAGACCTCGATGGTGGTGCCCTGGCCGGCTGTGCTGGTGGCGCGGAGTGTTCCGCCATGCTCGCTCACGATTCGCTGTAACTCCGCGAGCCCCGCTCCCGCTTTGCTTCCCGTCGAGGGGGGTGCGAAAAGTGGATACATGTTGGGCGTCCGGATGTCAGCGGGAATGCCGTCACCGGTATCCGAGATCATGAGGCGCACATACTGACCTGGTGGGAGCGGAAGGTCGTGACCGGTCATCGAAGCGTCAAGACCCATATTATCGAGGCGGACCTCCAAGACCCCGCCGCCGATCGCCATGGCCTGTTGGGCACGTGTCAGCAGGTTCGTGCAGAGTTCATGGATCTGGGTTGGGTCGGCAAGCACGGGGTTGGCTGCGCCGGGAATCCATTCGCGGAGGCTGATGGACTCCGGCAATGTCATCTTCAGGCCTCGCAGTGTTTCTTTCAGGAGGATATCCAGGGAGAGCGGCTGTTTCGCGCCGGCCGCCTGTCGACCGACCAGGAGCATTTGAGTGACGAGATCACGAGCTCGTTTTGATGCGAGGACTACCTGCTGGATGTGGCCATGGGCACGACTGTCCGGCGCGAGTGACGGCAGAGCCAAGTCCGAGAATCCCATGATAGCGGTCAGGCAATTGTTAAATTCATGGGCGATGCCGCCGGCCAGCGTCGCCACGGTCGCCATTTTTTTTGCCCGATGCAGTTGCCCGGCGATGACCTTTCGTTCGGTGATATCGGTGCCCAGAATTTGGATGGCCGGATGTCCGTCGAACATGACCGGGGCTGCTGATAATTCGACATCAATGACCGTTCCGTCGGGTCGTACCAATTGTCGCTCGATAAGGGAGATAGGCGCGGCCTCCGCCAGGGGGAGGTCGTGGAGGAACTCTTTCGGGAAAAAATCCCACAATGGGCGCCCTTCGATGGAGGGTGCGGTCGCGAGTCCGAAAAGCCGAGCACCGGCTTCGTTGATGAATAGGATGGTATTGTCCGCATAGACAAGGATGGCATGGGGCGATTGTTGCGCCAGCGTCCGGTAGCGCTCCTCGCTTGCGTGCAGGGTTTCCAGTGCCAGTTGTCTGGGGGTAATGTCGCGTACGATGCCGACGTAACCGCCGGAGGGGCCGCCGCCGCTGCGCAATGGGAAGGCTTCCGCCATGACCCAGCGCAGCGAGCCGTCCTGCCGCCGGAAGCGAAACTCACGTGAAAAGCTGCGCTCGGCGCTAGTGGCGCCAGACCATTCGCTGCAGATCGGGTCATGGTCTTCGGGTGCCAGCGCGTTGCGCCAGCATTCTCCGGGCGTCGGTGTGACAGGAAGTCCGGCGATGCGGCGCAGCCGCTCGTTCAGGTACAGTGTGCGGCCTTCGGGGTCCGACAGAAAAATGCCGATGGATGCTTGACCGGACAGAGTTCTGACAAGGGCTTCAACAGTGCTGGAATCTCCCGGTGGCGGGAGGGCCGTTGTCACGTCTTGCGCAGTCACAGATGCCTCCTTCGTCTGTTATGAGCGGGCTGAATCCTCTGTAGGCATTCCCTCACCAAGCGTGGACGCGAGAGGGTTGGCGGACTGCTGCGGCGGAACGTTCATTTGGTATGAAGCGTCGCACTCACCATCCTAGGAATAGGCGTATACGCTGCACATCATAGCACCAAGCCGTAGTAGGCGGTTAGAGATGATTGACAATTGGAAATGTAATTGGGCCCTAGTGGAATAGGGCCGTTTATCTGTGACAGAGGAGTCATCGCAGCACCGTCGATCCTGGCCGGTGGCTGCACAACGAGCCGGACGGCGTAGATGCTGGTCTGGCTGTATCCTGC
The DNA here is from genome assembly GCA_902500715.1 of uncultured Nitrospira sp. Classification (GTDB taxonomy): domain Bacteria; phylum Nitrospirota; class Nitrospiria; order Nitrospirales; family Nitrospiraceae; genus Nitrospira_A. The sequence continues at coordinate 34,335 of CABVRO010000006.1, read as the reverse complement.
CGGAAGGAAGAGGTGTCTTAAGATAGTGCTGAAGGGAACGTGCCGTCTCTGCGGGAATTGCTGAAGGACCGCGAGTTCGTCGAGCGACTGTTGAATTTGGTGCCGAAGGCGGGACTTGAACCCGCACGGCTTGCGCCACACGCCCCTCAAACGTGCGTGTCTGCCATTCCACCACTTCGGCAACCGAGAGTCTCTCCGTCGACACGTGAAGCGAGGAACACACCAGCGAGACGGTGGCGAAACGCGCATTCTCGCCAGGCCTCAGAGGAAGCGCATTATAGAAGTGGTCCAAAATGCTTGTCAATCAACTAGTTGTCCAGTAGAATTCACGCGTGCTGTGCGGACCTGTCGCAGATTCTTCCTTATCACAGCGATCAGCAGGCCAACAATCGAGATGACGCCTCTCTCACTCTCACATATTTCGGGCACCAGCCGGCAGACTGACATTGCCGCGTTGTTTGATGTCGACAATACCTTGCTCCCGGGGCAGGCGAGCGAAGTCCGTTTTTTTCGCTTTCTCTGGAAGCGGGGTCTTGTCGGGTGGCGCGAGCTGCGGGACAGTGTCGGCTGGGTTCTTCGCAATGCGCCCCCGGTATCATTGCACCCCCTGCGTGAGCGGAAGCTTTATCTGGCCGGGAAGGCTGCGGCAGAGGTGGAGTCACTGGCTGAGGAGTTTTGTCGTGCCGAGCTGTTTCCGTGTCTCTCGGCGCAGGGGCTCGCGCGTATGGATGAACATCGCCGGGCTGGGCACCATATCGTGATGGTGACGGGGTCCCTCGACTTCCTCATTGCTCCACTGGCATCCTTGCTTGAGGTGCCGACTCTGTTGGCTGCCAAGCTGGAACGGCAACAGCGTCGGTTTACCGGCCAGGTCTGTGTCCCCCTGCCCTATGGGCCAGGCAAGCGCGCATTGATTGCCCGATTGACACAGGAATTCCGTATTGATCTGACGCAGTCGTTTGCCTATGGCGATAGTCCCGGCGATGTTGAGTTGCTGGAAATGGTGGGGCATCCATTGGTTGTGAATCCGATTCGCGGAATGGATCGCATTGCGCGACGCAATGGATGGCCTGTGACGAGATGGAAATAAGTCCCCCGATTCATCCATCAGTGCGATGCTGAGCCGCTGAGTCAATCGGCGATGGTCAAGATTACCGAAATTTTCCACAGCATCCAGGGCGAGTCTACCTATGCCGGCCGTCCCTGCGTATTCGTCCGGTTGACCGGGTGTCCGCTCCGGTGCACTTGGTGCGACACGGCCTATGCCTTCTACGGCGGTCGGGATATGACGATCGACGACATCGTCAATCAGGTCCGCGCCTTCAATTGTGATCTTGTGGAAGTGACCGGGGGGGAACCGTTGAGCCAGACGGAGTCGCTGCCCTTGCTGAGTCGCCTGTGTGACGAGGGGTTCGAGGTGCTGGTGGAAACCAGCGGGGCCATCGATACGAGCGGTGTCGATCGGCGCGTCCATGTGATTCTTGATGTTAAATGTCCCGGGAGCGGAATGACCGATCGCATGTGTTGGTCGAACCTCGAACGGCTCGCACCGCAGGATGAAGTGAAATTTGTGATCAAGGATCGGGCGGACTATGAATGGGCGCGAGAGGCGCTCCATCGTCACGCGCTTCCGGGGCGGTGCACGGTGCTCATGAGTCCGGTGTTCGGCGAAGTAGAGGTGCGGCATCTGGCGGAGTGGATACTGGCCGATAAGCTGCCAGTGCGTTTCCAGCTCCAAATGCACAAATTGATCTGGGCGCCGGATATGCGTGGTGTTTGAGGGGGTCATGATTTTTGACTGCAGGATGGTTTGTACGCGGCTGCTGATGAACGCTGAATGGCAAGAACCAGGGGAGGATTGATGAAGAAGATCCAAGTTCACGCACAGGTCGGACGGGCAGAAAACGAGGCGGCCGAGGTTCTGGTGTTGCTCCACTGCGAGGGCAACGCCGGTCTCACGCCAGAGGCTGCCGCTATCGATGCCCAACTCGGGGGCCAGCTTGCCGCCTTGATTCAGCGCGGAGAATTTGAAGGGAAGCTCGGTGAAGGGTTGCTGGTCCATACCCAGGGCAAGGCCAGGGCAAAACGCCTGTTGTTGGCTGGATTGGGTAAGGAAAAAGAGCTACGTGTGGATGCCTTCCGCCAGGCCTTGGGTTCCGCCGTCAAACGTGTCCGTCAAGCCAAAGTGACCTCATTCTCCGTGGTGTTGCCGGCCGCTATGCTGGAGGAGATTCCCGTCCAGGATGTGGCGCAAGCCTTGGCGGAGGGCGCCATTCTCGGTAACTATCAATTCACCGCCTATCGTAGCCCCAATGGAAGCAAGCCGATCGACGTCGAACGGTTGACGATCTACACGTCGCAAGCCTCGCTGCTCCCCCAAATGACCGAGGGCATCCGGCGCGGTGTGGCGACTGCTGAAGCGACGGTGCTGGTTCGCGACCTGTGCAACCATCCGGCCAACGTGATGACGCCGACGCGCATCGTGCGTGAGGCCAAGGCGGTGGCCAAAGAATCCGGTGTGCGCCTGAAGGTGCTCGAACAGAAGGACATGGAACAACTCGGCATGGGGGCCCTGCTGGGTGTGGCGCGTGGCAGCCACGAACCGCCGAAGTTCATCATCCTGGAATACAAGGGCGCCAAAGCGAAGAAGGGAGATCCTCCGGTGGTGCTGGTGGGAAAGACCATCACCTTTGACACCGGCGGCATTTCGCTGAAGCCGGCCGAGAATATGGAACATATGAAGGCCGATATGACGGGCGGCGCTGAAGTTCTGGCGACGATGCGGGCCGCGGCGCGTCTCAAGCTTCCGCTCCACCTCGTCAGCATTCTGCCCGTGGCCGAAAATATGCCGGGCGGGCGCGCGATGCGGCCGGGAGATATTGTGACGACCCTCTCCGGCAAGACCGTCGAGGTGCAGAATACCGATGCCGAAGGCCGACTGATCCTCTCCGATGCGTTGGCCTATGCCACCCGTTACAAACCGGCCGTGTTGATCGATATCGCGACCCTGACCGGCGCCTGTGTGGTGGCGCTCGGCCAATTTGCCATCGGGATGTTCGGCAACAACGATCAGTTGAAAGAACATGTCCGGAACGCCGGCCAGCGCGCCGGCGAGCGCGTGTGGGAGATGCCGTTGTGGGAGGAGTATTTCGAGCAGCTGCGCAGCGACGTGGCGGATATGCGGAATATCGGCGGCCGGGGCGGTGGAATGATCACTGCCGCCTTGTTCCTGAGCAAATTTGTCGGTGATTGCCCGTGGATCCATTTGGACATTGCGAGCACCGACTGGAGCGAGCGTGAGCGAGCGTATTTGCCGAAGGGTCCGACCGGGATCGGCACGCGCCTGCTCATTCAGTTCCTCTTGGACCGCACGTTGCCGTAGGCCCTGCCTTCGGTATGTGAACGACACGGGGGTCTGCCTGCATCCCACCAGATCGTCGGAGTAGAGAGTGATGACCTTACGCGAGCAGATCGGTCAGCTGTTTATGATGGGCTTCACCGGGACCACGGTCACCAAAGACTTGGCCTCGTTTCTGACAGCCTCTAAGCCGGGCGGCGTCATCTTTTTCCGCCGCAATATCGAGTCGGTTCAGCAGATCGTCGATCTCACCAACGGACTGCAGAAACTGTTGCCCGCTCAGCCGCTGCTGATCGCGATTGACCAGGAGGGCGGCCGGGTATCCCGGCTACCCCACGAATTTACGATTTTCCCTCCCTGCGGACAGCTGGGGCAGTGCAACTCGAGTGAACTGGCCTACTCCGCTGCCGCGACCATTGCCAAAGAGTTGCGGGCGGTGGGGATCAATATGAACATGGCGCCGGTGCTGGATGTGAACAGCAACCCGGACAATCCCGTCATCGGCGATCGGGCGTTCGGCGCGTCTCCCGATCTTGTCGGGGAGATGGGGTTGGCGACCATCGGAGGGCTCCAGGACAATCTGGTGGTCGCGTGCGGGAAGCACTTCCCCGGCCATGGCGACACGGCGACGGATTCCCACAAGGAGTTGCCGGTGGTCGATGCCGGGCTTCATCGATTGCGTGAGACGGAGTTTCCTCCCTTTCAACAGGCCATTCGGTACGGCGTATCCAGCTTGATGACGGCTCATGTGCTCTATCGGGCCTTGGATCCGGAGGCACCGGCAACCCTCTCCTCGGCGGTGATCCAGCGCTTGCTGCGCGAGGAGTTTCGGTATGAGGGCGTGGTTTTTACCGACGATCTGGAGATGCACGCCATTATCGATCACGACGGGATCGGCGAAGCGGCTGTTCGGTCGTTTGTGGCCGGATGCGATGTTCTGTTGATCTGCAAGGACCAGGATCGTGTCATGACCGCCATGCAGGCCATGGAGCGTGCGGTGAAAGATGGCCGGATCACTCAGGAGAGGCTGGACCAGTCGCTGGCCCGTGTGGCAAAGCTCAAGGCACGGTACCTCCATCCCTACAAACCGGTCACGATCTCCGATGCGCGGTTGGTGGTGGGGTGCCGGTCGCACAAGGTGCTGCTCGACTCCTGGCACAAAGCCTACGCGCGTATTCCGAAACTCAAGTCATTCGAGACGGGGCAAGCCACATCCTCACATGATTCTCCGGTGACGCACGTGTGATCCGCGGGCGCTCTGTTCCGCTCGGCTTCCGTTCGAGCATGGGTGGAGTGAGCGGTCTGTTTTGGCTCAATTCATGGTGCCGGCCTGATTATTTCCGTGTCATCTGGGCGTTCTTTTCCTTGACCGGTCCGCTAGCGGCGGCACTGGCTTTTCCCCTGGCGATCTGATTGACTATCGGACCACGTGATGGTTCCTTGTTCTCTCTTTTATATCGAGGTGCTATGGCGATCAAGAAAGGTGACCTGCTCGACGAGCGAAAGCGTTTCCCGGATTCGTGCGGGTTGGTGGTGAAGATAGCGGGTGGCGGTGAGGGGTTTCTGAAGATTCTCTGTTGCGGGCATGAGCTGACAGAAGAAGATGTGGTACCGGATATCATCTCGTCGAGGGGCCGGAAGAAAGGTTCCTTGCTCCCCGGGGCGATGTTGGAAGAAAAACGGCAGTTTCCCGAATCATGCGGCCTTCGCGTCATTGTGATCGATGGCGGAGCCGGCTTTCAGGGGATCGACTGTTGTGACCACACCATCACAGCCAAGGCGGTCAACGGCTTGAAATTCGGTCAACCACTTGAGGACTTCCCCATGCACACTGGTCCGGCAGGTACAGCATGACCACTCCGGTGACCCCTCCCGGGCCTCTTGAGCAGTCTCGCCGGGCAACCATGCAGTGGCTGCTCGGATTCATGGACCATTTAGATCGGTTGGGTTATGTCGCGGCCGGATTTAGCTTGCTGGCCTTAGGCATGTTGATTTTTGTGCATGCCTGGTACGCCTTTTTCTTGCGCTCCACCGATGTCCTGCTCCTGCCTGCCGGTCTCAAGCTGTTGAATGATCTGCTGCTCGTCATCATCCTGCTGGAATTGTTTCGTACGGTGGTGCGATTTCTTCAGACCGAGGTGCTGGAATTGGAGCCCTATCTGGCGGTCGGCATCATTGCCTGCACGCGACGGGTGTTGACGGCCAGCGCGGAATTGTCCCATCAGCTTGAGGTAGTGACGCGAGAGGCGCGGCAGGAACTCTTCCAGCAGTATGTGATGGATGTCGGCCTCAACGTGACCGTGATCATTGTCCTCATACTGGGTGTGTACCTGCTTCGCATGCGCCCTACAAGAGAGCGTCCCGCTACGACCTAATCGATTCTGGACCAAATAGCAGGGGGGGTGATAGGTCCATCTTGCCCTCTTCCCGCCTCTTATGGCATCATGCACCTCTTCTTGGAGGCGCGGTGGCCACATTGCTCGAATATGTGGGGTCAGTGCATATCTATCTCGGGCCGTACCGGGGGAACCCGATTGCCCTCTATTTGAGGCGTACGGAGACCGGGTGCCAGATTGGTCCCCGGGCCTATCCATGGAATGACGTTGTGGGTGCGGGAGAAACCCCGAACAAGGCGGCTGCAGATTTCGAAGAAAAGTGGAAAGGCAAAGGGCTGGCCGCCGATATGTATTCAGGTCCTTCCTGGGAAGGCGGGATTAAACCGGAACGACCTGCTCCACCGAAGCCTCCTGCTCCACCAAAGCCACCGGCTGCCCCGGTCGCCGGTGCGGCCGCTCCGACAGCGGCAGGCGCCGCAACTACGGCGTCCGGCTCTTCTTCTCCTGCGGCAGTTACGGCAAAGCCGACGGCTCCGGCTCCTGCCGCAACGGTACCTCCTGTAACCGCTCCAGTGGCTCCAACCGAAGCGTCGTCCTAGCTTTTTCCGTCACCCGTTGCTTGACTCGTAATTCGACTATGCCGGTCGAGGTGCCTCGGTCTGTTCTGTCGAGGGCCTTGTGACGAGTTTGCTATGGCGCATCCCATAGGTGGCGTAGACCAGGATGCCGAGGATGGTCCACACGAAAAACCGGATCCAGGTCATCCAGGGCAGGAAATACATTAGGCCCAGGCAGGCCAGGACTCCCAAAATGGGGACGACCGGCATGAATGGCATACGGAAGGGGCGTGGATGGTTCGGCTTCGTGTAGCGCAAGACCATGATGCCGATACAGACGAGGACAAAGGCAAAGAGGGTCCCGATGTTCGTCATATCCGCTGCCTCACCGATCGGAATGAGTGCGGCCATGATGGCGACGGCCACGCCGGTCAAATAGGTGGCGTGGTGGGGCGTTCGAAACTTCGGATGGACGCCTGAAAGCCAGGGACCCAGGAGACCGTCCCGCGACATGGCGAAAAAGACCCGAATCTGGCCCAGCATCATCACCACCAGGACACTGGTAATGCCCGCTACCGCACCGGTTGCCACGATGGCGGCTCCCCACTTGAATCCGACCATGCGGAGCCCTTCCGCTACCGGGGCATGAACGTCGATCTGCGAATAAGGCACTAATCCGGTCAGGATCGCGGCCACAGAAATATAGAGCACGGTGCAGATGGCCAGCGAGGCGAAGATCCCGATGGGTAAATCCCGTTGGGGGTTCTTGGCCTCTTCAGCGGTGGTGGACACAGCGTCGAATCCGATATAGGCGAAGAACACGATGGCTGCGGCCGCGCCGACGCCGGCAAATCCGAACGGCATGAAGGGGGACCAATTGGCCGTGTCGACGGAGGATGTGCCAACCGCAATGAAGAAGGCGATCACGGCCAGCTTGATGAGCACAATGCCGCAGGTGGCGCGCGCGCTCTCTTTCACCCCGACAATCAAGATGCAGGTGACGAGCAACACGATGATCGCGGCCGGAATGTTCGCAATGCCGCCGTCCGCGCCGGGAGGATGAGTGGCCCAGTATGGGAGTTCAAGGCCGCAGAGTTTGAGGATGTTGTTAAAGTATCCGGACCACCCGATCGCGACGGCCACGCAGGCCACGCCATATTCCAGGATCAGATTCCAGCCAGTCAGCCAGGCCAGAAATTCTCCCAAGGTGGCATAAGAATAGGTATAGGCACTGCCGGCGACCGGGATCATGGCGGCAAATTCGGCATAGCAGAGGGCGGCGAGCGCGCAGGTGATGCCTGAAAGAATGAACGACAGCATGATGCCGGGCCCCGCGCCTGGCCGGTGCGCATCACCGACGATAGCGGTGCCGATCAGCACGAAGATGCCGGTGCCGATAATCGCGCCGATGCCGAGTCCGGTCAGGTCCCAGGCCGTCAGGGTCCGTTTCAGGCGATGTTCAGGGGCGTCGGAATCAGCGAGGATTCGTTCGATGGATTTGGTGCGAAACAGCGGATTGCCCACGCAGTGTCCTCTCTCCGGCGGCGCCACGTCCATGTCCGCTGTTATGGCGAAATGAACCCCGTGTCATGAGTTGTTCCTGCGTCTCGCAGGCGAAGGTTGGAGTGACGGGCGGCGCGAGGCTGCCCGCAAGAATGTCTGAAAGAGTCGTCGGTGCAACAGGTGGCGTTCGAACAAAAATTCGGGGTGCCATTGCAGGCCGAGAAAAAATGGGTGCGTCGGAAGTTCGATCGCTTCAATGATACCATCGGGCGCGGTTGCACTGGCAATAAGGGCGCGCCCGACCGCTTTCACCGATTGGTGGTGCGAGCTGTTGACTTGCATGCGGACGCGCTTGACGATGCGATTGAGCAGGCTACCTGGGGTGATGGAGATGCTGTGAGAGAGTCGAACCGCCGGTGTCGTCTGTCGGTGCTGCAACACACGGTCGATCTGGGCCGGAATATCCTGATACAGGCTCCCTCCGCAGGCGACGTTCATGCTTTGCATGCCCCCGCAAATGGCCAGCGTCGGGATCTGGTTACGGATGGCCGACCGCACCAAGTCCAATTCAAAGCTGGAGCGGCGTTCGGCGACGACTGGAAAGGTGTATCGCTGTCGTTCTCCGTACAGGGCTGGATCCAAGTCCGGTCCGCTTCCTGTCAGGAGCAGTCCGTCGACTCCTTCCAGCAGACGCCGGCGTGCGGATCGGTCCGCCACGAGTGGCAGAATCACCGGCACGCCGCCGAGTTCCTCAATGGCGCGGACATACCGAGCCCGCAAAAAATATGAAGGCTCCTTGCCGCCCCATTCTTGACGATCACCGGCATTGAAGTCGGGGGTGACTCCGATGACGGGTTTCATGCTAGCGGATCGGTTCCAAAGGCAGCGGCGCTGGTTCTTGTGGGATATAATCGCCGGCCTCTCGCGCAGTCTCCCCTGAGACGCCGAGGAAGCGAATGGGTTTATCGCCTTTGAGATGGTCCGGCGTAATGATGTAGGTGCCGTACATGCTGGGGATCCAGATATTCTTGGCCGTCTGCTCACTGCCTCCTGAGAAGCCGTAGGCCAATCCGCCGACGATCCCGCCGCCGATTGCAAAGGCTAGTTTGAGCGGGAAGTAGACGATGGTAGCCAGTGCGGAGCCCGCTTGAATGCCGACACCGGACGGACTGGCATCGTTTGACGAGACCGGCACATTGGAAGCGCCTCCCGATTCCTGCGCGGAGACGGGGGCAATGAGTAAGGCTAGAGAACAGACTGTGACCAGACTGAAGACGAGGACTTGGGCCCAGAGGCTGCGTCGTCTTTTAAGGGGCGAATAGGCAGAGACGTTCACGTTGGGTGCCTCCTTCGTGCTGAAGTTCTGATGCGGTTCAAAGAAAAATGAATGCCGATGAGTCCGTTGTCGTTATAACAAATTCCCCCCCCTTTTCAAACCCCTTCCAGCTTTGTCGCCGCACCGTCGCTCGTTAGAGTGCGGAATTCTCACCCAAGTCCAGCTCATGGCGAATTCGATCGGTCACCTGTTCCGGTTGTTCGTCGAGGAGTTGGTGTAGTTCGTCTGCGAACGCGGCGGCGTCGATCTGTTGATTCGCCTGTTCAATCCCTGCCTGGAGGGCCAGGTTGAGCGCACTGGTACAGAGAGATTGAACGAACAGGTCATCGGCGCGGCTGGTCAGTTCCTCTCGCTCCTCGTGGTTGCCACCGGGCAAGAGTTCAGCCAGCCAAGAGAGATACCCAATTCGCTCGCGAGCCCGGTCGAGATGATGCCGGGCCACATCCACCGACACTTGCACGCCGCCTTTCCAGCTCCGTTTCTTCACGTTGAAGACGCATCGCAGATGATCCGGTCGTTCTTCGACAGCTTCAGGGCCGAAGAAGAATGTGACGCGGTACTGAGTGGAATCTGATGAGGGAACGATAGCCATAGCGGGTCCAAATTATTCTAGCATTGTGTGAATGGTAGAGAACAGCGTGATTGCCCAGTGGTATCGATTGCGGAATGACGCTATGATGGCGAACATGAACGCGGCGGATAGGTCTTGCGCACGGGTAACTCGCATTCAGCAGGCCATTCAGGAGCAACCGGGGCTTGATGGATGGCTTTTTTATGACTTTCGTCACCTCGACCCCATCGCGTACCGCGTCTTGCTATTAGACCCCTCGCTCCATGTTACGCGACGTTGGTACTATTGGGTTCCCGCGCAGGGTACGCCGGTGAAACTTCAGCATCGTATTGAGCCTCATATACTGGACGGGTTGCCAGGAGACGCCCGTGCGTACGTTTCTTGGCGCGATCAGCAGGCGGCTCTCGGTTCCCTGCTGCGCTCGGCCAAGCGAGTCGCGATGCAATATTCGCCGATGAACGCCATCCCTTATCTTTCACGCGTGGATGCCGGCACGATCGATTTGGTGCGCAGTCTCGGCGCGGAGGTGGTGACCTCTGCCGATCTGGTTCAGCAATTTGAGGCGGTGTGGGATGACGCTCAATTGGCGTCACATCAGGTGGCCGCCGAAGGACTACGCGCGATTGTCGACGAGGCGTTTGAATTTGTCGGAACCTCGCTGACTGCTCGGTCCGGCCTGACTGAGTATGGATTACAGCAATACATTCTATCCCGTATGCAGGCCCGTGGCTTGGTGACCTCGAGTCCCCCGATTGCTGCGGTGAATGCGAATAGCGCCGATCCTCACTACGCGCCGGCCTCCCAAGGATCAACTCCTATTCGGCAGGGCGACTTGGTACTGATCGACCTGTGGGCTAGACAGCCTGGACCAGGGGCGGTGTATGCGGATATCACCTGGACGGGGTTGGTCGGAGCAACTGTGCCTGCCCGGCACCAAGAGATTTTTCAGATTGTTCGACGGGCCCGGGATGCGGCCGTCACCTTTGTGCAGGATCGTGTGCGAGCCGGTGAGTTTCCCTATGGGTGGGAAACGGATGATGTCTGCCGCCAGGTGATTCAGGCGGCGGGGTATGGGCAGTATTTCGTGCACCGAACGGGCCATTCCATCGGTGAGGAAGTGCATGGCAACGGTGCAAATATCGACAATCTGGAGACGCAGGATGCGCGCCGGTTATTGCCGGGCACCTGCTTTTCGATCGAGCCTGGTATCTACCTGCCGGATGAATTCGGTATTCGGAGTGAACTGGATGTGTATCTCTCCGCCCGCGACGCGGTGGTGTACGGCCAGCCGGTTCAGGCCGATCTTCTCCCGATTCCCATCCCTGCGAGCTAGGTTCTTCGGTGCTATTCCTGGGCCGGCTGTGGCCGCCCACCTTTCTTGACACCCTTTGCATCGGGCAGCTATCGTGGGAGTTCAGAGGGCCGAAGAGGCCCTCTGACGCTGGATTGACTCCTATCTGCCGAGGAAGGATATCGAACATGTTTGGCACTATGGGATTTTCCGAGTTGATTATCATCCTGGTCATTGTGTTGATCATTTTTGGGGCCGGGAAACTTCCGCAAATCGGCGAGGGGGTCGGCAAGGCGCTCAAAGGGTTTAAGAAGGAGGTGAATGATATTCCACCTCCCGAGAACGCTGCCGACCAGAACGAGATAGCTGCAGCAACTGCTCAGATGCAGGCTCAACCGGCGACAGACGTTCCACAGGTCGCGCAGTCTGCCACTGTTGTGCCGGCGGCGGCTCCTAAAGCCACCTCTCCATACACGCCGGGACCTGAGTTGACTCCGGGCACGACAGCGGCTCTGATGGCTGCGGCTGGACCACAGGGTCCGCAAGCGACTCAACCGGCCAAGCCGCGGGTTGCGACGGTCATGCCTGGGCAAGCGGCAGCGGGGTCGGAGGTTGCGCATAGTCACCAGCCTCCTACGATGGAAGACCGTATGGCGGCGCCTGCACCTGTGATGCGGGCGCAATATCCGCCTCTTCCTGCCGGGGCTCAGAGCAAGCCGGTGGCCAAGCGTCCGTCGGCGATTGTGAACAAGGATGCCGTGGCTCGGGTGCAGGCGGCTCAGGCAGCCATGCGAGCCAAATCGTCTCAGGCCCAACCGTCGGGTTTGTCAGCCCAAGACATGCAGGGTTTTGGGGAGGGATTGGGAGATGCCGTGCGCACCTTCCGTCAAGCGGTTGCCGATGTGCGAAGCTCAGTTGATCCCGAAATGCGAACAATCCGGGCCGAGATGGATTCAGCGCAAAAGGAATTGGAGCAGTCCATCGAAGCAGCCAAGCAAGCACCTGTGTTGGACGATGATGCTCCCTCAAAATCGGTCTAGAAGACGCTGAAAAAGCTCCGGCCCATGCACAGGTAATTCCGGGTTTCAGTTAGGCCGCCGACCTATTTGCTGTACCGGTGTCTCGCTAGTGGGCGTCCTGGGCGTCCACCCAAAGTGCTTCATCGTGAACCGGCATCCAGTTTCATAGTTACGCACGGGCTTGGGTTCTCTTACGCCTGCTAGGATGGACGTTTCACTTCCGTTGAATTTCCTCACCCAGATACGGTCTCTTTCTCCGATGCGGTCTTATTTTCGACTCCAATTCCTGCTCTGGCTGCTGCTGTGCTCCCTGGTGTACGGGTGTTACGTCGATACTCCATCGGGGGCACCGGAGACGGTATCTCGGCGCCTTGTTGAGTTGCTTGCCGACCCAGACCCGGACGTCCGGCGCACTGCCGCCGAGGCTTTGGGGAAGATCGGCCATAAGTCTTCCAATTCCAGTCTGATCGTGGCGCTCGATGATCCGGACGCTCGCGTCAGAGAAGTTGCGGCTCTCGCACTGGGTCGACTGGGTGACGGGAAGAGTGGGATGGCGCTCGCAGGGCATCTGGCCGATTCTGATGAGCCGGTCCGAATGGCATCGGCGCTGGCTCTCGGGGAAATTGAGTTTTCTGCGGATCATGAGGTCCAGACTCTTGCGGTTCTTCGGCATCCGCAGGGGTTTGCTCGTATTGCCGCAACTCGGGCGTTGCTCAGCTTAGATACCGTGTCGCTCTCCGCTGATCTGATCAAAGCGCTTCGAGATCCGGATGCGCGTGTGCGTCAGGGAGTTGCGGCCGCACTCGGGGAGACCGGGAATTCTGGTGCCGTTTCTTACCTTCGTTCACTTCTCGAGACTGATATGGCGGCAAGTGTTCGCGCAGAGGCCGCGTTTCGGCTAGGACAAGTCGGTGACAATGGGGTCTTAGCGGCGTTGTCGAGGGCGGCTGAAGCGGACCCAGATATGAGGGTTCGTGGATGGGCTCGATGGGCTGTGCAACAGATTACGCTGTCGCACGTGTCCGGTTCAGAGAGGCAACCAAGTCAATGAGTCGTGCTTGGGCTTCCGGGTCGATATCAGTGAACTGAATGCCCATTCCGGGAAATAACAAGTATCGTTCAGGTTTTGAACGCGTCCATGCTACTTTCGCGCGCGTTTCGAATTTCTGACTTGGCCGGTCAGGCAAGGCAAATTCAACCTTCAATTCAGTGCCGGGTGCTAACGGCGCACTACTTTCGATAAATAGTCCCCCTCCGCCGATCCCGCCGGTCAGACTGTCGAAGTGTTTTCCATCGGTGGTGGTGCAGTGCACCTTGATTGCGAGCGGCGCTCGGGGATGCGCGCGGCTATGGGCGAAGCGTGCGTCTTCGTCGACAGAAAGCATGTGTTCGATCAACGTGCCCCAGGTAAGTATGCAGAGGCGCTGCCCGTTGTCATCGAATAAAGACAGGGTTTCTTGGTCGCAGTCAATGCTGAGCGACTTTCCTTGATGTTCGCGAGTGGCAGTAACGGGAAACTTCATTCTTGGCTCACATCGCTTGTCTGTGTATTGGGGAGGTTCGGATTGCGGTGTTGCACAGAGGGGTTGGTTACTTTGGTTCGTCCGGGGGGAAGCCCTTGACCGAATGAACCAGGCTGAGCACTCGATTCCGCGTTTCCTCCGCGATGTCACTGAAGCGGACGCCCATTCCCGGGCTAAATGTATATTGGTCGGCCTTTGGACACACCCATGCGATCACGCCTTTGGCCGATAGCCACTCGCTTGGACTTTCCGGCAGCGTGAACTCCATGGCAAGCTTAGTTCCCACGGCTAAGGGTGTGAAGCTCTCGATAAATAAGCCTCCTCCGCCGATCCCGCCCGCTCGACTTTCATATTGAGTGCCCTCGGGGGTGTGGTATTTGACCCGTATGGAGAGCGAGATGCGGGGTTCAGAGCGCGCCTCACGGGACTGCTGAGGTTTACGGTAGGCCAGAATTTGATCGACGAGAAAGTCCCAGGCCAGGCTTCCCATTGGCTCGCCGTTGATGCCCACCAAGGTGATCACTTCTTTGGAGGAATCAATCTCAAGCGTCTTGCCCTTATGTCTATTGCTCGATACGACTGGGAATTTCACATGCGCCGCCCTTCGGAAAAGGCACCAGTGGGGGGATATCCATCTTTCCGTAAGTATACCGCACGAAATGGCCTTGTCGACAAAAACTAAGATTTGGAGAAGTGGATTGGTGAGGGTGTGCCTGAAGTGTTGACCAGGAGAAGCTTGAACAGAGGGGGAGTGAGGCCCCCTCTGAAGGAGAGCGCTAGTGGTGAGAATAAACTGCCAGGTGTAAGCTATGCGCTTTTCACGTCCTTATCCTGCTCAAAGATCCGGATCGGAGCGTGTTTTCCGCTGATGGCGTCTTCGGTTATGACGACTTCCTTTATTTGTTTCTGTGAAGGCGCATCGTACATCACGTCGAGCATGGCCTCTTCTAGAATTGAGCGTAACCCGCGTGCACCGGTCTTTTGCGTGAAGGCTTTCCGCGCAACGGCGCTTAGAGCTCCTTCGGTAAAACGGAGCTTGACCTTCTCGAAGGAAAGCAACTTTTCATATTGCTTAGTAAGTGCATTTCGAGGCTCGGTAAGGATGCGAATCAATGCCTGCTCGTCGAGTTCATCCAGGGTGGCGACGACCGGCAAGCGGCCGATAAACTCCGGGATCAATCCATACTTCAAGAGATCTTCAGGTTGGACATGTGGTAGCAATTCACCCAATCGGATATCGTTGCGGCCGCGGACTTCCGCTCCGAACCCCATCGATTTTCTGTTCATGCGTTGTTCGATGATATGTTCAAGCCCCACAAATGCCCCTCCGCAGATGAACAAGATATTAGATGTGTTCACCTGAATGAACTCTTGATGCGGGTGCTTGCGTCCACCTTGCGGCGGCACGTTCGCGACGGTTCCTTCAATAAGTTTCAGGAGCGCCTGCTGAACGCCTTCACCGGAGACATCCCTCGTGATGGAAGGGCTATCGCTTTTTCTGCTAATCTTGTCGATTTCGTCGATATATACAATCCCGCGCTCAGCGCGTTCGACATCGTAGTCGGCGGCCTGAAGCAGTTTTAGGATAATGTTCTCAACGTCTTCACCGACATAGCCTGCTTCTGTGAGCGTGGTGGCATCCGCAAGAGTGAACGGGACGTCCAGGAATTTGGCGAGGGTTTGAGCTAGGAGGGTCTTTCCGGTGCCGGTTGGACCGATGACCAGAATATTGCCTTTTTGGAGTTCGACATCATCGACGTCTTTCTCCTTCGCGGAGATGCGCTTGTAGTGATTGTGTACGGCAACGGAGAGGATTCGCTTGGCACGATCCTGGCCGACCACGTATTGATCAAGGTGGTGTTTGATTTCGGCAGGTTTCTTTAGCCTCGAAGATATTTCTTCTTTCGCCTCTTCCCAATCCTCCGCAATGATATCGTTGCAGAGATTGACACATTCATCGCAGATGTAGACGGTTGGACCGGCGATGAGCTTCCGCACTTCGTCACGGCTTTTCCCGCAAAATGAGCATCGCAGGTGTCGATCAATCTTTTCTTGCTTAGCCATGCTGCCTCCTGTACACCAAAGGTCAACTAGCTCTTGCCGCCGTCCTTCCCTGAGTCCGTGGACCCTACGGGCTTGAGGCTCTTCAGGGGGCGTGTGATAACTTCATCGATCAATCCATACCGCTTTGCTTCTTCGCTCGACATGAAATAGTCTCGCTCGGTGTCCTGCGAAATTTTGTCGAGTGGCTGCCCGGTGTGTTTAGCCATGATTTCGTTCAGGCGTTCGCGAATCTTCAGGATCTCTCGCGCGTGAATGTCGATCTCGGTGGCCTGGCCCTGAAATCCTCCCATCGGCTGATGGATCATAACTCGGGCATTCGGTAAGGCATAACGCTTGCCCTTTGTGCCGGCTGTCAGGAGGAAGGCCCCCATGCTGGCAGCCTGACCTAAGCAGATCGTATTGATGGCAGGTTTGACGTATTGCATCGTGTCGTAGATGCCAAGTCCGGCCGTGACACTTCCCCCGGGTGAATTGATGTAGAGATTGATATCCTTTTCAGGGTCTTCGGCTTCCAGGAACAGCAATTGAGCGATAATCAGGTTTGCAAAGACGTCATCGATCGGTGCGCCGAGAAAGATGATGCGGTCTTTAAGCAGGCGTGAGTAAATGTCATAGGCACGTTCGCCGCGGTTCGTCTGTTCGATGACAATCGGAACTAGCATTCAGCTGAATCCTTTCCGCTAGAGGCCTGACAGGTGGAAGCTCTTCAGTTTACCATACTCATGTAACCTGATTTTGGTGATCACCGTCCGGCTGACCGGTGCTGCTGCTCATGGCAACCGACTATGCTACCCCTGGATCATTGCGTGCTTGTAGACAAAATCCAAAGCTTTATCGGCCAAAATCCGGGATCGAAGGTCGTCTAGGGTATCTTGCCCTCCGGCCTGAATCATGCGGGTGACTTCTTCGACCGAGAGTTTGACCTCCGCAGCGAGCCGCGTGATCTCGTTGCTAAGATCCTCATTCGTGACCGTGATGCTCTCCTTTGCCGCCAGTGCCTCAAGGATAAGTCCGACCTTGACGCGCCGTTCAGCCTCTGGGCGAAGTTCCTCCTGAAGTTTCTTGGCGTCCTCTGTTTGCGGCGCGGCTGGTGGAGTGTCAGATTGGTCTCCGGATTTCCGCTGGCGGGACTGTAATTGTTGCCGGACCATGGCCGAGAGCTCTCGCTCGACCAGTGTCCCGGGAAGTTCAAAATGATGGGTTTCAGCCAGGCGCTTTAAGATGGTGTCCTTGTAACTATCCTCGATATCTTTCTTCAGAGCCCGTTCCATTTCGGCGCGAAGCTTCTCCCGGATTTCCTGCAGAGATTGGTAGGGACCGCAATCCTTTGCGAACTCGTCGTCTAGCGTGGGGAGTTGTTTCTGCTTTACGGATTTGATGGTACAGCGAAAGTTTACGGTCTTGCCGGCGACGCGAGTATCAGGGTGTGTCGCGGGATAGGCTTGTGGAATAGTTATCGCCTCACCTTCCTTTTTACCTGGGAGATGAGATTCAATGTCGATGCCAAGCACGGAGGCATGTGAGCCCATTTTGTGAAGGTACCCTTCTTTGGTCGTTCCTTCGAGTGGCTTGCCATCCAAGGTTCCTTCAATATCTAACACCGCATAGTCGCCATCGGCCAATGTTGTTCCGGCGGGAGCAGGATGTAATTGGGCCATTTGCTCGCGGAGAACGTCGAGGGCTTTGTGGACCTGTTCATCCGAGACCGTTCTCTGATCCTGTTTGAGGGAGATAGGATTCGGAGCTTTGTAATCTCGAAGCTCGATGGTCGGCTTGATTTCAACGGTTGCGGTAAAGCTAAAGGGCGTGTCTTTTTTGACTTTGACCCGCTCCAGTGGCGGAATTTCCACGAGCACCGGAATAATGCCCGCCTGACGGATGGCTCGATCATAATAGTCCGGGACCAGGCTGCGAATCACATCCTCTTCGATCGTTTTTGCATATCGCTTTTCGAGCAACTGGAGCGGAGCCTTACCAGGTCTGAATCCGGGAATGCGAACCTGCCGGTTCAATTCGGAGTAGGCCTGAACAAATCGCAGGTTCACTTCATCTGCCGGGACTTCAATTTTGAGGGCCCGCTTCATGGGGCCGAGTTCGGTCATTTCCATTTTCATAAAGCTGTTCACGTCCTCCGGGTCCGAAAAGTTATTTGCGCCATACGGATCTGTGAGAGGTGGTGCGAGAGGGGGGACTTGAACCCCCACGGTTACCCACGAGATCCTAAGTCTCGCGCGTCTGCCAGTTCCGCCACTCTCGCGCGACGCTGAGTACTAGGTTGCTCACCGATGCTACATATGGAATGTGCCTGCGCGTGGAAAGACACGATGAATAATGCATTTTGTACCGTCGATCGAGTCTGCCTGTCAACCCATACGCAGGTGGGGCCAGCGTGCTGGCAGGTCGGTCGAAGTGAAAAAAAGATGTGATGATAAGGCGGCTGGTCGGGGCTGTGCGCTATCGGTTCAGTTCGATGCTGGGCGCTCCCTCCTAGAGTCGGGAGACTGTGGAGCGTATAATGATGCGTCGATTCTTTGTTGCATTGGCCTGCATGTAAGACCCTATTGAAAGGGAGGAAGTTCATATGACGCGGAGCGCTTCCTTTGCCGCAGCAATCTTCCTTCTGCTGCTCCTTAGCAGCGGCTCTTCAGCATGGGCTTATCGAGATTACTTCAGTGAAACCCAAAAGGCTCAACTGGCACATATTCAGACGGTGCTCGTTGAGGTGGTCGCGCTTACTGATACGGGCGCTGGTAGCCCCGATGGAATCAGAGAAGTTGTGATGCGACGCATGAAGGAAATGGGCTATGCAGTCATTGCAGATCCGGCCCTGCCTCACGATGTCGTTGTCCGGGTAAAGTGCGAGCAACGTAAGACGTGGGAAGGTACCGCGGCGGCCGGTGGAGACAATGATTTACCGGATGCCCCTTCTCGCCTCTGGAAGGGACCAGCGTGTCAGGTGACCTATGCTTTGGGAGGGATGAAGATCAAATGGCAGAAAGAGGTTCGGACGGAATTTGAAGATGCCAATCAGGCCGCGCAATCGGCTCAAGGGGGTGCGCCCGGTCCCTATGCCCTGACCGCGCTCCGGGGCGAGTTAGAGAAGTCTGAATTCCCGCTTTTCTTGACGGCCGAATGGGGGCAGCCGGACCGACTGCTGAAGTTGATGGATTCTCCGGACACCAGCCAGCTCCGGAAATTGAATGTTATTTCCCTCCTGGGAGAGATGGTAGCCGATGAAGCGTTGCCCCATCTGACAGAGGCACTGAAGGATAAAGACTTGGCAAAGCAGGCGGCGGTGGCGTTGGGGAATATGGGGAAGGAGGGAATCCCCGTGCTCATCGATATCCTGAAGCACTCCAAACAGCCAGATTTGCAGGCTGCGGCGGCTAAAGGGTTGGGCGATCTGGGGAATATTCATAGTGACCCGAGAGTGGTTCCGCCGCTTCTTGAGATGTTGGACGCACCCGGCATCGACATTGCTGTTCAAACTGAGATTGCCTGGGCATTGGGGCGGGTTCCCGACCGGCGATCGGTTGAGCCGCTGTTTGCACTCGATAGGAAACTGCAGAAGATCCGTCACGATCCCCCAGACCCTCAGATCAAGAAGCTAAAGGAGGCAGTGTTCTGGTCGATTAAGCAGGTATATACCGAAGACCAGTATAGCTAACCCGCGATACACACCCTCCCGGTTCTTTCTTGTCGTTCCAGCGCGGCGGCTGGGATCGTCGCCCCAGAGGTCCAACTTCGTGCTGTGAAAACGTAGATGACTCTGTTAAGAGAGACCATCCCAATCGGCGTGGTCGTGACTTTACCATTGGGGTCGTGGGGCATGAGAGGGCGAATGAAAACCAGGGGGGATCAAGTGTATGAATAAGATCTCACGCAGACGGTTCTTGCAACTATCAGCCATGACGGGCGGCGTGTTGCTCTGTGGCGACTTGGTCGACCGTGGGCTCGGAGCGTCGCCCGGTCAAGCGGTGGCCTCTGCCGCCGAGCCGATCAAGATCGGGATCCTCGATCCGCTCTCGAGCCCATACAAGACCTCTTCCATTCATGATGTACATGGGGCCAGCGTGGCGGTCGATCTGTTCAATAAACGTGGCGGTGTGTTAGGGCGGCCGGTAGCGATTCTCGAAGCCGATGATGCGTCGAATTCTGAGACGGCCATCAAAGCTGCCACCAAGTTTGTGCGAGATGATCGGGTTGATGTCCTGATGGGCACGTTTAATGCGGATTGTGCGCTTGTGGTTTCGGAGTTGGCGAAGAAGGAGAACAAGCTGTTCATGGTCACGGGCTCCCTTCTCCCCGAACTGACCGGAGCCGCGTGCAGCTCGCATACCTTCGTGTTTATGCCGAATGCCTCGATGATGGCGCAGGCTGTCGTGCCCCACTTGGTCAAGGCCTACGGTACCCGCTGGTATATGCTGACGACCAGCTCATTGGACGGCAAAGCCATGGCGCAGGCCATGGTGACGGCCGGCCAGGCTCATGGCATTGAGTTTGTGGGGGAGACACTGGTGCCTTTTGGGGCGACGGACTTCACCGCGGCGTTCACGGCGGCCAAGGACAAACATCCGACGCTGATGGTGCTCAATCTCTATGGGTGGGATTTGGTCCACGCACTGAAAGCCTATAGCAAACTTGAGCTTGCGAAGGAGAAGATCGGCGTGGGTGGGATGATTGCAGGTGAGCAAATTGGACGGCCCCTCGGGTATGCCCATAACGCTGGCATTTGGGGGCTCATCTGGGATCCAAAGGTCAACACGGAAGGATCCAGGCAGTTTATTCGAGCGGTCGTCGACAAATACAATCACACGCCAACTTCGCGCTGTTATCTTGGGTATGCGGCCATGACGCAGATCCTTGAGGCGATTCAACGAGCAGGAACGACGAACGCCTCCGCACTCGTTAAGGCGTTGGAGGGGCACGAGTTTGACGGGCTGAAAGAGGGACGGTCCTACTTTCAGGCTTCAAACCACCAGCATATGCAGGATGTGTTGGTCGGAGAAGCCTATGGGAAGGAGTTGGGACTGGGGCATTACAAGATTCTGGCGACGATTCCAGGCGACAGTCTTGCGGCGCCCGTTCACGCAGGTGTCTGTCAGCTGTAGCAAACAGGCCGTGATGTGACGGGAGCGAGTCGTCGATACCCGGCGATTCCGTTTAGGTGACGGGCTAGGGTGTTGCGCTGAGGGTCGCGAGTCGAACCTGCCCACGCCTCGATTCCTCGACCGTTGCCGCAACGGTCGGTCCCTGCACGATGATCAGCTCGAGGCGGCGATTTTTCTGTCTGCCCTGTTCGGTGGCATTGGATGTGAGCGGGCGTGTATCGGCCAACCCGACGGCTTTCGTCCTGTCGGCGGGTATTCCTCCATTGACCAGTGCTCTGCGGGCACTTTCAGCGCGAGCCCATGAGAGCGCCTTATTATCGGAGAAGGATTTTTGGAGCGTTTTGCTGAGTGCTTGATTGTCGGTGTGTCCTGCGACCTGCACGAACTTGTCTGAAAGCTGTCCCAGGACCGCACCGATGCGTTTGAGGATGGTTGCGCCTTCCGGGCTCAGCGCAGCGTCAGCCGATGTGAACATCAAGTTGCTGTCCAGCGCGACCGTTAATCGATTTCCATCCTGTTTCATGCTGATCGATTTCTGTCTATTATCGCCAGGCAGGACTTTGAGAAGTTCTTCCTTCACTGCCGCGAAGCTGTCGCTGCGAGCCTCAGCCTGCGCGGGATTTCCTGGAAAAGGAACACCGCTACGCGTGGAATCCTTTCCCTGGGGGGATGATTTCCCATCGGGTATCGATTTGGCTGCGTTGCCAGGAGATTGACTGGTAGCGCCAGCCCGCTGGTTCACCGGTCCCCCATCGCGCTGACTGGTGGTGAGTTGAGTCCCCCTCTGCCGCGGCGACAGATCTCTCCCCTTCTCGTTCAGGCGCTGTTCGAGTGCTGCGATGCGGTGCCTGGCCTGATAGATTTCTGCAATCATCGCATTGTATTGGGGCACTAGCTTGTCGCGTTCCATGAGGCGCGATCGAACCGTTTCATAGGCCTGCTCGCGGTCTTTGAGTTGCTGATCGAGTGCGCTGATACGGGCTTTTAAGGATTCGATGGTGGCGGTGGCGGTTTGTAGTTGAGCGGCTAGGCTGTCCCGTTCGGCGGACCCCGTGCGAACCGTGTGAAGATCGCGGTCTTGACGGGCGATGTGTGCTTCCAGCTCCGAGATCCTGCGTCGGGCGACTTCCAGGTCGGCGGCGGCCGTGGCCCGAGTCTGGAGGGCAGCCAGATCTTTGTCTCGCGTTGCCAACTGTTGTTCAAGGGTTCCGATTCGTTGGCGGGCTTGGATGAGCTCGTTGGTGGCGGTCGTCAATTGGCCCGTGAGGCGGTCGCGTTCCGGTGCCAACCGCCTCAGTTCGACAAGCTCCGCTTCCTTCGCGCTGAGCAACTGATCGTATGATACCGCGGCAGGTTGACTCTGGCGGTCCCCCAGCTTGCTTTCGAGGTCGCGAATGCGATCGTGAAATTCACCCAGAGTGGTCAGCAGCTGTTCCCGCTCCTGTTGAAGGGCCAGCAGCTTCGGTTCTACGATGGCTGGGCTCGATGCGATAGGCTGAACGTGCGGAGCGGTTTCGCAGCCTGCAGCGAGGGAACTGAGAACCATGAGCGCCCATACTGCTCGTCTCATACGATCTCTCCCCGGTCATTGATAGGAAGACGGCGCCGGTTACATGGGGCCGACAGTCGCTCGAGAGGAGCCACCGCAGTCAAGAAAAGGAAGCACCTGTGACCGAGCTGACGGGTCGTGATCCGCTGGTGTGAGCCAGGCGTCCCGACGGAATCTGTTGAGCGACATGCAGGCCCCAAGAGCACGACAGCAATCTATCGCGTTCCTGGGGCTGATGCAAGACTGATGGAGCTGCGGCTAGCGGTTAGTGTCCGACGACGATTTCTACGCGTCGATTCTTCTGCCGTCCTTCGGCGCTCGAATTGCTCGCAATCGGCCGGCTGTCGGCATGCCCTTTGGCTTCGATCTTGTCCGGGGCCATACCCCCCTCGGTCAGCGCCTGACGCGCACTGTCGGCGCGCGCTTGAGACAGTTCGAGATTCGTCGGATACGTTTTGGCCAGTCGTCCCTTGACGGGAACGTTATCGGTGTGGCCGGCCACATGGATCGAACGATCGGGGTATTGTTTGAGTACGCCACCGATACGGTGCAAGACATCGGCTCCTCCCGGCTTGAGCGTCGCTTCGCCGGAGTCGAACAACAACGTGGTGGCCAGGCCAAGGGTGAGCTGGTCGCCCAACTGCTTCATGGTCACGTTGCCTTTTGCCACTTCCGCCTGCAGCAGTTTTGATAAATCGTCCTTTGCTTCTGCCAGACTGCTTTTTTGTTGGTCCAACGCGCCTTTAAGCGAAGCCATTTCCTGGTCTCTGCGCGCGAGCTCACTCTCGAGGTCCGAGGCCCGCTGTCTGGCCGCTGCGAGGTCTGCAACGATCTTGTCCCGGTCGCCTGCGGCATTTTTCACCGCTGCCAGTTCGTGGTCTTTGGCGTCCAGTTGTCGTTCGAGTTCAGTGATCCGTTGTTTGGCTTGCGCGAGTTCGGACGACAAGCGGTCCCGATCTCCTACGTTCCCTTTCAGTCCGGCCAGTTCCTGATCCTTGGTGGAGAGTTGTCCTTGGAGGGCCGCCAGTTGCGCGGCAAGGCGGTCCTTGTCTCCGGCGCTGCTCCGAAGGGCCGCGAGTTCCTGGTCCTTCGCTGACAGCTGCCGTTCAGCATCAGACAACTGACCGGCCAGTCGCTCTTTGTCGCCGGCGCTGCTTCTCAGGGCTGCCAGCTCTTGGTCTTTGGCCGACACCTGACGTTCGGCATCAGACAACCGGCCGGCTAATCGCTCCTTGTCTCCGGTCGCATTGCGCAGTGTCGCTAATTCCTGATCACGCTGACTGAGTTGTGATTCGAGCGCCGCTTTCTGCCGCTCCAGATCGGCAATTCTTCCATCTTTCGGGTCTGGCTTGGGCGGAAGCGGTTTGGCGACGGCTTTCATTTCATTCAAGCCCCGGCTTGCCGAGTCGTTAGGCGCCGGGGCCGTTGCGCACGAGGCTAGCAGCAGAGCGCCCAACATGGCGGGAATGGTGCGAGGTGTGTTCATGAAATTCTCCTTCAAAAACATCGCCGTCGTCGGAAGGGGCCAGGCGGCAGCGATGACAACTGTGCGCACACAGACTAGTGGCGCTGATTCTTTAAAAGGTCTCGGATTTCCGTCAATAATACTTCCTCCTTCGGCGGCGCAGGAGGCGGACCGGGGGGGGCCGCTTTCTTAAAACGGTTCATTTGTTTGATCACCATAAAAATGACGAAGGCCAGAATCGTGAAATCGAGCAGGGTTTGCAGGAAGACGCCATAGTTGATGGTGGCAGCTCCGGCGGCTTTAGCTGCGGCCAACGATTTTCCTTTGGCCTCCTCGGTCAAGGGGATAAAGAGGCTGGAGAAATCCACTTTCCCCATGAGGAGACCGATGGGCGGCATCAGGATGTCGCTGACGACGGACGATACGATTTTCCCGAATGCGCCTCCGATGATGACTCCCACGGCCATGTCGAGCACATTGCCCTTCACGGCGAATTCTTTAAATTCACTCATCATGCTCATCCTGCCACCTCCTTGTGTGAACCGACTATGTGCTGAGCCCGTTTCGGCCCTTACTGTTTCCGGCTGGTGTCGAAGCTGTATCCCAGCGTGATCAGGTAGAGGTTGTCCGTATCCGAAACGCCCGGCGGCGGGTTTTTGTTGTACCGCATGGTCCACTGAAAGCCGCTCACGAGCCCGCCCCACACTTTAAATCGCAGGCCGGTGTCGGCCGTCAGGTACAGATCTTTTGCGTTGGCGAGCGATTGGAATCCTTCCTGGAAGTGGTACAGGCTGACCTGGTCGCCGCCCCAGAGCGGCCAATTCCATTTCACGGCCCATCGACCTCGAGTGCTGGATTTATCGTTGGCGAGCTTAAAATCTTCGTTGAAGTAGGCTGCGCCCGCTTCCGCCCAGAGGGTCATATCTTTGAAGAGGCCCGTCAGGTCGCCTCGGTCGAGGAATTGATAGCCCGGACCGGTGGCTAGCGCGGTCCGCAACTTCAAGTCTTGGAAGGTATCTTGCTCGAAGTACGCCGACGCGAACCAATACAAACGTTTTGTGAGAAAGAAGTCAAGCTTGATGGTACCCCGGCTGTTCCGCACGATCAGGTTCTTGGCGTTATCGCCATAGATATAACGTCCTAGGATGGTCAGACGCAGTGATTCACTGCGAGCCGACAGTTCGCCGAGCAGGCTTCCGTTTCGCAGATGGCTGTTGCCGGTGGTTTGCGAAAATCCGGCCTGGACGGCGCCGGTATAGATCACGGCAGGTTGGTTCATGCCGATGACCGTGTCGAGTGGAATGGCCATTGGCGTCCCTGTGGGGGCGGCTTTCAGGATCATGGTGCCGGGCTCTCCTGGTTGTGCCGTTCCCACGACCGTCGTGCCTTCTTTGAGGCTGAATGGAACAGGACGATTCACGACCAGCTTCGCCACATTCGGCCACATGATCTTGACGATGTCCTCTCCGGCGGTCGGACCGAAAGAGGTCTTG
This sequence comes from uncultured Nitrospira sp., assembly GCA_902500715.1. Classification (GTDB taxonomy): domain Bacteria; phylum Nitrospirota; class Nitrospiria; order Nitrospirales; family Nitrospiraceae; genus Nitrospira_A. The sequence continues at coordinate 9,159 of CABVRO010000006.1, read as the reverse complement.
ATATGCAGTTCGTCGGCGATCATGCCGAGCACATGGCCATAAATCACTGTGCCGTCCTTGAGCGTGACGGCATCGAGTGCGGGCGCTGTGAGCGTCGAATCGACCGGTGCCGGGGTTTCGGCTCGCGCGATTGAGGCGGCGAGCGCCATGACGAGTAGCGCAAACAAGACAGATCCGAATCGTCGCATCGTTCAGGTCCTCCTCCTGGGGTTTGCGAACGGCAACAATGTGTCGGTTGCCTGATGAGTGAGAAATGTTCGCGATGTATAATTGATTTTGCGTAGTAGATCAATATTTAAACGCAAGAAATCCGTCGCGCCGCTGCTCGGCCTGGTTTGTGGGCCGAGCGCAGGACGGCCTTTCTGCATGCATGAATGGCTCGTCCCGCTGAGTATACGTAGATAATGCAGCGTCATACCGTCTGTTCAAGGCCTGGACGCAACAGGGCCGATGGCGTCATCTGACGTTCGTCAACTTCCGTGCCTCTTTGGTGCTCTGCGAGTCCGCCGAGGTCTGGGATGGACCTGTGCTATGTGATGACGGCATGGGAAGTATGCCCTCAAGCAGCGCCAGGCGAAGCAGTTGTGCCGAGTTCGTCGCCCGGAATTTTCTCAAGAGATTAGCACGGTGTGATTCCACGGTTTTGGGGGCGATCTGTAGCCGCGCGGCAATTTCCTGACTCGTCAGGCCGGCCCAAATGTGATTAAGTATCTCGCGCTCCCTTGCCGTGGGCGCATCCGGCCGTGGTCGTGAGAAGGGAATGAGCTTGTCCATCGGTTCTCCTTGTGATTGCTTCACTACGTCTGCTGCGACGCCCGTCTTCAGGGTGTTGCCCGCAGTGGTTTTCGCGGTTACGCTCCTATCAAGCTCCATGCCGTACACTCTGTGTGTTGCCGCACCACGATAAAACCTGGGTTCCTGGCTAAGGACCCTTAAGAAGCTCCCATGATTGTCCGCGAGTGAGACGACCGCTGTTGTCTCGCGCTGTGTCGCGTGAGACATATCGAGACAGTGAGTGAGGGCGAGTGGCTGCGAGACAGATTAGCTGGTCGGGAGATCGAGTTCGCTCAGTCGGCGGTAAAACGTGGCCCGGCTCATTCCGAGGAGGCGCGCGGCCTTCGTTCGGTTGCCACGAGCTTGTCCGAGGGCGGCCATGAAACGACTGCGTTCGTCTCCGGGCAGCACAACTTCGGGGAGAGGGTCTGTCGGCCCTTGACGAAGTTCGGGAGGAAGATCTGTGGCTTCGAGCGTGTCGCCCTTGCAATGAATCATCGCGCACTCGATCGTACTCTTGAGTTCCCGCACATTGCCGGGCCAATGGTACTCCATCAGTGCCGCCATCGCTGCCGGGCTGGCGCGATGGATGACTTTCCCCATGCTGGCCCGCCCCTCGGTCAGGAAGGAGGCGACGAGGAGGGGAATATCTTCCTTTCGCTCCCTTAGCGGTGGGAGCTGGATCCGTGAGACTCGAATCCGATAGAGAAGGTCGGCGCGAAAGATCCCTTTTGCCACGTCTTGACTCAAATTGTGGTGGGTGGCGGTCACGACGCGCACGTTCACTTTTCTCGGCCTGGTCTCACCGAGCCGAGTAACTTCCTTCTCCTGCAGGACGCGAAGCAGGTTGGTTTGGACGTTGTGGGGGATATCGCCGATCTCGTCCAGGAACAAGACTCCACCCTGCGCGGCCTCGAAGAGCCCCTGTTGATCATCGATGGCTCCGGTAAAGGCGCCTTTCTTGTGGCCGAAGAGTTGGCTGCCCAGCAGCGAATCCGTGAGCCCGGCGCAGTTGGCTGCAATGAAGGGCCCTTTATGCCGTGCGCTCGCCTGATGTAACGCGCGGGCCACCAATTCTTTCCCCGTGCCGGTCTCACCTTCGATCAAGACCGTGGAGTCGACACGGGCCAGATCCTGAATCTGTTCGTAGATCTGCGTCATCCCGCGGCTCTTGCCGACCAAATCATGATAGTGCGCCTTCAACTCCAACAGGCGCCGCAGGTGGTGGACGTCGGTCATGTCGTGGAGAAACATGATCTTGGTTCCGGCGTCCCGTGGATCGTCTTGCAGTTCGACCTCCAGCCAGAGGTGCCGCCCGGCCTGGGTTTCGACATGGCACTGCACTCGTTCGCGTCGGGGTGCGGGTTGCGCCAACATCGACTGCAGGGCCAGGCGGTCCGCTTTCGTCAACGGGAGTAGCGTCTCCCACAGCAGGCCGTCCGGCCTGCCGGTGGCGGGCGTATCCAGCAGGCGAGCTGCGGAGGCACTGAGAAACCGTACCTGCCCCTCTTGGTCAATGAGGAGGGTGGCCAGTCCGAGCTGCTGCAAAATGATGGCGACGTCGTCCCGCGACCGCTCCATATCCACCAGTTTTGTGGTGAGCTCGTGCTGCGTGCGTTGGTGTCCACGATTGTGTTCGTGCTGCTGAAGCATCTGGTCGCGGGCTCGCTGGAGGAGGGTGGCCTGTTGGTCATAGGCTGCCGTGCTTCGTTGGATCAGCAACAGACGGCTGGGACCGTGTCGTAACGCCATGGCATGAAAGTGCCGGGGCTCTTCGGCCGCCCGGTGCTCGCTCCAAAACCCCGAGTGCGCCATGTCGTCGTCGTTTGTCTGCCATACATCGGCTGCTTCGGCGAGAAAATTCAGAAGCACCGGTGTGCGGGCATCGAGGGACAGCTGCAGATTGTGCCGGGCATCGGGGTAGAGGGCGAATAGCCAGGCCGGCGGGTGCCCGATGATGCGAAACTCTGTATCGGTCAGGTGTTCGAGGATGGCGAATTGGAGCCGTTGCAGGAGACTCGTGCAAAGCAGGTCCGGCGCAGATGTGTGCGAGTTATGAGCCATCGGTTGTTCCCGCAAGAGGCGTTTCTTGTGGCGTGCTGAGCATGGCACGGGTGAGAGCCGTGAAGCCCTCTTCGACGCCCTGCCCCGTCTTGGCACTGGTCAAAAACACCGTCCAACCACGTTGGGCTAACTGCGCGAGGTCTTGGTCGGTCACTTCCCAATCCGGTCGGCGGTCGAGTTTATTGATGAGGACCACAAACGGAACCGGCCCGAGTGCGTCTGCCGCGGTCAGTTGAATGTGTAACGCGATGTCCAGCGTGGCTCGCCGCATTCCGTCCAGGACTACCAGATACCCGGACGATCCGCGCAAATACGAGCGGCGCAATTTTTGGAATTCGTCCTCTCCGTAGAGATCCCAGAGCACCAATGTCACGGATCGGCTGTCCATCGACAGGGTTTTCTTGTCGACGGTCACCCCGATGGTCGTTTGATACTGGTCGGAGAAACAGCTGGTGACGAAGCGGCGCACCAGACTGGTTTTTCCCACGGCAAAGGCGCCCAGCATGCAGATTTTTTTTTCGATCATGTCAGAGGCGTCTTCATGAAGCGGGGTGAACAGTGGCCTGAAAAGACACTCGTCGGTCCTGCGGCAGCGTGGCGGCACCCAGGGAGGGTGACGATTCAGGTGCCGGGCCGATCCCGCGAGCGTGAAACGTGATCGCGGAAAAGGTGGCGGGATGAAGGGCATCGAGCACCGACCGGGCGCGATCCTCGCTCAGCCGTTGGTTCCGGCTTGACCGGCCCACGACGTCGGTTTGGCCGGTGATCTCTAGTATCACCGTTACGCCGGAGAGACGCGCTACCTCGTCCAGCTGATGCAGGAGCTCTGATATGCGGCGCACTCCCTGAAGCTGGTCCGGTGATTGGATCGTGGCCGTTCCCTGTTGGAACAGAATCCAGACCCCTGCCATCTGTTGGATCAGTGCCTCAAGCGACCGAGCGACGATGTGACGGTCGTCATATTCGGTGATGCCGGGGAGCAGACGCGCCAGCGGTCGGCTCTGCCGGATCCACTCTGCGCCGGCTGTGCCGGTAGCCGTCAGGCGCGGTCCTTCAAGGGTCAAGCGAACTGTGTCCGGGGGGGACAGGACGAGTCCGGCTCGTTTCAGGGTGAACGCGGCGTCGAGGGCGTAGTAGGGACTCCATTTCGCTTCAACTCGATCGACAGCCACCCCACTGTCCTGCAAAAGCACGTCCGGATCAGCGGCCAACGGGTCGCGCAGCCCGGTGAGCACATACCGATTGCCTTCTGAATGTGTGGAGGTGACGACGAGGCCCGGTTCCAAGGCCAGCCGCTCCAGATAGGCCTGCCAGTGTTGGCGGTCTTGAAAGGTCGACACTCCCCACCAGATTGTGGCCAGGACGATTGCCGCCAGGAAGATCCATGTGATAGGAGCGATGGCATGCCGGCGCGGTTCAAACTGGGCCCGCAGGCACTCTTCCAGGAGCGGTCTGGCCCCGGCAAAGGGTGCCGCATCACCACTGAAGCGCGCCAGCGCATCGAAATGTTCGGCGTGAATGCGAGTGAGCGTGTCCTGGAGGTGAACGTGGAACGTCTCCGGTGGCGTGCCACGTATGACGGCCGCGAGGATTGCCGAGGGGCCCTGTTCGATCCAGACGGTCAGATCACCGACTTGCAAGGTGTTCAACGCCTGATCGGGCGTTGCGCCGAACGAATCCTGGACGAAGCTCCGAATCGCCGACAACATGCCCGAGACCAGGGTCTGATCCTGCACGGCGACCGCGTCGCCGGCTGCGTGCGCGAGTAGCAGGCCGGTCTGTGCGTGAATGAGAAAGACCTGTTCGACTCGGTAGCGGAGCGTATGCAGCAGGACGATTTCGGCGAACGGTTTGCCGGTGCGCAAGGCTTCCAGTCGCCACTGCATGCTTCGGATCGAGAGGCTGTGTTCAATGGTTTGATTGAGCGATTGCATCATGCTGCGCAAGGCATTGGCGATCGCCTGGCGGATGGCCGGCATCATGATCGGAGCGATCGCATCGACGATCATATGGGGCTGCTTGCGCACGGAGACTCCCAGCGCTTCGGAGACGTGAGGGGTGAGCGCATGGGTCAGCCGGTGGTCAGTGTCCCCACGAAGCGCGATCGCTTCGGGAAGCACGCGATTCAGATTGTGGGCGTTGAGGTCGAGGTGTTCGACCTGCTCTTGCAGTTGCTCCAGCCGCGATTGCTCGGGCGCCAGGAGGAGGCTCCGCAATTCAGCATAGTCGCGGTCGACTGCCGGCGTGCCGGCTTTAGGTGCGTGCGCCATCCCGTCTCCGTGGCCTGAAGGAAGGAGCGTATTCTACGCGACACATCGTTGTCGGGGAAACAGCCGAATGCGCGGTCTGGAGTGCAGACCGGAACCGTTCACGAATGGGTGTGGAGTTACGCCTGATGCGGAGGCTGGTCATGCGAGAGCCTCTGTGAGAGTTCCTGGAACAACGTCGCAAGGGACGCGCGGTCGGTCTTCTGGCGTGAGAGTTGGCGGACCGCATCGTCGAGGGTGGCCGCTAAGGCGGCGTGCTGCTGGGTGAAATCACCGGAGAGAGATGTTGCCTGATTCTGGAGTTGGGTGCACACATCGTGGTGCGCCTGCTCGCTCTGCTCCCGCAACTGGGTCGCCGTTTGCTGGAGCGCGCCGGCCAGCGTGTGCAGTTCCGTGGTCAGGCGTCCGACGGCATCGGTGCGGTCCTGTTCCTCGGCAGTCAAGCGGCCCGTCACCATGTCCACTTCTTTTCGAATGTATTGCTCCAGCGAGGCGAATCGTTCCTTGAGGTCGTTGCGCAATTGCGCGGCTTCTGCCAGCAACTGCGCTTCGAGTTTGGCAAATCGGCGTTCATGATCGCGGACCTGGGCGCCGAACAGAATGTCGCGGATCTTGTCGAGATTGGTGCCGGCTGCGTGTTCGTCGGTCAGCGCGGATTCTGTGTCTGTGTCGGCGAGACTGCTGCCCGAGGTCCGTTCTGAACGTCGGGGGCGATCGAGGTCCGTCTGCCTGCTCATGATGGGATCTCCTTGGTCGCGATCGTTCTATCACGAAAGGGGCCTAGACTATCATGTTGCGCCGGGGTCAACAAGTCAGGTCGGGTGTCGACGGCGTGTAGGGGCGACCTGCAAGGCGATCAGCGGCTCTGGCCTTGGGAGGGATTCAGTAGTCGTACCTCACGCTGAGGGAACGGGATATCCACCCCATCGGCTTGTAATCGTTGAAGGATCGCCTGATTGAGCTCGATGTGCGCGGCCCCGACGGACGCGACCTGAACCCAGGGCCGAATGGACAGGGTAATGGAGGAATCGGCGAAGCCGGCAATGCCAATGATCGGGGCCGGGTCCTGGAGCACGTTCGGGTGTCGGCTCACGACATCGCTCAGCACCCGCAGTGTGGCGTCGACATCGGTTCGATACGATACCCCGATGGAGAGATCCAGCTGTCGGATCGAGCCGAAGTTGTGCAGAATTTCTCCGACGACTTTGCGATTGGGAATCACGATCCGGGAGCGATCCGGATGCAGGAGCGTCGTCGTGAAGACATCGATTTTTGCGACATCCCCGTGTACCCCTAAGAGCGACACATGTTCGCCGACCCGATAGGGTTTGGTGAAGATGATCGACAGACCGGCCACGACATTGCTCAGGACGCCTTGCAAGGCGAGTCCCATGCCGAGGCCGGCCACACCGAGTCCGGCGACCAGCGGCGCGATTTGCAGGCCGAGTTGATCCAGCGCGATCAGAAGGCCGAGGATCACCACGAGGGCCTTCACCAGACGCAGCAGCAGCAGACGGAGTGGTGGCTCCAGGTCCTGCTCGTTCAGCCAGCGTTCGAAGAGCCGCCCCACCGATTTGGCGACGAACAGGGCGGCCACGACGACCAGGATCGCCCCCATGATTCGAAAGCCGTATTGCACGATGTATTGAGTGACCAGATTGGCCAACGACATGCGTCCTCCCCGCAACTGCTACCGCCCGAAGAGACCCTTCAAGAGGTCCTTGCCTTGCTGCTTGAGATCGTCCGGTTTCGCGGACCCTTTCAAGAGGTCTCCCACGGCGCCCTTGACCTTTTCCTTCACCTGCTCTTTGATCTTTCCTGCAAACATTTTTGTGTCGAGCCCATAGGAAGGGGTCTGCGTGTTGCCGGTAATGAGCAGCGGCAGCGAGAGGCGTCCGCCGGTCAGCGCCACTCTGGCGATGGGAGAGCCGGTCGCAATCTTCTGGCTCAAGGCCTGGGACAGATTCAGGTTCAGTTTCATGTCGAGCGACTGATCGAGGCCGATCGTCCCTCCGCCGGTGGCCTGAAAATCATGGCTGTCGATGAGGAGTCGTTGGACGGCGATCAAGCCTTGTTTGATCGCAAAGTCGCTTTCGATGGCGGAAAAAGCAGTGGCGCTGACGTTGTCTAAGGAAACGCCGACCACTTTAAGCAGTATCGAGGCCTGCTGCAATAAATTGATCCCCTCGATTTTTCCCTCTTTCACTGCCACATGGCCGGTGCCCGTGAGGGCCTTGACGAGGTCCGGATGGGTCAATCCGCGCCCGCTGACAGCCAGCTCGGCGCTGGCTGTCCCGCTCATAGACACCTGGTCGGTGCCGACCGCTTGAAGGGCCGGTCCGAGTTGGAGGCCTTGAATCGAGACCGTGCTGTTGAAGGGGGGAGCTGCGGTGCCCAGGCCGAGCGTTCCCTGCATGCGGAGGAATCCGCCGAACAGTTGGAGCGAGGCGTTGGTGAGGCGTGCGTCCTGTCCCTTCATTTCGACTGCGACCTGCAGGTCTTTGACCTCCACCGGCTTTTTCAGTGTCAGCGTGATCGGCAGGTCCGCCGTGTTGATGAGTTTCGAGTTGGCAGTGATCTTCGCCAGTCCGCCCAGCACCGATCCTTTGACCTCGATGCGCGAGCTCCCCATGGCGACGGTGAGGCCCAGGTTCGGAATTTCGGCCAGTTCGAGCGGCGCGGCTCCCTCCTTGGGTGGATATTTAGCCCGGAGGTTCACATGAAGGTCTTTGAGATCGACCGGCTTCGTGAGGGGGATGGCAACAGGAAGATCGGTGGAGTGGATACCGGCGGATGCCGCCGTCAGATTGGCCAAGCCTTTGATGGCCGTGCCTTTGACGTTGATCGCCGATCCGCCCATGACCAGGGTCAATCCCAGATCGGTCAGATCCACCTGATTGGCGGGCGGGGTGTCGGGCGGAACCGGGTAGAGGGCATGGAGGGTGAGATGCACATCCTTGATCTGTACCGGCTTCGTCAGCGGCAGTGCGATGGGGAGATCTGCCGTGTCGATCTGCAGGGCATTGACGGTTGCGTCTAGGTTCCCTCCGACCGCGCGTCCCTTGAGCCCGACGGCCACTTTCCCTAGAGCCAGGTTGAACGTGAACGACTTCACGTCCAGGGTTTCAACGAGTGGCCCGAAGGTGCCATCGAGCCGGACCGGCACGTTGTAGGGCTGCACCGTCGCACCCAGGTGGACGGTGGGGCTTTCGTCGAGGTGCACCGAGGTGACCAGAAATTCAAGATTATTGACGGTGTACTCGGTCGGTGTCGGGGTGGACTCGTCACGATACGAAAGTTTGCCCTCGTCGATCGAGACCCGGTCCACCGCAAAGAGCGCCAGAATTTGGAGGGGACTCCCGGGTGCCTGCGTAGGAGCCTCAGGCTTCGAGGGGGCCGGCGGAGCCGATGTTTTGGCACCGAGGGTCGAGATATTGAGTTGGCCCTGGGCATTTTTCAGGACCGTGATGACCGGGTTGCGCAGGGTGATCTCTTCGACGTCGACTTTGCCTTTGAGCAGCGGCAGGAGCTTGACGCCGATATCCAGCGAAGAGAGAGATGCGAAGGGGCCTGTGCGAAAGGACGGGTCGTCCTGCACAACAAAGCCGCCGACCCTTGCACCGATGCGCGGCCAGATGGTCAGTCGGATATCCTGGAGTTCGACCTTCCGGTTGAGGGCCTCTTCGATCAAGGGGCGGTACCGGTCTTGATACTTGTTCAGATCGATGAGGAACGGTAACGCGACGATCAGGACGATGAACAGCAGGAGCACGACACCGATCCCGACCAGGATTTTCATCACGTACCTCCGCTGAAATAGTCTTGCAGTATAGGAATGTGCGTAGGAGTGGTCAATGGTGGCTCCAGGGGGCCGTCGCCAGGGAGCCCTCAAGGGCTTTCACGTTCGAGGCAGGATTTCCTTCTCCATCGCCATCTCATGGTTGCAGGTTCCGGCTTACCTTGCCGCACCAAAACCTGCGTGATAAGATGCGCCCCTTAAAGTCGTCCGATCGCGGAGAGGTGCGAGAGTGGACGAATCGACATGCTTGGAAAG
>CABVRO010000005.1 GCA_902500715.1 uncultured Nitrospira sp. | reverse complement strand
GGCGGATCAAGCCCTCCTTGATCATGGCCGACGATAACCTGCCCGGTCTGACCGGACGAGAAATGTGCAAACGCCTCCGGCAGGATCCTTCCACAAAATACATTCCCATCATTCTCATGTCCGGCTATTCGACTGAAGAACGTCGTGTCGAGTCGCTCGACGGCGGAGCCGATGACTTCATCGTCAAACCCTATGCCGCGGCCGAACTCGTGGCGCGCGTGAGGGCGCTGCTGCGCCGATCTCAGCAGGGACAAAGACAGGACGAGGAACTTAGTGAGGATCTCGCCTTGACGGAGAGTCTGTACGTGGCGGTGTACCGCGGGCGGAAGGTGACGCTATCCGTTCATGAATGGAAATCACTGCGGCGACTGACCAGTACGGTCGGAAGCGTGGTCCCGCGCGAAGAACTCAGCACGCTTCTCTGGGGAGACGACGCCATGATGCATGACGGGGAAATCGACCGATGCATGGAGCAACTGAATAAGAAACTCGCCGGGGAGGGCCCTGCTGCGGGACACATCAAAATGGTTCCCGGCGGCTTTCGCCTGATCATCCCTCCCTCAGAGAAGCCGGACATCGTCCAGGCTCCGTAACGCGCCTTTCCAATCGACACCGCTCCACAGACGGTCTGCAGCCAGTGCGTCCAGCAACCAGCGTAACTCCTCCGGCATCCGTCTCGCTCGGCGACGGGCCCGCTTCCAATCCCGTTCGATACGGGCCTGCACGGTGAGATTCAGCCTCTTGCCCCAACGCCTGAAATCCGCCATTTCCTCATACCGCCCCAATAGAGCCTGAACCTGTTTGATCCGTTTCAGCCCATCCTGTTTGGTCGCCACTCGTCCAGGCAGCCATTCCGTCTGATAGCGGATCGTCTTCAGGGCGAGGCGCAGCGCATGAAGGCGTTTTCGACGAGGCTTTTCCGAGGCCTTCTCGATCAGCCGCGAGAGGACGCGCTCATGCTCGTGTCTCAAGACTTCCAGGCGATGCTTCAGGGAAAGACCCTGGGGAGTGATCCTCGGAAGCGCCTGTTTCCAGACCGCCTGTTCAATCTTGCGATAGGCCTGCGCGCGAGTCAGCTTGTGTTCACGCTCGACGATCCAGGCCTCGACGGCAGCGATGTCCGACTCGGCTGCTTCAATCTTCATCAGATATTGTCGGAAGACTTGCAAGGCCCGGAGCCGACTCAAGCGACTCACAGTCCGGGCCATCACCGCAGCACGGTCACGATTGCTACATAGTTCCAGCAATGCTTGAAGTCTACGGCAGTGGGTGCGAATCGAGTGAATCGTATCAGCGGTGCCGTCGCCCGCCATCGCGTGGCGTATCAAACGAAGGACCGTGGCTTGATAGGCCACAGCCGCCTGAACGACTCCTTGCCCAAAAGTGGGTGGTGCGGTATGAATAGGGGGACGCGATTTTCTCATGGCCGCCTCAAAGCGGACATGAGAGGTGCCGGCCGGAGAGCAAGGGCAAGACTTCGAGTAACGATTGAACTCGTGACCGCCACCTGATCACCGACTTGCTTCCTGTTGGAGGATGCCCGATGGACTGTCTCTTCTTTCGGCATGGTATCGCAATCGAGCGGCAAGAATGGAGCGGGCAGGAACAGGACCGCCCATTGACCGGGAAGGGCGCAGCGCGAACCCGGGAATCCGGCAAGGGACTGCTCACTCTGAGCATCAGACCGACACATATCCTTTCTAGTCCTCTGGTGCGTGCGCACAAAACCGCCGCCATTCTTCAATCCGTGATTCGTTCCAAGCCGAAGATCCGGATCTGCGCCGAACTCAATCCGACAGCGGCACCCCGCACACTGTTCGCGCTGCTGGATGCGTTGCCGGCGGACGCCGTCGCCCTCTGTATCGGCCATGAACCTCACCTGAGCTTGGCAGCTGGAATCCTGCTCACGGGAAAACCCTGCAGCGGCCTGTCGCTCAAAAAAGCAGGAGCCTGCTTGATCCACATCGAAAAGTCCGTGAGGCCCGCGGCAGGACGACTCGAATGGTGGCTGACGGCAGCACAACTGCGCGCCCTCGCATAATCACCAGCCGACTCACAAGCCCCCCCACAAGCAGAGAATGTCTGCTGCACATCGTGAAACCGGACCTGCCGGGATACTTGAGACTGTTCATAGAAGCGAGAGAGCATCGCACACGCGCACCGTGCGAGGGAGAACACAGAACTCGAACCGGCCGACGCTTTAGCCCGCATATTCATGACGGTTCGTCGCGAAATCGTCGAGCCACGCTTGCGGACGCCGGCGAGGCGGTGAGCCGGCCGTGTCTTGGCGCACGGAGCCGTGAGTGCTCGAGGCGTACTCGTACAGTACGTCGAGGAACCGAGGGGCGAGCCAGTCGGCCGAAGGCTCGTCGCAGCAGCGAATCGGCGATTGCAGCAGAAGCGCTCATGTATAGTGCGGGTTAGGTGGCTTCGTCTTCCTGGCTTGCGGTGACGAACTGAACCGGCCGCTTGAACACCTTCTCGAAGAGATCGCTGCGACCGCGCGCCGCCCAGATTTCCAGCTCGGCATCCCCCGACACGTCCACCGTGATGACGACGGTCTTGCCGATTTTGACCTCGACGTTCCGCACTACTGAAAATTGACTTCGATCCAATCCGTCGGCAATACGGAGCAGGGCCGACAGCACGTTGATGATGCGTTGATTCCCTTGCGGCAACGCGGTGTACTCACTGTGCTTCCGCGTCGGCACCGAGCGGCGGTGATACCGCGCGACATTCGCCACCAGATCGATTTCCTCGGCAGTGAATCCGGAAAGATCGCTGTTCTTGATCAGATAGTAGGCATGTTTGTGATGCTGGCGTGAATTGATCAAGTATCCGATGTCGTGCAGGATGGCCGCGAACTCCAGCCACTCACGCTCGCGCTGTCCGAATCCGTGCAACGACGTGGTTTGATCGAACAGCCGCAAGGCGAGTCCGGCGACATGGAGCGCATGCGTCTCGGAGACATGACACCGGCGAGCCAGGGACAGGATATTCCGCTTCCGGACATCCGGAATGTCCCGCTCCGCCTGAATACCCTCGTGGTGCCGCTGAATAAAATCGTAGATGATTCCTTCCCGGATCGCCTTGTCACAGATAGTCAGCTCATCTTTACGTAATAGGTCGAGCAGAATTCGAAACACGATCGTTGCAGGGAGCAGCGTATCCACCCGTTTGGGATCCAGTCCCGGCATGGCCAGCCTGGTTTTCAGCGTGGCGTCGGCCAGACGTTTTTCAACGGCGGCAATTTCTTTCGCCGAGATCTTCGTGAGGTTCAGCTGCTGAAGCGGGCGGCCCGTACGCTGCAGGTAAATGACTTCGGCCAGGTTGCCCGCCATCCCGGAGGTGGCAATGATCTGTTCCACGCGTTTCGTCTTGTAGGTCCCGAGCGCCTGCTTGAGCTGGCCGGTCACAGCCTCTTCGAGTTCGTGCAGCATCGCCTTGGACGGGGGTGTCTTCGTCAGATACAAATCTTTGAGCCGAATCGCTCCCAGCTTGAGGCTGCGAGCCTGATAGATCGTCTCCCGATTCCCGACGATCACCTCGACCGAACCGCCCCCGATATCGATCACGAGGGTCGGCGGCTCGGGGAGAGCCACGCTGTTCTGCACGCCGAGGAAGATCAAGCGGGCTTCTTCTGCGCCGGTGATGACCCGGACCGTCAATCCGGTTTGCTGCGCGACATGATCCAGAAACTCTCCGCCGTTTCGCGCCTCCCGCACCGCGCTGGTCGCCACGCCTTCGATCCGTTCGTAGCCCTTGTTCCTGGCCAGCGTGACCAGGTTCCGGATGACCTCGAGGCCGCGCATCATCGCCTGGTCGGAAAGACGGCGTGACGTGAACACGCCGTCGCCGAGACGGGTCATGTCTTTGAAACGGTCGAGGATCTTATAGGTGTAGTCCGGCTGCACTTCCGCCAGGACCATATGAATGGAATTGGTGCCGATATCGAGGACGGCCAGTTTGGGCATCTACACGCTCGCAGAGGGGGCTACGTGCCGGATGTTCTTGCCTTCAACCATGTAGACGACAAGTTCCGCAATATTGGTGGCATGATCGGCAATCCGTTCGAGCGACTTCGCCACGAAGGTGAGCCGGATCGCGCGGGTAATGGTCCGCGTGTCTTCCAGCATAAAGGAGAGCAGTTCTCGAAACAACTGCTCGTTCACCTCATCGACAAAGTCGTCGTCGGCACACACCTTCCGCGCCAGCACCGGATCGGAGTTTACGAAGGCATCCAGACAGTCCTTGACCATACGCATCGTCCAATTGGCCATGCGCGGAATGTCGATGTAGGGCTTCAGCTGCGGCTCGCCGTTCAGCTCCAGGGCACGCTGAGCGATGTTGTCGGCCAGATCGCCCATCCGTTCCAGTTCGGACGAAATTTTCATCCCCGTCGTCACGAACCGCAAATCGCGGGCCGTCGGCTGTTGCAGCGCCAGCAACTGGATGCAGAGTTCGTCGATCTCGACATCCAACGCGTTGACATCGTGGTCCTGTTTGATGACATCGACTGCCAGATCGGAATCCCGATCCACCAACGCCTGCAGGGCCTGTTGAATCTGCGATTCGACGAGCCCGCCCATACGGAGCAAGGTCTGCTTGAGGTGCGCGAGGTCTTGATCGAAATGTCGTTGCATGGTCGGGCTCCTTCTCTAGCAGGCGTCCGCAGTGAGAGCTCATGGCATATAACTTACCGTGTAGGCCGGAAATCGAGAGTCGGCGTCTCGCTTCTCAGCCCTGCGCCACGGGCCATACGCTCTGACGACGACGAGATACGCTTCACGATTCATGGATCCGCACGTGACGAGAGAGCCGCATTGCGTTCGTTTTCAACATCCTGACAGGTTATCCGAACCGTCCGGTGATGTAGTCTTCCGTTCGTTTATCGTGCGGAGTCGTAAAGATCGTCTTCGTATCGCCGAATTCTACCAGTTCACCCATCAGAAAAAATCCGCATTGATCCGACACGCGCGCGGCCTGCTGCATGTTGTGCGTCACGATCACCACGGTGTAGGTATTCTTCAAGGTATAGATGAGTTCTTCGATCTTGCCGGTCGCGATGGGATCCAGGGCCGAACAGGGCTCATCCATCAGGATGACGTCGGGCTGGACCGCCAGCGCGCGCGCGATGCACAACCGCTGTTGTTGTCCACCGGACAATCCCAGGGCGCTTTGCATCAACCGGTCCTTCACCTCATCCCAGAGTCCGGCGCCCTGCAGACTATGCTGCACGAGTTCATCCAGAGACCGCTTATCCTTGGTGCCGTGCAGACGCGGACCATACGCGACATTGTCGTAGATCGATTTGGGAAACGGGTTCGATTTCTGAAAGACCATCCCCACACGCTTCCTGAGATCGGTGACGTCGATGGCGGGGTCGTAGATGTCCACACCGTCCAGTTCCACACGCCCCACCGCGCGCGCCCCTTCTACCAGATCGTTCATCCGGTTCAGACATCGCAGCAACGTGGATTTTCCGCACCCCGACGGGCCGATGAAGGAGGTGACCGAATGGGTCCGGACCGTCAGTGAGACCCGAAAGAGGGCCTGTCGTTGGCCATAGTAGAAGTCGAGATTGCGGACCAGCACTTTTGCATCGACGGAAGTTCCGTGCGCCACGTGGGGACGAGTGAGACGCGGTTGGGGAACGGTCGGACGCAGTGACAATGCCGGCGTCGTCGGCGACAGACTAGGAATCTGGATATCCATGCGCAGTCCTTTCTGTGATCACACGGCCGATGCGGCAAAACGCCTCCGCAAACGATTGCGCAGGCGCACGGCCGTCCAATTCAGCGATACCACCACGAGGATCAGAATCAGCGTGGTCATATAGACCATCGGTTTGGCCGCCTCGACGTTCGGGGACTGAAACCCGACGTCGTAAATATGGAATCCCAAGTGCATGAACTTTCGATCGAGATGCAGAAAGGGAAGGTATTCGTCCAACGGAAGGGCAGGGGCCAATTTCACCACCCCGGTCAACATCAGGGGCGCCACTTCCCCGGCGGCCCTTGCCATGGCCAGGATCAGTCCCGTCAAAATTCCCGGCAACGCGCAGGGGAGGATCACATGCCGGAGTGTTTCAAATTTGGTCGCGCCCAGTCCGAGCGAACCTTCGCGAAAGTCGCGCGGGACCGCAGAGAGTCCCTCCTCTGTCGCCACGATCACGACCGGGACGGTGAGCAGCGCCAGGGTCAAAGACGCCCACAGGATGCCGCCCGTGCCGAAGGTGGGATTCGGGAGCGCCTCAGGAAACAACCAGTGGTCGATCGTGCCACCCAGCGCATAGACAAAAAAGGCGAGGCCGAACACCCCGAAGACGATGGACGGCACACCGGCCAGATTATTGACCGCGATCCGTACCAGCCTGACCAGCAGACCTTGATTCGCATACTCCCGCAAATAGACGGCAGCCATGACACCGAACGGCATCACCGCCAGGGTCATCAGAAACACCATCAACACTGTGCCGAAGATCGCCGGAAAAATCCCGCCCTCCGTGTTCGCTTCACGGGGTTCGCTGGAAACAAACAGCCACAGATTCCGGACATAGGCCAGGAGTTTCTCACCCCAGTGCATCCCGTTCGGCCGACTGACGGCCAACACCTGATCGAGAGAGAGCCGCACCGACCGGCCGGTGGAGAGGGTCAAAAACAGGACTTCCTGCCCGGCCTCCTTGTGCAGCCGCTCAAGCGCCTCAGTCTTGACGAGATAGTCTCGCTCCAACGCAGTCATCTGATCGAGAAGCCGTTGGTCTTTCTCGGCATCGGCGGGGGCGAGTCGACCGTTCAGCGTCAACGCGTGCCGGGCAAGCCTGGCCTTCTCAATCCGATAGTTGATGGAGCCGATTTCCTCTCGCTCCAGATGTTCGATGCGCCGACGTAACTGATTGGCCCGCTCCACCAGCGTCTTCACCGTCGTCCATGAACTCCCGCTTGCGCTTCCTGTCGCAGCCCCCTCCACGCCGACCGTGATTCGACCAAAGGCAGGCCCCCACTCACGCCGCTCGACAAGCGTGAGATCCTCGGGGCGCGCGCTCGACACAATGTCCGCGGCATTGATCCAACGATATTCGGACCCGAACTGATCCCGATTGCCGACGCGATACCGACACCGTCGCTGTCCGGCAGGCGAGTCCGGCGTGATCGAATTGGGGATGACTTCTTCTCCCACCACCTGACCGATCACTGTCTCCTGCGTCTTCAGCGTCGTCTCCTGCAAGGCAGCGGGCCAGAATTGCCCCAGGCCGTTGATCATAATCAGTCCCAGCATGCCGGCCACCATCATCAGGCTGAGCGCCACACCGGAGGCCGTCATCCAGACGAATAATTCTCCGCCCCGCCAGAAATCCTTCATGAGCGTCGACCGTTCACCCATGGCTGTACTTGTCCCGGAGCCGCTGACGAACGAGTTCGGCCAGCGAGTTGATGACAAACGTGACGATGAACAAGAGCAAGGCGGCCAGGAATAACACTCGATAGAGAGTGCCGCCATGCGGGGCTTCCGGAATTTCCACGGCGATATTGGCCGACAGCGTCCGAAAGCCGTTCGCCCAGTTCCAATCCAGAATGGGAGTATTCCCTGTGGCCATCAGGACGATCATGGTTTCCCCGATCGCGCGCCCGAACCCGATCATCACGGCGGAAAAGATTCCCGGGCTGGCGGACAACAGCACCAGATGCAGAACGGTTTGCCAACGAGTCGCTCCCAACGCGAGCGAGCCGGCGATTTGTATCTTCGGCACATTGGAGAGCGCTTCTTCGGCAATGCTGTAGATCACCGGGACGATGGCAAATCCCATCACGATGCCGACGATCAGGGCGTTGCGCTGATCGTATTGGATGCCGAGACGGCTTGAGAGCCAGGCCTTCACATTCCCGTCGAACCACCAGCCTTCGATCAAGGAATTGGCCCAGAGGCACCCGACGATGCCCAGTCCCAGGAGTGGGATCAGCAGCAAGGCTTCTTGGCCCTGCGGGAGGTGTCGTTTCGCGGACAACGGACAAAGGTACCAGGCGAACGAGGCCCCGACAACCAGCAGAGGCAACACCAGCGCCATGCCGGCCACCGCGGGAAGCATTCGCTCAAGGAGGGGAGCCAGCCAGAGCCCGGCAAGGAAACCGAGCACCACGGTCGGCAACGCGGCCATGACTTCAATAATCGGTTTAATTTTTGCGCGCAGGTCCTGTTGCATGAACTGAGAGGTGCACATCGCCGCCAGAATGGCAATCGGCACGGCGAGAAACAGGGCGTACATCGTCCCTTTGAGCGTTCCGAATGCCAGCGGAAGCAGACCGAGCTTCGGCTCGACATCATCCGACCCGGAGGAGGATTGCCACACATGGGCCGGCTGATCGTACCCCTCGTACCAGACCTTGCCGAACAAGGTCTCGAGCGTCACTTCAGGATAGGCATTCTGCACCTGGTACAGAGACAGTTGCCCGGCCCCGTCCAACGCGATCAACCCGTCGCCTTTCGGCGCGAACGCCACGGCGCGGATCGGAAATTCGCTGGTGGCCAGTCGCAACAACGTTTGAGAAGAGGTCGCATGGTGCAGGAACAGATTGCCCTTCCTATCGCCGGTGACAAAACCCTTGACCCGTTGCGACGGAGCAAATGCAGTGACCGGCGCATTGTGAGCGCGGAGGGTATGGATCTGGGTCAGGGTCCAACCGGAGGGGGCATCGGCGCGTCGCACAAGTCCCCAGGTCGAAACCGCACCGTCCTCGGACATGACCACCAGGCTGCGATCGCCGCTCAGGAACCCCAACGCCGTGACGGCCGTCGAAGGTGCAGCGATCGTATAGGCGGCCCTCATCTCCGGCGGTTCTGTTTCAGACAAAGCGACATGCACCACCTGTCCGTCCGCCGTTCCCACATACAGATTTTCAAGCAACGCATCCAGGGCGAGAGCCGTCACCGCACCTCTCGGTTGCGGCAGTTCCGTGACGACGGGATGTTGGCCCGTCACGTCATCCGCCGCGATGCGCACGACGAGCAGCCGGCCGCCCTTCGACACGAGGGCCAGCAGACTTCCTTGATCGTTGGCCCGGTAGGCCAGCCGGACGATAGGGCTTTTCGTCAGTGGAATAGGTTGGCCGGCGCGAATGTGCGGACGCTTGCGCCGCTCGCCTCGATCGGTAAATTCCGTCGTGGTGCCGACTTTCAAGAGCAGGATTTCGCCATCGGCTGTGCCCACGGCCAACCGCTGAGCATTGCCGCCTCCGGACGCCATTGCCGTGATCTGGCGGCCCACGACCTGTGCCGGCATCTCCAACGGGATGGGTTGTCCCGATGCCAGATCGAAGAACTGAATGGCTCCTGAGGTGAACACCTGCGCAATCTCACGATGTTCATCGACCGCCACCTGAGCCGGACCTTCGTCCACAAGGAGGGCAGGCACACTCAAGCGTTGAGTCAACTTCGCGCTCGGCGCGGTGAACAACGGGGTGACTTCGCGAAACAGAAAGAAGAAGATCCCGAGAATGCTGACGATGGTCGCGAGCCCACCGACGGTAATAATGACCCGGGCAAGCCGATCGAACAATGTTCGGAGATGCATAGGCCTCAGCATGGGTCGGAATCGCTCCGTGAGCATTACCGGATCTGGCTCAGCTGCTTCTCAGCCAAGATGGCATCGACCGGGAAGTAGCCGTCCCTCAGCACGTCAGCTTGCCCCTCCCTGCTGTACACGTAGGCCAGAAACTCTTTCACGATGGGCGAGAGGGGTTTTCCCGGAGCCTGATTCACGTAGATGTACAAGTATCGCCAGAGCGGATAGGTGCCGTTCCGCGTATTCGCCTGGGTGGGTTCGATCAATGGTTGGCCGGCCTTCGCCGCCAGCGGAAGCATTTTCACCCCGGACGTGGTGTAGCCGATCCCGCTGTACCCGATGCCGTATCGATCTTCGCTGATCCCTTGCACCACCGAGGCAGAGCCGGGTTGTTCCTTCACCTGATCCTTGAAGTCGCCATTCTTGAGTGCATGTTCCTTGAAAAATCCGTATGTGCCGGAAGCAGAATTGCGGCCATAGAGACTGACAGGCGCAGCGGCCCAGTCTCCGGTCAATCCGAGTTGTCCCCACTTGATCAGTTCGACCGCATGGCCCTGCCTCCGGGATTTGGAAAACAGCGCGTCCACCTCTGTAACCGTGAGTCCCTTGATCGGATTGTCCTTATTGACGAAGAGCGCCAAGGCATCCACCGCGACAGGGTAGGCAGTCGGCGGGTACCCGAACTTCGTTTCGAATGCGTCGATCTCGCTCGACTTCATCGTCCGCGACATGGGACCGAGTTGAGCCGTGTTTTCAATGAGCGCAGGCGGCGCCGTGCTGGACCCCTTCCCCTCGACTTGAATTTTCACATTGGGATATTGTTTCCGGAATCCTTCGGCCCACAACGTAATCAAGTTGTTCAAGGTGTCGGAACCGATGCTGTTGATCGTCCCGGACACGCCGCTGACCTTTTGATAGGGTCGTAACGTGGTGTCGGCGCCGTTCGCTTGTCCGGCGCAGGCGGCCGGCATCACGATCAGCGCATAGAGAATCGAAAACACGAGGACGGTCGTCAGCGGATGCCAGCTTTCCGATTCACGAACGGTACTCGACTCGGGACGCATATGGTCTCCCTCCTGTCGGGAGCTACAATGTAGGAACCGACGATTTCAGCGAGATCGCTACTCTATTAAATAGCTGTTAACTCTTCTGCGACATGGGGCTCCGGCTGCTGGTTGTGCTGAGCAGCCGATGGTGCCACGACTGAGCCCAAGACTCTGTGTTGCAGTCTTGCCGGTCCTCTGGCTGTCCTTACAGGGGATCGGCTCGTGCGGACTCGTTGGCCTGCGCAAGGTCAGAAGGCGCGCCTGATCCGGCGCTCACGAGGTGAATCGTCATGAACGGACCCAAGACCGTAAGAGTAAGGTTGGCGCTGCCTTGCTCCGAGGGCAGGGGCGTCCGACTATGGCTCCATGAAAACAACTCGCTCTCCTCCATGTTGGGAGGCCAGCATAGGAGCGTGACATTTCATGAGACTCACCGTTTCTTTAACATCCGGTTACATCGGACCATTCCTGGACAGTTGCGAAGCAGCCGTACGCGCTACGGCTGAAGTGCCGGGTCTGTGGCTATCGAAGTAACATCTTCGCAATGCGGCCTTGAGGAAGCTGAAACGGGTCAACTGTAGGGTCCGTCGCTATGGGTTCTTCGATCGTCCAAATCATCGAAGACGAGCCGCTCCACGCCGACCTCCTGGACCGCGCGTTGCGCCAGGCCCAATTCGCGACGACGCTTGCCGCGGATGGTGAGAGCGGATGGCGTGACGCGCAGCGATTGCGGCCTTCGTTGATTCTGCTCGACCTCATGCTACCGGGTCTGAGCGGCCATGAGGTTTGCCGATTAGTCCGACGCACACCGTCTACGCGCCATATCCCGATCATCATGCTCACGGCCGTCGGAACTGAAGCAGACCGTATTGCCGGCCTTGAAATGGGAGCAGACGACTATGTGGTGAAGCCGTTCAGCCCGAGGGAAGTCGTGTCCCGCGTTCAGGCCGTGCTGCGCAGAGTCCATGAGACACGTCGTGAGGATCCTGTGCTCTTTTCCGATACCTCCATCACAATGGAAGGGCCTTACTTCGTCCTGACCTTGCAGAAACGACAACTCACCGTTTCGAACACCGAATTGAAGCTGCTTCAGTATCAGCTGACTCGGGATGGGGAATTAGTGCGCGGCGATGAATTGCTGAAGCTTCCAGGCGAGGAGTTCAGGAGCACAAGCAGAGAAGAACTGGAGCACCGTGTGCGCTTTCTTCGACGAAAGCTGGAGAACAGCGGGACGGGATCGATTGAGATTCTGCCGGGGTCTCGTTATCGCTTCCTGGCCCATCCGAGGCCAACCTGAGACTTCCGGCCGGACGACCGCCTCACTCGGAACGCTGCGGCATTCACCCACGACCACCAGGCAGGGACAGGCTCTCTCAGGGTGTCGCCTGAGACCCGCCACACAAGGATCAGCCGGCGCAGGCTAAGACCCGCGCCTTCGACGATATCCGTTCGATCTCGTACTCGAAGCCCCTTCGAATCAGGATGATCTCTCCGCGCCGGCTCAGCTCGTCGACGGTCTTAAAAACCTGGTTCCAACTGAGCTCCGGCAGCAGGGTCACGACCTGTTCAAGCGTTAGTGACTTTCGCAGGCCTAAGAGATCGAGAATCAGACCTTCGCTGGTGGGGGAAATGTCTGGATGCACCATGGCGCGCCTCCTGGTTGGATTGATTCACTAACCCGATTCGCAGACCCGGGCAACCGTGGATCGAACGAGCAGAGACAGGAATCAGTATGAGGAACTCGTGTATCTCTGAACTTAACCTCACTTCAATTTTCCGTTAACTCGCTTGTGGGATCATCTCGCCGCTACATTTCTTCGCGGCTGCAGAAGAATCCTCTCCCGGTTCCGTCGCCCTGCGCCGGCGAACAACGCACCGCCACCACCCGGATCGCCCCGAGCGCGAGGAGAATGGCTCCGAGCGAGAGCAACTTCATGTGGTCTGCATCCTTGAACCAGAGAGAAATGATTTCCGTCAGCATGACCACGAGGATGGTATCGACGATGAAGGTGACCTTGACGCGACCTTCCGAAAAATAGGTCAGCGTGGTTTTGAACACCTCCACCACGGCGAGCAGGATCAACGTATCGACGATGATCTGCCGGAGCCCGATCTCCACCGGAGCATGCAGCAGCAGTCCGATATCCAGAAACGTTTTGACGACCCCGCCGGTGAGCGCCATGAGGATGGTCAGAATAAGCAGACTGAGGACTGCCTTGATTCCCTTCGTCCAGAGTTCGGTGAGATCGGTGTCCAGGAGCCGATCGATGAAACCGTTGACCCGACCGATGCGTGGCTGGACCTCAAAGTAAGTCATGCGTTCGTATTCCTTTCCTGTCCGACCGAAATGGTCTTCGACCTGAATGTCACCACCCGTTCCTGATCATCGCGGACCACAACCCTGCAAACAGCCCGACCAGGAGCAGCATCGTGAAGAGAAACGTACCGTTGGTGGAGACCGGCACCATCAACAAATCAGAAAGCATCGGGCACCTCCTTGATGAACCATCGCCTTCACTCTCGCCTCACAGTCTAGAACCCCACTGTTCCAGACAGCTTAGAGGCCGATTACGGGACGGTTACTTCTTCGGAACGGGCTGCACGGGAAGAGTTAACACGGAGTTAACGAGCCGCTAATAGCGCAGCAATTGGCCCGGCGTATCCTCCGAGACATTCAAATAGGTTCGATCGATCACGATAACGACAGGTATCGACAGTCATTCGGGACATCCACAACTCATACGGAGGCATCACATGGCACACGTGCAGCAGACAGGTTCCCATCACCGACCGAGAGCGCAAGCGTGGGTCGCGGCGGCAGCTGCCGCCATGCTGATCCTGACGGGCTCTCAGGTCCGCGCGGAGCGCGCGGGATTGAGCGGCGGCGGAAGCCCCAGCGTAGACCCCGCGATCGAGCCCTATGTGAACCATAACGGCCTCCAGGGGAAACTGAGCATCGCCGGGTCGGACACCATGCGACCGCTGATTGCAAAGCTCGCGGCGCAGTTCTCCAGTCTCCACCCAGCCGCGCAGATTGCGGTCGAGGGAACCGGGTCGAGCGCCGCCATCCGCGAGTTTTTGCTGGGCCTGTCCTATCAACGGCGGGGAGACAAGGTTCAAGGCAGGGGCACGGCCGGATCCACTACGGTTGAATTGCTGGCCTCTTCCCGGCAGTTGACGGAAGATGAATCCAAGGGCTTCGAATCCAATTATGGCTATCGCCCCTTGGAAGTACCTATCGCCATGGATGCAGTCGCGATCTATGTGAACAAGGACAACCCTCTTCAGCGCCTGACCTTGGCGGAAGTGGATGCTATTTTCGGAAAAGATCATAAACGCGGCCTTGACCCCATCACCAATTGGAGTCAAATCGGAATGGGCAACTCCGCGCTGGCCAAACAGCCGGTTCACCTGTACGGGCGAGACAAGCGCTCCGGCACCAGGGAGTTTTTTAAACATGTCGCCCTGAAGGACGGGGAACTCGTGGACGACGTGGTCGAACAACCGGGCTCGGCTTCGGAGATCATTGCGATCGCCCAAGACCCGCTTGGTCTGGGCTATGCCGGCGCCGGTTTCGACATTTCAGCCGTACGCCAGGTGCCCATTGCCGCCCAGCCCGAAGGACCGGCCCTGTTGCCGTCGATCGAGACCGTCACCTCCGGTGCCTATCCGTTGGGCCGTTCGTTGTACCTCTATGTGAAGAAGGGCCCGAAGGACAAACTGGATCCGGTCGTGGAAGAGTTTCTGGCCTTTGTGAACAGCCGCCAGGGACAGGAAACCGTGGCGCGGGCGAACTTCTATCCGCTGACCTCGACGCAGGTGGCGAAGAATCGCCAGGAGCTGGGGCTGGACAAAGGAGCGATGGTCACCGTCCCACCTCAGGACCTGCAGGTCGCCGAACAACGAATACGGTAACCCCCTTTTCCATCGCATCTGCGACGAGGGAACGGACAGGGAGCGCCTGGTGCAAAAGGCGCTCCCTTTTCTGTTTTTTTTGGTATGATGCGCGCGATTCGGCCCCCGATGTTCGTGACCACCGATCATGCGTTCCCACGAACCAGAGACTGGAGAACAGGAATGGATCCCATGTTGCGTCGAACCGTCATCCTCCCCTTGCTCCTTGCCGCCGCGGCCCACTTCGGCTGCACCACGCCGCCGCCGCCACGCACCTCGTATCAAGATCCCATCACCGCGATCCGGCTGTACGTGGATGACCGTGCGCGATCCAGCCATCAGCACCCGGCCGACATCTCCCCGGAACAGATGGCGCAGGTGCTGGGCGGCCTGCGTGTCTTTCCGCGATCCGGATTCATCGGGTCCTTGATCTCGGGACAGGCTAGCCCCAAGCTCGCCTTTGCATCCACTGAAATCCAGGTCTTGGCCCCGAGACTCAGCCGGGCGCTGACTGAAGCCAAGCCCGATGAACTGGTGACGTTTTACCGTCGTTTTTCCGACAACAACACCGGGCTGGCCATCACGTCCGGCGGGATGTTCGTCCAGGACGGGTATCTGATGGTTGTCCTCGCCAACGATCGGACGCTCCCCACCGATGGCATGAACCAAAACATGGTGACGGATTTTGATCCGATCGACAGTCCGCTCGTTCCGATTGCGCGCACAAGTTTTCGACTTGAATTCGCGCAGCCTTCGGCTCTGGCCGCAGCCGATAAACGACCCTCCTGGCCCTATATCGACGAAGGCCGCATTCTCGCCATCGACCTCCGGCGGCTGTCCGCCGAGCCCAAATCCTCGGCCGTACATTCAACACAGTAATTCGTTTCAGATCTTAGAATCATGCCGCCAACCGAGAAGCCAACACGTCTCGTCGGTTGGCGGCCCGCATCCTGTGACGAATGGAATCGTTGCTCATAGCCGGAGGCGGAGCGCCGAGAGGCCAAGGCCTGCGTCAGGTCGGCTGTTGAGGCTAGGCCAGGCGAGCTCGTCCGCCGGCAAGCCGGTTTGTCGCAACGGCCTGTCGGTGTCTGTAAGGGATGTGTTCGTGAAGAGCGGGGACGAGATTATTGATGTGAAGACAATGGTCGTGGGCTAGTCGGCTACCCTCATCACCCGTCGTTCGTGAAGCGTCGTTCATTTCGCGTGACAGCACGGGTGAGGATCCTCGCGAGATACGCTTCACGATTCACGGATGTCGAGAAGGCCCCTGGCGGGCTAGACGAGTAGTGAGGCGGGCGTCCTGGACATAAACTCCGGACGCCCGCCACAGACTAGGCTCTCGTTAGTTCCAGAACCATTGCGTCATGAATCGCATCTGCGAGGCGTCGAAGTCGTTTTGGGCACGGTTCGCGACCAGTGTGCTGTTCAAACCGTCCTTGGACATCCACTCCGCCACCACTCTGAAATGCGTATCCGGCTCCCATACCAGACCGATATTCCAGGTGCGGGATTGGCCGTCCGGTGCCCCGTTGATCGCTTTGAAACCGCCGTAGTATTCACCGTAGCGCACATAGGGCGTCAACATGCCGACATCCGAGTAACGCCAGGTATAGTAGCCTTGCACATATCCGCCGACGACGTTGCTCTCTTCGATGAAGTTGGTCTGCGCATTCCGTTTCGGTCCACGCCCCACGGTGAACTCGGCCAAGATTCCCCAAGGTTGCGGCGGGGTCCAGACATAGGCCGTGATTCGCTGATCCTTGATATCGCAGCCGCTTTCCGAGGTCAGGGTGCTGAGACAGCGGGCAGCACTGGCGACCGTAGGCTGACTGGCTCCCTGTACGGAAAACACGCCATGGTAGCCGAGCACACCGGCTTCGAGCAGCCGACCGTTCCGGAATTGGAAGGGATAGGAGAGTTTGGCGCCGATATGTTTATCCTTGTTTAACTCCAACCGGCTCCTGCCTTGTCCGTTGTAGACCATGATCCCGAACACGCCATAGTCGCCGGGCCCGTTGTGATACGCGGCCAGTTGAGTAAACCGCTCCTGGGCGACCTTCGGACTCCAGTAGTAGGCCACGCCCAGATCGCGTTCACCCGGCGCGCCGCTCTGAATGGATTCGTGCCGGTCCATTTCCTGCCGGTTTGTGCTCGACCGGTAGGTATCGAATGCGTTGGGCACGCGTTGGAGACCGAAGCGGAAGCGGTGCACCTTGTCCTTGGTGAGGTAGTAATCCACCATGGCGTCGATCATTTCATTGTTTGCCGGCGTCTGTTGCCCACCTTCGAGCGCGAACTGCATGAAGAAGGCCACCCGTTCCGACACTTGCCCCTGGAACACCAGCCGCATCCGGCGGATGTAAAATTCATTGCCCTGCTGGTCGCCGAAGCTGTCGCCCAGAGGATTGTCGAACAGGCGATTCGTGGCCGCCATATTGTACTTGTATTGGATGTACCCGGTCATGCGGATCCGTTCGTACCAGCGCGGATTACCGGACATCTGCAATTCCGACGACTGTTCGAACACCCGACGTTCTTCCTCGGCCTTGAGACGGATCCAGTCTTCCTGCGTGATCACGCCTTTCTCGAGCAACAGGCTTTCGAGCGAGGTGCTCTCGATCGAGAGCCGCTGACCCGATGTTTCTCGGTCGGTACTATTCGCAGTGGGTATCGCCTGCGGGACCGTCTCCATGGCGGAGAGCGCCTGGCTGGATTGAAAGGGCCCCTGGGCTACTACCATCGGCGCGGCCTCGTTCGCGCCCGCCGATGCCTGCAGCGGCAAGAATAGGAGCGCGCCGGCGATGCCGAGCGTCGCGGCAGACCATTTCAAGACACACATCCCCCCGTACTTCATTCAAGCCTCCTCATAGTGTGATGCTTGTACCGATCGGCCCATCATCGCGGCCCACAGTACAGATGATAAAACCGGATGATTTCACGGGCGCACTATCGGTCCGCTTCGTGACAGCACTGTCACCGACTGGTTAAGTCTTTGTAAACAGCCGCTGAGGCCCGTCGACCGGCAATAAAATTTACACGCACGTAACATGTCGATGACCGCTCAACAATCTCCCGACGCCATAGTGCATCCTCGAGAGGAGGGTTCAGCCGCATGACCGACTTGGAAAAGACGATTCTTCTGGTGAGCGCCGACCGGACTGCCACCGGCTCTTTGGAGAAACTGCTCGAGCTGAACGGTTATCGTGCCTGGGTGTCGACGACATTGGCCGCCGCACTGAGCGAGATCCGGCGACGGCCTCCAATGTTGATTTTGTTGGATCGGCAGATCCTTGCCACGGAGGGAGGACGCCGGGATCAGTTTCCTCCTGCGATCCCCATCATCGTGCTGCAGCCGTTCGACAAATCCTGCGGCCAGGATGAATGCCTCACCGAGCTGGATGCCGGCTTCGACCTCGTCTTTTGTTCTCCCCACTCCCGCGAACTACTGGCGCATATTCGGGCGATCCTTCGTCGCCACAACATGCCATCGGCGGCTCCATCCGTTCTTCGCGTCGAAGGCCTCACGATGGATATCTCCCGCCATGAGGTGACGGTTGGGGGAGCCCTCGTCGAACTCACACCGAAGGAATTTCGTATCCTCCATCAATTTCTTCTCTCACCGGGTGTCGTGCTGTCGAGGCAAGATCTGCTCAACCGGGTCTGGGGAGAAGATTACGCGCTCGAAGAACATGCGCTGGATGTCCACATTCACTCGCTCCGTCAGAAAATCGAGGCGGATCCCTCCAAGCCAAGATTCGTCGTCACGATTCGCGGCATCGGATACAAACTGCAATCTTCCTAACTCTCGCCGTTCCACGCGCCATTTCGCCATACCGCCGAACCGCCGAGCCTGCCGCGGGTCGCCTTCGATTCACTGCGCTGGGAACGTGCATGGCGCCGGTATGCTGAACCCGAACGGAAAGAAAGGCGGGGAGTATGCCGCCAAGGCAGGGGAGAAACCGAAGGATGGGATTGTCGAGGGGAAGAATCTATCCGGTTGGGGCTCGGCCGGACGCCGATGGCGAGGCCCCGATGGGGTGGCGAGTTAGAACTCGTCCACCGACACCGGCTGGAGCAGATCGCGCACCGAGAGCACGCCGACGATCGCGCCGCTCTTCAACACGCCCAGATGGCGCGTATGGTGATGTTGCATGAGATCGGCCGCTTCCGTGATCGAACGCCGCTCATCCAAACTGATGACAGGGCTGCTCATGATGGATTCCACGGGAACGAAATGCACCGGTCTGTTTTCACCCACGACCTTTCGCACAATATCGGACTCGGTCACGATGCCGACCACACGGTCGTTCTGCTCGATAAACACGCTGCCGACATGGCGCTCGTTCATCACTCTGGCTGCGTCCGCCGCCGAAGTGCCGGCCTGTACGGTCACCAGTTTCTTCGTCATGAGATCGCTGACTGTCACCATACTGTATCCTCCTTGTTGAATGTGTGTCATCGGCGGCTGTCTCTCACCTTGCCGATGTTCTAATAAGGAGGATACTCCTGTGACGTTCCAGAATGGTTAGGCTCCCGTAAATTCTCTGTTACGAATGGGCTCGAAGTGGAATGCGGGAGGACAAGCGCGGCACAGGCGAGAGTCACCCCGTGCCGCGCAGTGAGGAAACTGTCGGGGAACGACTATTCTTTCACCACGAAATGGACGCTGCGGTTCTTCTGCCAGCAGACCGGATTGTGCTGGAGGCACAACGGCCGGTCTTTTCCGTAACTGGTGAGATCCACCTGCAACTGACTCATGCCCAACGATTCGAGATACCGTTTTACGGAGAGGGCTCGCCGTTCCCCCAACACCAGATTGTATTCGGAGGTCCCGACTTCGTCGCAACGGCCTTCCAACAACACCTTGGTGATCCGGTTATCTTTCAACCGCTTGGCATTGGCCTCCACCGCAGTGAGCGCATCGTCCCGCAAAACGTATTGGTCGAAATCGAACAGCACATCGGGGAACGGAATGTTCTGCTCCCCGGTCGCATTCCGCGCGGCCATCTCCACCGATCGCAACGGCACCGGAGCCGGTTCCGGCGGGGCGGGGATTTCCTGTACCGGAGCCGCAGCCACACGCTCCTCCGCGCGGGGCTTCGGTGGAGTCGCCGTCACTCCTCCACTGGTTCCCGATTTGCTCGCGCAGCCGTCAAGAAACAAGGGGCCGGCGACGGCAAGCAATCCGAGCAGGACAAACGGGCGCAAACGTATCATGAAAACCTCCGGCGCTAGGTGAGTTCGTGGAGTGGACGAGGCACAGAATAATCAAATCGAACGAACAGGGCAAGTTACTTCTTCTCGGCACAGCGATCGTATACGCGTCGCGCATCCGACAACGACTCCCACCGCAGGATCTGCAGCGCGTCGTCCACGTAGGTCGGCGTGCGCATTCCGTTGAGCACTGACGTCACACCCGCAGTGCTGGAGAGAATCCACAGCGCCTTCTGCGACAAGCTCGCCTTCCGTCTCGGTTCTGGCAACAGCGGATCGATGCTTCGATGCAGCTCTTCCGCGCGCAGACGGCTCCGCTCGCTGGCTTCCCGATGCAGCGTTCGCAGGAGCGCGAGGAGTTCCGGTACGTACCGGTCACGCCAGGCTTCCCACTGCTCCGCCACGGTACCTGTAAACGCTTCGGAAAGCGTGCGAAGCACCTGGTTGACGTGGGGTGCGATCATCTGCGTTTCGATTTGCTCCCAATGTTCCAAGCCCTGCACCTGCGTGCGGATGCGGTTGAGTTCGTCGGCCCATCGGAAAAAGTCCGCGGGAAGCATGCCTTGGCCGCTATGGGCCACCGCCGGCGCGAGATCCCTTCGATACTCTTCTTCCAAGAGAGCAACCCTCTGTCGCTGCGTCTCGAATTCCGCCTCTGGCGCCGGCACGGGCACATCGGCCAATCGCACCACGCCGCCGCGCTGGGCCGGCATGGCGTTCAGCGGACGATTCACGAGCACCGCGACACCGTTCCTCACGGCTTCATCCAGCACCGTGCTGCCGTTGCCCTGTCCCGTATTCTTGATCAGAACCGCGCCGGACTCGTGCACATTCATCGGGCACTGCAAGACCGTGAAATGGTGATCGGCCGCTCCGACGTTCTTCGCCGCCGCCTTCGCGGCTTCAATCATGCTGGACAACGACGTGGCGCCGGGTTCATCCGGAGACGCCGTGGACGTATTGGACGACACGCCATAGCCGCGCAGCCGGCCTGTTTCGACCTGCCGCTCGCAATACTCGAATGCCAATTGCAGTCGCGCATAAAATTCATCGCGCAGCGCAGACAGCTCTCGCTGCTCACCGGTGCCGAGCCGGGTCGCATGGGACAGGAAATACTCCGGGTTGTGGAGCAAACAGACATCCAACGTCGCCAACCCCAGTCGATCCAGGGACAGCGTCAATTGATCCGCCAGAAACTCCGGATGAATGCAGTGCCAGACATCGTCGCCATACTTCACCATGTCCGGATAGGTCTTGCCGGATTTCTCCCGGGTTTTGGCCAGGGCCAGATTCTGACCCTGCACATAACCGATCTTCGACACGACGATGATTTCCTCGCGGGTCACTTCACCGGCACGGACCAATTGCTGGAGGACCGAACCGACCACCTGCTCGCTCTCGCCGTCCATGTAATTCGTCGAAGTGTCGATCAGGTTGCAGCCCGAGCGAATCGCCTTGATCAAGGCCTCTCGATGCTCCGCTTCCCGTTGCCCGACCCGGTACGTGCCGAATCCGAGACGGCTGACCGTCAGTCCTGTCGCCCCGAACGGCCCGAACCCGTTCGCCAACGAGCCGGCCCCGGTGGCATCGTGGATCTTCCTGGCCGCGTAACCGGCCGTGCCTTGAACAGTCGCGGCCCCCGGATACAAATTTCCGCTCAAGACCTTTTGTTCGGGCACGGTCGACGGCGATGCAGCTTTTTGCGACGGATCGAGCAGAGCAGGGAGATCCGCGGGATCGGTGATCGGTTGTCGGCAGGAAAAATTCCGGCAGACATACAACGCCGCCTTGCCGCCGACCAGGGCCTTCCCCTGCAAGAGCGGATGGGTCGGTTCGGGCTGCTGCGACTCGCGATAGGCGATGACACGATTCGGAATGTAGGTCCGGCTGACTGCCGCGCGCAACGCGACGGTGTTGGGTTCGCCGGATGTCCCGACGACGGCAATTTCTACCGGCCCGCTGGTCAACAAATCGACGACGATCAGACTCTTCGCGAATGCCCGCGGGTAGCGGGCGATCTGGCGACCGTAGGCGCGCACAGCCGCCGCAGCCGCCTGCCGGAAATCTTCCCGCCCGAAGTGGTAGGACAATCTGGCCAGCGCCGAGGCCGCCACGGCATTTCCGCTCGGGGTGGCTCCGTCAGGACCTTCACGACTGCGCATGATCAGGGCTTCGTGGCCCGTGGCCGTCGTGAAGAACCCGCCCTGTTGACCCTCGGAAAAATCCGCCAGGATCTGCTCCGCGAGCCGCATCGCTGCAGACAGGTACCGCTCGTTGCCGCCTGCTTCATAGGTGTCGATTAAGCCTTCGGCAAAGTAGGCATAGTCTTCGAGATAGGCATCCAGGTGAGCCGTGCCGGCGCGATAAGTCCGCAGGAGTCGTCCATCCGGCTTGGAGAGCGTGGTCAGGAGAAACTCACAGGCGCGTTCGGCAGCGGCCCGGTACCGCGGCATGTCGAACACCCCCCCGGCTTCCGCCATGGCGCTGATCATCATTCCGTTCCAGGCCGTGATGACCTTGTCATCGAGTCCGGGTGGGACCCGTTTCGCGCGCGCCTCATAGAGCAACGGCTTCACCCGCTCGATGGTCTCTTGCAGGTCCTCGACGGTCAGCCCCAACTCTTTCGCCACCGACGCGACGGGCTTGGCCGTATGCAGCACATTCTTGTGCTCCCAGTTGCCACCCGGTGTGACATCGTAATAGGCGCAGATCCGACGCACATCCTCTTCGTTCGAAAGCACCGCGCGAATTTCCTCCGGGGTCCAGACGAAGAATTTCCCCTCCACCCCTTCGGAGTCGGCATCGGTTGCGGAATAGAACCCGCCCTCGGGTGACGTCATTTCCTTCAGAATATAGTCGAGAGTCTCACAGGTCACGCGACGGTAGTTGTGATCTCCGGTCACTTGAAACGCTTCGACATAGACGCGAGCCAACAGGGCGTTGTCGTACAGCATCTTCTCGAAATGGGGCACCAGCCACCGATCGTCGGTGGAGTACCGCGCGAAGCCGCCCCCGATCTGATCGTAGATCCCGCCAGCCGCCATGGCATCCAGCGTGGTACGGACCATCGTGAGGGGCTGCGGATCCTTGGTGCGGTGATAACAATGGAGCAACAGCGAGAGCCCGGTGGCCGGGGGGAACTTCGGGGCGCCGCCGAATCCTCCGAGCTTGGCATCGAAGTCCTCCGCAAACTGGGTCACAGCCATGTCGAGTTCGGCTTCGCCGACCGTGGTCGGGGAAGGGGCATGACTGCCGTCCTGGAGGCGCGCCGTGAGGGTGGCCGCTTGCGCGACGACGCCGGCCTGGTCCTTCTCCCAGTACTCGGCAATTTTCTTCAGCAGGGCGGGGAAGCCCGGACGGCCCCATCGATCCTCAGGCGGGAAATAGGTCCCGGCAAAAAACGGTTTCTGATCGGGGGTGAGGAACACGGTCATTGGCCAGCCGCCCTGATTCCGGTTCAGCGCCAGCGTGGCCTGCATGTAGATCTCATCCAGATCGGGCCGCTCCTCGCGATCGACTTTGATGCAGACAAAATGTCGATTCATCAGTCCGGCGATCGCCCCGTTCTCAAACGATTCCCGCTCCATGACGTGACACCAGTGGCAGGAGGAATAGCCGATGGAGAGCAGAATCGGTCGATTCAGCTGCGCCGCCCGGGCCAAGGCCTCCGGCCCCCAGGGATACCAATCCACCGGGTTATAGGCATGTTGCAGGAGATAGGGACTGGTCTGCTGTATGAGGCGATTCGGCTCGCGGCCGGCGGTTGTGCTGGTCATGCGCGAACCGTATCACGCACCGATTGAACGGGTCAATGAAGCGGAGGAGAGAGGGAGCGGGAGCCGCACGAGGCAAAAAAATTGGCCCGCGCCGGCATCCGGAGTCGCGGGCCAATTTAGACTACGAAAGAACGTCGGAAGCGGGGATCAGTGTCCGCCCTTCTTTTCGTCCTTCTTCTTCTCTTCGCCGAACACGGTCTGGGACAGGTGTCCACCCTTCTTCTCTTCCTTCTTCTTGTCATCGCCGAAGAGGGTCTGGGAGAAGTGGCCGCCCTTCTTCTCTTCCTTCTTCTTGTCGTCGCCGGCGAAAGACGGGGCGGTGAATGCAACGAGAATGGCTGCCGCTACGAATGCAAATAGAGCACGCTTCATGGAAACCCCTCCTTGAAAGGTTGAGAATATAAGTGCCCACCACAAGGGCGGGCCGAGGGTAGCCAACCTGTCAAAAAAAGTCAACGAAACTCTTCACCCCCTTATTTTGCTTACGCGGAAAGGCCGGCAGGGCCTGGGACACCCCTGGCGAATAACTTCACCATGTTCTCCGGTTCGAATTAAATCAAAGCTTAAGTTTCAATAAGATATGAACTGAACATCAACTAATCATTGCGCCTGTATTCTCTTCAAACCTGCCCAATGGTTCTCGTGTCATTGTTCCTGTGCATCTCGCATCCCGACGGCGTGCCGCAGAGGTTTTTGCGACAGTTCTTACTCGATGGGACGCGGCAGCCCTGCGCAGCGAACAGGCCTTAGGGTCCGCATCTGCGCGTCATCCACTGTGATACACTCATTAACAAGGCCAACTTACCTCCGGGTCGCCGCCTATGACCACCGATGACATCGGTCCCTATTCCAACTACCGCTTGACCGTCCGCCTCGCACTCCTCAACAAACCGGGTATCTTCGCAAAAGTCGCCGGGCTGCTGGCCGAAGAGGGGGCCAACCTCGGAGCCGTGGACATCGTGTCGGCCAATGCCGAACGTATGATCAGGGACATTACCTTCGATGTCCAGAATGAGGCGCACGGAGAACATGTCCTCGAACGCCTCGAAGCCCTGCCGGAAGTGAATGTGCTCTCGGCATCCGACCGGATTTTCCTCCTCCATCTGGGAGGAAAAATCAGAGTCCAGAGCAAAGTCCCGGTCAATACACGCAATGTCCTCTCGATGATCTATACCCCGGGCGTGGGACGCGTCTGCCAGGCCATCGCAAAAGACCCGTCGAAAGCCTATGCCTTCACGATCAAGAGCAACAGCGTGGCCGTTGTTACCGACGGATCCGCCGTCCTCGGATTGGGCAATCTCGGTCCCGCCGCCGCGCTGCCGGTGATGGAAGGTAAGGTCATGCTCTTCAAGGAATTGGCAGGGATCGATGCCTGGCCGATTTGTGTGTCCACACAGGATCCCGATGAAATCATCCGCATCGTTCGCGGCATCGCCCCCGGTTTCGGCGGCGTCAACCTGGAAGACATCAGCGCCCCGCGTTGCTTTGAAATTGAACGGGCGCTCAAGACGTCCCTCGACATTCCCGTCATGCACGACGATCAGCACGGTACGGCCGTTGTCCTCCTGGCTGCGCTCACCAATGCCTTGAAGGTGGTCGGCAAACGGATGGAGGAGGTCCGGATCGTCGTGAACGGTCTAGGCGCGGCCGGAACCGCCTGTTGCCGCATTTTGCTTGCCGCAGGCGCGGCCCATCTGGTCGGATGCGACAAAGAAGGCATTGTGCTGATGGGCGATGCGGAGGAACTGCGAGCCTGTCGCACCGATCTTCACGCCTGCATCCGTCGGGATCAGCCGCGCGGGACGCTCCACGATGCCTTGAAGGGCGCCGACGTGTTCATCGGGCTCTCAGTGGGCAATGTGCTGAACCGGGAGGATCTCGAACGGATGAATCAGGACCGGATCGTCTTCGCGATGGCCAACCCCGATCCGGAGATCGAACCGAAGGTGGGCGATGAGGCCTCACGGATCTTTGCCACCGGCCGGTCGGACTTTCCCAACCAGATCAACAACGCCCTGTCGTTTCCCGGAATTTTCCGCGGGGCGCTCGACGTGCAAGCCAGCGAGATCAACGAAGCCATGAAGCTGGCGGCGGCCGAGGCCATTGCCGGTTGTGTGCCGGCCGAGGCCCTGTCGGAGGACTACATCATCCCCAGCGTGTTCGATCGCGACGTGGTGCCGCGCGTCGCGAAGGCAGTGGCCGCGGCTGCGCGCGCGACCGGCGTGGCCCGCCGCCGTATCCGGATCGACGACGACCTCCGCTGACCGTGCAACCGTCTTGTCCCTGCCGTTTCTTTTCTTGCTTGGCGAAATCCTCTCACCCCATGTACAGTGCGCATATATTGTGATGAGACCGGTTCGAATGCGCGTCAGCCCTCGTCGGGGTTCGCCGCGACCGTCCTAAAGAATCCACGTGACGCCAACCACTATCGAAATGATCGGGACCGCCCTGTTTGTCGTTGCGATCCTACATACCTTTTCCACCGCATTTTTTGAGCACCTGGCCCATACAAGGCCGGCGCATGCCGGGCTGTGGCATTTGCTGGGGGAAGTCGAAGTCGTCTTCGGCTTCTGGGCGCTCGTCCTCATCGCCGTCATGTTCGTCACCGATGGGCCGGCTGCCGCGACACACTACCTCGATTCACGCAACTTCACGGAACCGCTGTTCGTCTTCGCCATCATGGTCATCGCGGGCACGCGCCCGATTCTGCATGCCGCCACGAGCGGAGTGCGGCTGCTCAGCAAGGCCCTCCCGTTGCCGCACAATCTGAGCGCCTATTTCACCATTCTGACGCTGGTGCCGTTGCTGGGGTCATTCATTACCGAACCCGCAGCCATGACCCTGGCCGCCCTGATGCTGCGCGACCGGTTTTTTCAGAACGGCCTGTCGAAACCCTTGAGGTATGCCACCCTGGGAGTGCTGTTTGTGAATGTTTCGATCGGCGGGACACTCACACCGTTTGCCGCGCCTCCGGTCTTAATGGTGGCCGGCACCTGGCACTGGGACTTCCCGTTCATGATGGGACACTTCGGATGGAAAGCCGCGGTCGTGGTGGTCGTCAATGCCCTGGCTGCGGCGCTGCTGTTCCGTCGGGAGCTCTGTCGAATCTCTACAGGAGGCCATGAAACGGCGCATCGTAGGGTGCCCCTCACGATGGTCGTGCTGCACCTGGTGTTTCTCGGCATCGTGGTGCTCTTCGCCCATCACCCGGTGATGTTCCTGGGAGTCTTTCTATTCTTTCTGGGTGTCTCCCAGGCGTACGAACGACATCAGGATCGTTTAATCCTGCGCGAGGGCTTACTGGTGGGATTCTTTTTGGCGGGACTGGTGGTGATGGGCGGGCAGCAGCAGTGGTGGTTGCAACCGGTCTTGCTGAGCATGAGCAACGATGCCGTTTTTTTCGGAGCGACTCTCCTGACGGCCTTCACCGACAATGCGGCGCTGACCTATCTCGGGTCGCTCGTGGAAGGGTTATCGGATGGATTTAAATACGCGCTGGTAGCCGGCGCAGTCACGGGCGGCGGCCTCACCATCATCGCCAATGCGCCGAACCCGGCCGGCGTGGCCATCCTTCGCGGCCATTTCGAGGATGAGTCCATCAATCCGTTGGGACTGTTTCTAGGGGCGTTGCCGCCCACGATCCTCGCTGCGCTCGGCTTCTGGTGCCTGTAGCTCTCCCATCCTGTCCCCAAACCCGCACGTTCCGCTCTTATCGAAGCGCAAACGGTTGTGCTAAGATGCGCGCAACTCTGCCGGAACCCCGGAGAGTCGCGCCTCACGAGGACTTGTGGCCTTTTCAACCAACCGCCTGTTTAAATATCAGCGAGGCATGCGGCGGCGCATCGGCATGTTACGCGCCAAGAACATCGACAGCATGGAATTTGCCGTCGATTTCATGATGCAGGAACGGGTCGACAGTTACTTCCGCATCGAGCCGGGGCTCGAAGAGGTCGAACGGTCGCTGCATCAGATCGAAGACGAATTGGACCTGGTGAGGGATGTCTCGGGCGCCGTTCGGCTGGAGTCACGATTGGAGTTCGTCGAAGACCGCTGGGACGAACTCGACAGCGAAATTCGGGAACGTCCGCGCCGACGGCGCCGAAAAATCAATCTGGCCGACTTCCTCAAAGCCGCGGGAGGGGAGGGAAGTCCAACCGGCGCGACCAATGAAGTCACCAATGCGTACGATGCGTATCAGATTCTGGGTCTCGAGTTCGGCACTCCGCTCGCCGATGTGACCACCTCCTTCCGTCAACGCGCCAAGGAACTCCACCCCGATGCCCGCAACGGCGACCGCAGTTCAGAACCAGAACTCCGGCGCATCCTCGAAGCCTATCAATTCCTCAAAGAGTACTTGAGCCTGAGCAACACCGAACCGCCGATTTCACGCGGAGCGGAATATCGTCCCACCGAGTAACCCATGGCCACACTGGAACCGGATCAAACGTTCATTACCTCCGACGATGCGCTCGATGCCCTCTGTGATCGCCTCATCGACAGTTCGGTCATTGCCATCGATACCGAGTTTATGGGGGAGGAGCATTTCATACCCCGCCTGGAGTTGATTCAAGTCGCGGCGGAAGGGGTGGCGGCGGTTATCGATTTTCCCGCCGTGCAAGAGACCGCGCCGATGGTCCGATTCTGGGAGATCGTCTGCGATGCCCGCATCGAAAAGGTGCTCCATGCGGGACGGCAGGACCTGGAATTGTTTGCCCACCATGCCGGACGTCTGCCGAAGCCGTTCTTCGATACGCAAATCGCCGCCGCCATGGTCGGATACGGCGCGCAGACCGCCTATGCCAATCTGGTCCAGCGCGTCCAGGGTGTGAAACTCGACAAGGCGCATACGTTTACGAATTGGAGCCAGCGGCCGTTGAGCCGGGAGCAGCTGGTCTATGCTCTGGACGACGTGACCTTTCTACTGCCGGTGCACCGGCATCTCCGGCAGAAATTGTCCGTGATGGGTCGCTCGAAGTGGGTGGATGAGGAATTCGCCCGCCTGGAAGTCTCTCTCGGCGCGCAGGCGCGGGACCCGCAGGAGCGATATCAGCGCATCCGTGGATGGGATAGCCTGAAACCGCGCGCGGCCGGCGTCCTGCGCGACCTTGCCGCCTGGCGTGAAGGGGAGGCCCGGCGCCGCAATGTCCCGCGGGGACGAGTGATGCGGGACGAGGTATTGGTACAATTGGCCCGTCAAACACCGCGCACGTTGGATCAGTTGCGCGGCATGCGGGGGATGTATTCGTCGGAAGTCGAACGGAACGGGCAGGCGCTTCTCGCCACCATGCAGCAGGCCTTGGCACGACCGGAATCCGAATGGCCCGAGGTTCCGCGCGATCGCAAACCCGACCCCGAGTCCACCGGGGTACTGGAGTTGCTGCAGGCGGTGCTGAAGTCGCGTGCCTCCGTGGAAAACATTGCCCCGACGTTGATCGCGACCACCGGTGACTTGCAGGCCCTAGTGGAACGGCCCTCGCCGGTGGAGGAGATGGACATTCCCGTCTTGCGGGGATGGCGGCGGCAACTGGTCGGAGAAACACTCCTCAGCGTCTTATCCGGCGATCTGAAGGTATGGATCGACCCTCAGCTCGGCAAACTCCGCTTCGGCCATCTCGATCATCCCTGAGCCCCGCGTTTACCGCGTCGCGCCGCGTGCGGACTGGGCCCGGCTGTGAGTCCGGCGGTCCTTCCACAACCCCAGCAACAATGTCAGCAGGGCCAGGCCGATTTCGTCGGCCAGCGGAATCACGTCCGGCACAATAATGTCCGCCAGGGTAAGGACGACGAACAACACAAAGAGAGACGGAAAGCGAAGATTGAGCCGCTGCAGCATGCGCCCGAGCAGCGACACGCGATCAACGGAACTGAATGCGAACATAGGTCCGGTCCTCCGTCATACCCGCCGGCGCCCCCGCTGCGAGGCGCCGGCGTCCCATTTGCCTTACACGCTCACAGCATCTGAGTGACCGTGTCCGCGGGGCGCGCCAGCATGGCCTTGTCGCCCTTCTCGACGAGCGGACGCTGGATCAAATCCGGATGCAGGACCATCAGGTCGAGCACATGGTCCTCGCTCAGCGTCGGATCGGACAGCTTCAGCGACTTGTAGAGATCTTCTTTCGTGCGCAAGACTTCACGCGCCGTCAGTCCGGCTTTCTTCAGCAGGGCCTTGAGTCGGCTCTTCGTGAAGGGTTGCTCATAATAATTGATCGCCTTAAACGGTTGCCCGCTTTCACGCACAATCCGGACGGCCTCGCGGCAGGTTGAACAGGTAGGTTTCTGATAAATCGTGATCTCCGTCATGCTTTCAGCCTCTCTTCTTAGGAGCTTCCCTTGACGCAAATTTTTGACCTGTGTTACATGGACACAGGAGACTTCACCCTAACCCGCATTATTCATGATCACTTCTGCTGCAATCGTCGATTCACTGCTGCGACGGGCCTTCGGCCGGCGGGCTCGCCCCTCGGACCCTCAACGTACTGCACAAGTACGCGTCGGGTCCTCCCGGCTCCGCGCGCCGGTCTCGCGACATGACTCGGCGATTTCGCAACGAACCGTCATGATTAATGCGGGCTAAAGAGATACTGTTGACCTATGCCAATTTTCGGAACCGACACCAGCGACCAGGCCGGCAAATTTTCCTGTGCGTCAGCGTCGCAACGCACCTTGAAAGATCTGCGCACCAAACGCAAGGGGCAACCCGTGTTTGTCGTCGGACACCGGCTGGAACGGAAAGGCAAGGAAGCCACCTTTGAAGTGTTCAATGATCGACTGGCCATCATTCGCTTCGAGGACGAGGTCAAACTGGGCTATGATCCCTTTGAACTCCTACTCCCCACCGAGATCGACGAGCAGGGGGTGGCGTATTTCGAAATCCGCACTTGCCGGCAGTGCGAGCAATTTTTTCCGCTCACGGCCGACGAATGCGACGCCGACGAGGAACCGACCGTCTGTCCCGATTGCCGCTAAAGGAAGTGCTGAGTGCTCAGTCGTGAGTGGTGAGTGATACCTCTAGACTTATGACTCACCACTACTCCATTCAATCCGCCAACGGCGCGATTTCCACCGCCTTCTTAATCAAGCAATCCCCGGCATATCCCTGCAGCGCCATCGGCAGCATGCTGGCATCGAGAACCCGTGCCACGGTGACCTTGAATCCGTCTCCTGTCTTCGTTCCTTCAAGCTTGAGCGCATGACAGACTTCCAGGGTGCGCCAGACCGGATTCCCGAGGATCGATTCTCCCGGCAGAAGTTTCATGTCGGAGACGGCACCGTCAAGTAGCGCCTTGGCCGACACGCGCAACCTGTCTTTCGGGAC
Organism: uncultured Nitrospira sp.; assembly: GCA_902500715.1. Classification (GTDB taxonomy): domain Bacteria; phylum Nitrospirota; class Nitrospiria; order Nitrospirales; family Nitrospiraceae; genus Nitrospira_A. Next base: position 36,638 of record CABVRO010000005.1, on the reverse strand, counting down.
ATCGCTGACGACGGCAAATACAACCGTGTCGTCATCGGCCCAGGCAGGGGCAAACAGACTCAGTGTCGCCCATGTCACGATTCCCCACGCCCGCAAGCGGAACCAGCTCATGCCTCACCTCGTGGTTGCGTACGGAGACTGATTGGAAGGGACCCGGGGATTTGCGGACGGGGCTTCCGCGGGCGCGATCGGGATAGATCCTGCGCCGGGCCCGCCGTGACTCAAGGTGCTGCGCCCGATGCGTGGTTCGATGGGAACGGCTGCCGGCCGCTCGTCGCGCCCGAGCATGAACAAGGCCACACCCAGCACCAGAAGCCCGAGCAGCACAAGAATCCGTGTCACACCTGTCACTCAATGCCTCATAGAGAGTCACACGTCGTTCGAGTGAGTATGCCAAGCAGGCCGCACCAATTCAAGGTGGGAGCTGAGTCCGCACCGCCGATCATGGTAAGCTCAGCCAGGCACGTGTGCGGGCAGTGGCGTCGAAACAGCGGCACGAGGGAAGGCATCTCCAGGCGCCGGATGCATACGTGGTGGATCATCATTCGTGTTGTTGAAGAGAGGAGAGCGAGACTATGCCGCACGACTTCATGCCGGGGCTTGCCGGTGTGCCTGCCGCAAAATCGGCGATCAGCGATGTCGATGGAACGCGAGGCGTGCTCGAATATCGCGGCATCCGCGTCGAGGAACTCTGCCAGCACTCGTCGTTTCTCGAAACGAGTTATCTGCTGCTGTTCGGTCGATTGCCGACTGCGCCTGAGCTCACACAATGGGTCGATGACGTCACGCACCATCGACGCATCAAATTCCGCATCGTCGATCTATTGAAGGTCATGCCCGAGCATGGGCATCCTATGGATGCGTTGCAGGCAGCGGTCGCGGCACTCGGCATGTTCTATCCGGGCCGCAATGTGAAGGACCTGGCCAACAACTACTGGTCGGCGGTGAGGCTGATCGCCAAACTCCCCACCATCGTGGCGGCCTGGGCGCGCCTGAGACGCGGGGACGAGTACATCCCGCCGCGGGACGATTTGCCGTTTTCCGATAACTTTCTCTACATGCTGACCGAAACCGTTCCGCATCCGCTGTGGAGCGAAGTCTTCGACGACTGTTTGATTCTCCACGCCGAACATACGATGAACGCGTCGACCTTTGCCGGCATGGTCACGGCCTCGACTCTGGCTGACCCGTACACCGTGGTGGCGTCGTCGATCGGCGCCTTAAAAGGACCACTGCACGGCGGTGCCAACGAAGAAGTGGTCATGATGTTGCGGGAAATCGGCACTCCGGCCCAGGCCAAGTCGGCGGTCGAGGCTCGGCTCCAAGGCAAGAACAAACTCATGGGGTTTGGGCACCGGGTCTACAAGGTGAAAGATCCGCGCGCGACCGTGCTACAGGACCTCTGCATGCGTCTCTTCAACGTCTGCGGAACGTCCCCGCTGTATGAAGTGGCGGTGGCGGTGGAGCAACTCGCGGGTGAACGACTGAAGGACAAGGGAATATACCCGAACGTCGACTTTTACTCCGGTATCATCTACGACAAGATGGGCATCGAGATGGATCTCTTTACGCCGCTCTTCGCCATGGCGCGAGTGAGCGGGTGGCTGGCGCATTGGCTGGAGCAACTGCGGGAGAACAAGCTTTATCGACCCGACCAGATCTATTCCGGCGAACACGACCGGCACTATGTGCCGATCGACAAACGGTAGTCGAGGAACAGCTACTCAGTGCGACCGATGAACCACCACAAGACAATCGATGTCACAAACATGATACCGCCGAGCAGCGCATAAGACATGTATTCCAGCATGGTCATCGCCTCCCTGTGTGAAGGGGGCTACTAAATAATGCCGTGGGTCCCAATGTCAAGACCCCGTCACCGCCTTTAACTCTTCCGGCGCGGGCCTTGACTTCAGCTTCGTGAAGATTACCTCCTTTCTAGTACGTAGGATGTCCCAAGGGAACAGCGTCAACACATCCACACAAGGAGGTTCCACCATGGCGATTGTACGATGGGATCCGTTCAGGGAATTGGAGGAGATGTCCGACCGGTTGAACCGGATGATTGCGCGACCCTCAACCGGCACGGCTACCGGACAGGGGAAGGAAGTCATGACCGTTGCCGACTGGACTCCGACCGTCGACATCAGCGAAACCGAGAGCGAGTATGCCATTAAGGCTGAGCTTCCCGAGGTCAAGAAAGAAGATGTGAAGGTCACGGTCGAAGATGCGGTCCTCACCATTCAGGGTGAGCGGAAACAGGAAAAGGAAGAAAAGGGTAAGAAGTACCATCGTATCGAACGGTCGTACGGTCGGTTTGTCAGGAGCTTCACACTTCCCGATTCGGTCGACGAGAGCAAGGTGAAAGCAGAATATACGGAGGGTGTTCTGCACCTGCATCTCCCGAAATCGGAAAAAGCGAAACCGAAACAGATCGACGTCAAGATCTCCTAACGACATCGGGTGCCATGGGAAGGAAGGCCCGCCCCCCGGCGGGCCTTTTCAGTTCCACCCTCCCTGCCATCGCATCACCATCTCACTGTCTGCTCCGGCCGTTTGGTTCACGAACGGGCGAGCGCAATTTCCGCTCCCGGGGGCAGCCATGCTTGTGCTTCCGCACGGGGACCGTTTAAGATGCGCGGCTCCAACACGTCAACTGCCAGCTATTCGAGGAGACCCGACGATGAAGAACGCTTCGCGCACAACCGGCACCGCCGCATCCATGACCACCTCCACACGCATGGAGCGCGACACAATGGGTGAACTGCCGGTTCCCTCCAATGCTTATTACGGGGTCCAGACCGCCCGGGCGATCGAGAACTTCCCGATCAGCTCGCTTCGTATTCCCCGCGCGATGATCCGGGCCATGGGACTCATCAAACGTGCCGCCGCTTCGGTGAATCATTCGTTGAAACTGCTCGACAAGAAGCCCGCGGACGCCATCGTTCGGGCCGCCACCGAAGTTGTGGAAGGACGCCTGGATGCCGAATTCCCGGTCGATATTTTCCAAACCGGCTCCGGCACCTCGACCAATATGAACACCAACGAAGTCATCTCCAACCGGGCCACGGAACTGCTCGGCGGCGCCAGAGGCAGCAAACTGGTGCACCCGAACGACCATGTGAACCTGGGCCAATCGAGCAACGATGTGGTTCCGACCGCCATCCACATTGCGGCCTCGGAGACCATTCAACGGCAATTGATTCCCGCGCTCACTCGGCTGCATAAGGCGATCAACGGCAAAGCCCGCGAGTTCGATAAAATCGTCAAGATCGGCCGGACCCACTTGCAGGATGCGACGCCGGTCCGGCTGGGACAGGAATTCGGCGGCTACGCCAGACAAATTGAATTGGGCATCGCTCGGATGAAGCGGGCTCAAGCGGTTCTCAGCGAAGTGGCCCTGGGAGGCACTGCCGTCGGTACCGGACTCAACTGTCATCCGAAATTCGCCGGCAAGGTCATGGCCATCATTTCGAAGGAGACGGGCTGCGCGTTCAAGGAAGCCGTCAACCACTTCGAAGGACAGTCCGCCCAGGACTCATTGGTCGAGGCCAGTGGGGAATTGCGCACCCTGGCAGTCAGCCTGATGAAGATCGCCAACGACATCCGCTGGCTCGGGTCAGGTCCGCGCTGCGGACTCGGCGAGATCAATCTTCCGGAAACCCAGCCGGGCTCATCCATCATGCCGGGCAAAGTCAATCCGGTCATTGCGGAATCCGTCACCATGGTCTGCGCCCAGGTGATCGGCAATGACGTCACGATCACCGTCGGCGGCCAGGCGGCTAATTTCGAGTTGATCGTGATGCTGCCGGTGATGGCCTACAACCTGCTGCAGTCCATCGAGTTGCTGGCAACGGCCTCGACGAACTTTGCGGTGAAATGCATTGAAGGCATCAAGGCGAACGAGGAACGCTGCAAGAGTTTGATCGAAGAAAGTCTCGCCATGTGCACGGCGCTCGCGCCGGTGATCGGCTACGAGGCGGCCGCAAAACTCGCCAAGGATGCCTATAAATCCGGCAAGACCGTCCGGGAAGTGGCTCGCGAACAAAACGTGTTGCCTGAAAAGCGGCTCACGCAACTCCTCGATCCGTGGCGGATGACGCAGGCCGGCGGACCGGTCGGCAGTGCAGGCGGGTAGACGACTGCCGGACCGGCTCATCGGGCATCGCAATCCGGCCACACCTGGTTTCACCGGGGCGGTCGGCGATTTTGACAGCCCGAGGAACCCTGTGCTAACGTGCGCAAAATTTTTAAACTTTCGACCGTTCGACGGTCTTCGTCAGTACTGACTCACTTTCGATATAGATTGAAGGGTAGATAATGAGCGCAACCGGTTCTGAGACAAGCGGGCATGTCGTCATCGTCGTGGGCGCAGGCCCGGCTGGAATGGCCCTGGCCAAGAGGATGGCGGATGCGGGCCACGAGGTCGTCATTCTCAATCGCGACATCAAGTTCGGCGGGTTGGCGGAGTACGGGATCTTCCCCAGCAAGCTCAAACTGCGCGGTGGGTTGAAGAAACAATATTGGGACATGCTCGAGCAGCCCAATGTCCACTACTTCGGCAACGTCTCAGTCGGGCAGGGTAAGGACCTCACGGTTGAAGATTTGCGCGGATTGGGGGCCAGCGCCGTCGCCTTCTCGATCGGCGCCCAGGGGACAAAAGCCATCGGGGTCGAAGGAGATTCCGCCAAGGGCGTCTTCCATGCCAAGGATGTGGTGTACCACTTCAATCGCCTGCCGGGCTTCGGCGACCGTCCGTTCGACATGGGAAAACATGTCGCCATTATCGGCGTCGGCGACGTCATGGTCGACATCGCCCACTGGTTGATCAAGTATAAGAAGGTGGAGCGTGTCACCGCTATCGCGCGACGCGGGCCGGTCGAGCGGAAATACAATCCGAAAGAAATCCGGGCTGTCTGCTCGAACATGGATCAGGACGGCATCGCCGCAGAGTTCGCCCGCATCAAGGACAGGCTGGCCGCAGTCGGTCAGAATGCCGACGAAGTGCTGACGAGCATGACCGCAGAATTCACCAAATGTGAACCGACTGGCAGCCCCTCCAAGATGGGCTTTCGCTTTCTGGCCTCCCCGAAGCGCGTACTGGTCGACGGCCACAATCGCGTCCGCGCGCTCGAGATGGAAGACAATAAGCTGGAACCGAAAGGGGACGACACCGCCGCCGTCGGGCTCAAACAATTGTACGAGTTCCCTGTCGACAGCGTGGTGTTCGCCGTGGGCGACCGGGTTGATGAAACCGTGGGGCTCCCGTATAAGAACGGCGTCTACGTGACCAACCCGAACAAGACCGGAAACGATCCGGACGATGCCCTCTTCCAAGCCTATGACGAGAAATCAGGACAGATCGTTGAGGGCGTCTTTCTCGCCGGCTGGGCACGCAAAGCCAGTGAAGGTCTGGTGGGAATCGCCAAGCGGGACGGGGACTGGTGCGCGGAAGTGATCACCCGTTACCTGACGACTCAAGCGACACGCTCACGAAGAACGATGGATGGAGTGCTCGCGAAACTTCACACCATCCTTAAAGAACGCAAAAGCCGGCCGGTAGACCTCGATGGACTCAAGGTCCTGGATGCAGTGGAGAAAGCTCATGCCGCCTCTCCCGATGCGATCGGAGAGTTTAAGTTTGCATCGAACGCCGACATGCTGGCTCACATCGAGCGGGGGCGCGGCTAACCGCGCCAACCTCGACGTTCCTTACCCGTCGCCCCATTTCAGTTTCTCCCGCAGCACCACGTAATAACTACTCTCCGGGAAACGAATCAGTCTGGTCATGTGCTCGGAGGCCCGGATTTCCACCGTGTCGCCCTGAGTCAACGCCACCCCGACCTGGCCGTCGAGCGTCGCCATCGCCCCGTCGTCTTTACTGGTCAGGGCCACTTCGATTTCTGCGCTGGCAGGGACAATCAACGGTCGATGTGTCAGCGTATGCGGGCAGATCGGCGTCAGGATCAACGACGGGACCGCGGGATTGATGATAGGCCCGCCGGCTGAAAGCGAATAGGCGGTCGATCCGGTCGGGGTGCTGATGATCAGACCGTCGCCGCGCAGGTTCGTCACAAACTGCCCCTGAATCGCGATCTTGAGTTCAATCATCCGTGCGAGCGTGCCTTTACTGATGACGACGTCGTTTAAGACCACACCGCGGGTGACCGTTTCGCCGTGCCGATGAACATGCGTCTTCAGCATCAGTCGCTCATCGAGCACGAAATCGTTTGCGAACACCCGCTCAAGCGACGGGTACAAATTCTCCAAGACGACTTCGGTCAAAAATCCCAGACCGCCCATATTCACACCGAGAATCGGAATGCCGCGCTCGCCGGCCAATCGCGCCGCATTGAGCATCGTGCCGTCGCCTCCCAACACGAGCAAAACATCGGCCTTACTGGCGAGATGGGTTTTTTGAAAGCCGCCTGACTCGCCAAGCAAAGTCGTTGCGGTCGTATCCAGGAGAACGTCGATGTTCCGGGAACGAAGCCATGTGACCACGGCTTGCACGGTGCTTTTCACTTCCGGAAATTTAGGTTTTGTCAGGATGCCGATGCTCTTACTCTTCATACAAGAGACCGTGTCGCGAGGAGATGAGAAGCCGGTTGAAAGGTGCGGGATTGTATCGGGATGATTCTTTTACTGTCAAACGAGCATACAGCGCGAAGGAGATTTCCTCCTTCGCGCGCGCCGCGGTTTCACCAGTCGCAGCGCGACGCCCGCGTTTCTCTCAATACCTTGACACCCCATATTGCGCTAGTTAGAATCACACCATCAGTGTTTTCGAGCCTTTGACCTGCATGAAATCACTCAGCTAAGGCTTCTCTTACAGACCCCATCACCATAAGGAGGCGGGATGTTCGAACGGTTCACGGACAAGGGTCGCAAGATCATCATCCTGGCACGTGAAGAAGCCGAGCGCCATCAGAACGATTACCTGGGCACCGAGCACCTGGTGTTGGCCATCCTTCGCGAGACGGATGGGATTGCGCTGATGATCCTCAAGAAAATGGGGCTCTCCACCGAGCAGATTCGACTCGAAATCGAGCGGAATCTCCCGGGCGGGGGCACAACGATGACCTTCGGGGAAATTCCTTTCAGCCCGCGGGTCAAGAAAGTCATCGAGTACGGGGTTGAAGAAGCCCGGTTGCTCGGTCATAACCACATCGGCAGCGAACATCTGTTGCTCGGTCTTCTTCGTGAGGAAGAAGGCATCGGCGGGAAGATTCTCCGGAGTCTTGGCGCCAACCTCCTGACCGCCCGGCAACTCACCGTCACCTTCCTGCGTAAGTCTGCGCCGCGTGAGCGGGACCGCAAGAGCAATACGCCGGCGCTCGACGAATTCGGACGCGACCTGACCCAACTCGCCCAGGAAGGGCAATTGGATCCCGTCATCGGGCGCGCGGACGAAATCGAGCGCGTCTTGCAGATTCTCAGCCGACGGTCGAAAAACAATCCGGTACTCATCGGTGAATCCGGCGTGGGGAAAACAGCCATCGTCGAAGGACTCGCACAGCGTATCATCGCGTCGGAAGTCCCTGACAATCTGCTGTCTCGTCGCGTCATCGCACTCGACCTGGGCTCACTGGTGGCCGGCACAAAATACCGCGGCCAGTTTGAAGAGCGCCTCAAGGTCGTGATGAAGGAGATTGTGCAGGCAGGGAACATCATTATCTTCATTGACGAGTTGCACACGTTGGTTGGAGCAGGGGCGGCAGAAGGATCTATCGATGCCTCCAATATGCTCAAGCCGGCGTTGTCCCGCGGCGAGATTCAATGCATCGGCGCCACGACGCTCGACGAATACCGTAAACACATCGAGAAGGACGGCGCGCTCAAACGTCGGTTCCAGCCCATTCACGTACAGCCGCCCAGCACGGATGAAACGGTGCGGATCATCCAGGGTTTGCGGGACCGATACGAGGAACACCATGGGGTGGAAATTACGGAAGACGCCATCGTAGAAGCGGTCAAATTGGCGGATCGCTATATCACCGACCGGTTCCTGCCGGACAAGGCGATCGATCTGATCGATGAAACCGGCTCGCGGGCGAAGTTGCAGACCTACGCGCTGCCGACTGAGCTCAAAGCGCTGGAGCAGGAGCTCAAGAAGATTTCTCGCGACAAAGAGCTGGCGATCTCGATGCAAAACTTCGAGGAAGCCGTCCGCCATCGCGAAGAAGAAGAGCGTCTGCGAAAGCTCCTCGATGAATCCAAGCGGGAGTGGAAGAAGAACCAGGAGCAACACAAGCCGACTATCGGCAAGGAAGAAGTCGCGTATGTCGTGTCGAAAATGACCGGCATCCCGCTCTTCAAGTTGGAAGAAGAAGAATCCAATAAACTGCTCCGTATGGAAGAATTCCTCCACAAGCGGGTCATCGGACAGAACGAAGCTATTTCGGCCGTGGCGCGTGCCATTCGTCGATCCAGAGCGGGTCTCAAAGAAGCGAAGAAACCCATCGGATCCTTTATTTTCCTCGGCCCGACCGGTGTCGGAAAGACGGAGTTGGCAAGGACGCTTGCGGAGTTCCTCTTCAACAGCGAAGACGCGCTCATCCGGATCGATATGTCCGAGTATCAGGAAAAGTTCACGAGTTCACGCCTCTTCGGAGCCCCTCCGGGATACGTCGGTTACGAGGAAGGCGGACAGCTCACGGAAAAGGTTCGACGTCGTCCCTATTCGGTCGTGCTGTTCGACGAAATCGAGAAAGCGCATCCGGACGTGTTTAACGTCCTGCTGCAGGTGCTCGACGACGGTGTCCTCACGGACAGCCTGGGTCGAAAAGTCGATTTCAAGAACACGGTCGTCATCATGACCTCGAACATCGGCACGAAGATGATCCAAAAAGGCGTGTCGCTCGGATTCCAGAACGATGAAAAGGGCGGACAGGCCTTGCGCCGAAAAGAAGACGTGATGGGAGAACTCAAGCGTTCGTTCAGCCCGGAGTTTTTGAACCGGATCGACGAAATCGTGATCTTCCATTCCCTGGAGAAGGAGCACTTGATCCACATCCTGGATATCCTGCTGCACGAACTGAATCTCCGCCTGATCGACAAGAGCGTCAGCATCGAGGTGGACGACGAGGTGAAGCAGTGGCTCATCAAGGAAGGATACGAGCCGCTCTACGGTGCGCGCCCGATGCGCCGCATCATCCAGCGGGCGATCGGTGATCCCCTGTCTGAAGAACTCATCAAGGGTCGCTTCAAGGAAAACAGGAAGATCAAAGTCGTGCTGCGCGACGGTGCGCCGGCCTTCATCGAACAAGAGGCGATGGCAGGCGTCTAGCGCGAGCGAAGACCATTACGAGAGGATCGACTCGTCGTTGAGATCCTAGAGACCACCCGGCAACCCCCGCGGTCCGCAACCGGATCCGGGGGTTGTCGCATTTTACGGCAGGATCAGTTGTTGTCCGGATTTCCTTACGAACAGCACCAGTCACAGTGTGCGCCCACTACGACTGATCTCGCCCCTTGGAATGGCGCGCGCATGCATAACCAGGTTCACATGCCGTCACCCTGTCGGCAGTTTTCTCTATGAAGCCTCCTGCATCCACGACGATTCTCGGCATCGAAACATCCTGCGACGAGACTGCCGCAGCGGTGCTCGACGGTGAAGGGCATGTCCTGGCCAACGTGATTTCTTCCCAGCAAACCGTCCATGAACGGTTCGGCGGGGTGGTGCCTGAATTGGCCTCGCGTGCTCATATTCAAAATGTGGATCACGTCACACGTCAGGCTCTGGCCGCTGCAGGTCTCACTTGGCAGGATCTCGGCGCCATCGCCGTGACCCAGGGTCCCGGCCTGGCCGGCGCCCTGCTGGTGGGGATTAGTTATGCCAAGTCTTCGGCCTACGCGCTGGGCATTCCCCTGGTCGGCGTGAGTCATCTCGAAGGCCACATTGCCTCAGCCTGGATCGACCGCCCGTCATTCCCCAGAACCTGCGTCGTGTTGATCGCCTCAGGCGGGCACACGCATCTCTTCCACGCAAAGGAACACGGCGGCTTCCACCTGATGGGACGAACGATCGACGACGCTGCTGGTGAGGCATTCGACAAGGGCGCACAAATGCTCGGGCTCGGATATCCGGGTGGACCGCTCATCGACGCCGCAGCCAGAAAAGGCAATCCGGCGGCCGTGCGATTTCCCCGATCGCGCGTGAGAACCGGGCAACTGGATTTCAGTTTCAGCGGTCTCAAAACGTCCTTGCTCTATCACCTCCAGCGCATGGATCAGCAAGCCATCGTCCAACAACAGGCCGACCTCGCCGCCGGATACCAGGAAGCGATCGTGGACGTGTTGGTCCGCCAGACATTCGCGGCCGTGCGACAGGCAGGCGTCTCAGCCCTCGCCGTGGTCGGGGGCGTTTCAGCCAATTCCCGGCTGCGAGCACGATTGACGAAGCGGGCTGGCGAGGAAGGGATTGAATTGGGCCTCCCGGCCCTCTCATACTGCACAGACAATGCAGCCATGATTGCGGCGGCAGGACAGCGGGCCCTGGAACAGGGTAGGCTGGCCTCCTTCGAGTGCGAAGCGCTGCCGAACTATGCGTTGCCGGCAACGTCGGGCGGCGGAACGGTGCATCGCAGATCGTAACGTTCGATTCTCAAGGAGCACCACCATCCCTACAATTCACGGTCACGTCACAGGCTTCAAAGCCAGTCACCTTACGGCATTAGAGCGACTCTACCGACGGCGTGTGCCGTCCTCACTCGTTCTCACTGCCGAGCTCGCGCGCACGACCAGCCAGTTGACACGGGACATTCGACGTCCTATCGGTCTCCTGATCACTCGCCGCGGGGTCGTCGAACAGGTACTCGTGGGAGCCGGCTGCGCGCCTACCTTCGAATCGCTGGCGAAGTTCAGAGTCGGATCGCATTCCCTCCGCGGTCTTCGGTTGATTCGCACGCATCTCCACGATGACCCGCTGAGCCAGGACGATTTGACCCACCTGGCGCTCCTGAGATTGGACCTGATCGGGGTCCTGGGAGTAGACGAAAAGGGCGAGCCCAGCCTGCTGCATCTGGCGCATCTTCTCCCGCCTAATCAGCAGGGGGAAGTCTGCCGACTCCTGAAGCCGGTTCCGTTCCATAATCTGGACCTTCAACTGGACATCTTCCTCCATGGACTCGATAGCGATTTGCAGCGAGCGGACAGCACCCACGACGTCGCCGGAGGGAGCGAATCCGCCATTCTGGTCAGCGCGGCTCCCAGGAGTCACGCCGAGCAGGAAGAGCATTTGGAAGAACTGAATGAACTGGCCGAATCGGCCGGGGTCCGCGTGCTGGATCGAATCGCCCAGCGCACCCACGAAGGATTCGAGCGATACTTGCTCGGAAAAGGCAAACTGAAAGAGGTTGTGATGCGCGCGCTCCAGAAGGGAGCCGACCTCGTGATCTTCGACCAGGATCTCGCCCCGGCGCAAGCCCGCGCCATTTCCGAGGTGACGGATCTCAAAGTAATCGATCGCACGCAACTCATTCTGGATATTTTCGCCAGGCGCGCCCATACCCGCGAAGGCAAGGTTCAAGTAGAGCTGGCTCAGCTTCGGTATCTTCTGCCGCGACTGTCCGGGCATGGCACCTCCTTGTCGCGCCTCGGAGGCGGAATCGGTTCACGCGGACCCGGTGAAACCAAGCTGGAAACCGATCGCCGCCGCATCCGCGATCGCATCGCACACCTGGAGCGGGAAATCGACGACGTGGCCCGCCATCAAGATCAACGTCGATCCCGACGTGTGCGACAGGGGCTTCCGATACTTTCCATCGTCGGTTACACCAACGCCGGCAAATCGACCCTGCTCAACACCCTGACCCACAGCCAAATCCAGGCCCAGGATCGTCTCTTCGAAACCCTCGACACGACGAGCCGCCGACTTCGCTTTCCCCATGACCGCGAGGTCATTGTCACCGATACGGTAGGGTTTATTCGGGATCTCCCCAAAGATCTGGTGGGAGCCTTCCGCACCACGCTGGACGAATTGCGGGATGCCGACCTACTCCTGCATGTGGTCGATGCCTCAGCCCCGAACGTCGAGCAGCAGATCGTCGCCGTCGAAACCGTCTTGCAATCGCTCAATCTCGACACGATTCCCCGCGTGATGGTCTTGAACAAGTGTGACCGCCTCTCGACACACGAGGCCGACGTCCTCTGCGAGCGCTATCACGCGATCGGAATCTCAGCGCCGAACCGTGAGACGCTGCGCCCGCTGATCGCGCACCTCGAAACCCTCTTGCCCGCCGTCCCGGCACTCCGGGGACGGGAAGAAGATCCCGACCAGCCGCCCCAGGACCTAGCACTTGCATCTCACTCCTGACCTCTTCACAATTGGCCGCCACCACCCCGCATTATGAAAGCCGCCACAACAGATCAACCGGCCGGTATGACGGACAAACGCCGCCTCGCACGAATGTTGACCGCCTTACGCGCGACCTCACCGGCAATAAAAGTCGAACTCGACCATCGCACACCCTGGGAGTTGCTGATCGCCACGATCCTGTCGGCGCAATGCACCGATCAGCGGGTGAATCAGGTCACCCCGAATCTGTTCCGTCGCTATCAACAGCCGCACGAGTACGCGTCGGCCGACCCCGCAGAATTGGAAGCCCTCATTCGTCCGACCGGCTTCTTCAAAACGAAAGCCAGGAACCTCATCCAATGTGCAAAGATCGTGGCCGAACGGTTTCATGGAGAGGTTCCCGATGCGATGGAAACACTCACCACGCTACCGGGAGTCGGGCGAAAAACCGCGAATGTCCTTCTCGGCAACGCATTCGAGAAGCCTGCCATCGTGGTCGATACACATGTGAAACGAGTGGCCGGGCGGCTCGACCTGACCCGCCATACGGATCCCGAAAAAATTGAATTGGACCTGCAACGCTTGCTGCCGGCAGACCAGTGGACGGAAGGATCGCAACGTCTCCTTCTGCACGGCCGATACACCTGCCTTGCGCGCACACCGAAATGTCGGCACTGTCCGATCTATGCCGATTGCCGTTGGAAGGGGAAAACCGCACGATGATTCGAAGCATGACGGGATATGGAAAAAAGGACGGCACGTCACAGAAAGCCGCGGTCACCGTGGAGATCCGTTCGGTCAATCACCGCTTTCTCGAAGTGGCAGTCAGACTGCCCCGCTCGTTGGCGCAACTGGAGGACCAGGTTCGAAAAACCATCCAACAACGCTGCCTCCGCGGACGAGTCGACGTGTCGATTTCGGTCCATTCCGCCGGCGGCAGCCTCAAGACCGTGCAGATCGATCAGGCATTGGCCAAGCAGTATCATGCGGCCCTCAAGAAGCTGCAGAAAACGCTGGGGCTACGGGGAGCGGTGGAGGTCTCTACACTGGCTGGATTCCGGGACATCCTCTCCGTTTCCGATGAGCCGGTCGATGCCGGGCAACTGACGAAAACCGTGCTGCGGGTACTGGGTGGCGCGTTGACAGACCTGGAGAAGATGCGCCGACGGGAAGGGGAGGCGCTCGCCGAAGACCTGGCTCTCCATCTGGATGCGATCCGGGAGGCCAAGTCCACCGTTGCGGAAAAGGCCCCGGTACTGGCCACGCATGCATTTGAGCGCATGAAAGGCCGGATTGAGTCCCTGTTGCAGGCCGAATTGCCGGATCCGGCCCGGCTCCAACAGGAATTGGCGGTGTTTGCCGATCGTTCTGACATTTCAGAAGAATTGGTCAGACTTGAGTCACATATGCTACAGTTCGACCAGCAACTCCACAGTAAGGAATCGGTCGGTAAGACCCTAGAGTTTCTGCTTCAGGAAATGGGGCGTGAAGTGAATACCATCGGCTCAAAAGCCAATGACGCCGACGTCGCCGCGTTGGTAGTCCGAATGAAAGCCGAACTGGAAAAATTGCGCGAACAAGTTCAGAATGTCGAATAGTGTCGGCCCTGTGCCGGCATCGAACACTTTATGAGTACCTCGCCCGTTTCATCCCACGAGAAACCGCCCCAAGTGCGGCGTGGCATTTTGTTCATCATCTCGGCTCCGTCGGGGAGCGGGAAGACGACGTTGTGCAAACAGATCACGGCCAACGTCCCCGGATTGTGGCATTCGATCTCGTACACCACGCGCAAACCTCGCCCGGGCGAGGTGGATGGGCAGGACTACCATTTTCTCGATGAGCCGGCATTCCGCCAGATGATCGATCGGAATGAGTTTGTCGAATGGGCGCACGTCTACGGCAATTTGTACGGCACACCGCGCAAGATGCTGACGGAAAAAATGGAACAGGGCGTCGACGTGTTGCTTGAAATCGATGTGCAGGGCGCACGCTCAGTGAAAAAAAAGTTTGAAGACGGCGTGTATATCTTTATTCTCCCGCCGTCGTTCGACACCTTGCGGACGAGACTGCAGAATAGAGCGGGGGACTCGCCGGACGAAATTCAACGCCGCCTGCAGAAAGCCAAAGAAGAGGTCTGGAGCTACCGGGAGTACTACTACATCGTCCGGAACGACGACCTGAAGCAATCCTTGAAAGAGCTCGAAAGCATTTTCCTGGCGGAACGGATCAAAACCAAACGCCTGAACATGACGTGGTTGGAAGAAAAATTCATTCTCGACAAAGAGGGCAAGCAGGGGAATTCCTCCTCCCCCCTCGCATCAAAGGAGCCGTTGCATCATGGGTGAAATGTTAAGTTTGTTACCGGAATACGCCGCCGACGAGTTCGATTCACGCCATCGGTTGGTAATCGTCGCCGCGCAGCGAGCAAAACAACTCGTGCAGGGCGCGCGCATGGCAGCGGCATCGAAGTACACGAAAGAAACGAGCATCGCCCTCGACGAAGTCCTTCGACACAAGGTCAAGTTCCTGATCGGACAGGAAGCCCGCGAGGCCATTAAAGAATCCAAACGGGTCAAGGAAGGTGAGACGGAACGCCTGGCCATGATGACCGGAGAGGACGCCAAGGAAATCAAGAAAGAGCTGAGCGTCTACGTCGACGATACCGTCAAGCCCGCCCTGGCTCCGGAGGGCGAGGAGTAGCCCCGCTTCGTGCAGACCACCGGCCCCTCACTCACCGGTGTCCGTCTTGTACTCGCCGTCACGGGGAGTATTGCCGCTTATAAGGCCGTGGGGCTCTTGCGCATACTCCGTCGCGAAGGCGCAACGGTGAACGTCGTCATGACGGCAGGAGCCTGCCGCTTCGTGACTCCGCTGACCTTCGAGGTGTTGTCCGGTTCTCACGTGGCATCCGACCTCTTCGAAGCCCACCAGGAAATGCTGCACCTCTCCTTGCCGGAGCAGGCGCAGGCTATCCTGATCGCCCCGGCCACAGCCAATTGCCTGGCGAAAGCCGTGCTTGGCCTGGCCGACGATCTGCTCTCGACTATGCTCCTCACTACACAATGTCCCGTGATTTTCGCGCCGGCCATGGACGGGGACATGTGGCAACACCCGACCGTCGTCGAGCACGTGGCCACGCTGCGGCAACGCGGGGCAGTCATCGTCGAACCGGAAGAGGGCCCGCTGGCCTCTGGCCGTTCCGGGCAGGGACGGCTGGCGGACGAAGCACGAATCCTTTCGGCACTTCAGGCCGCGCTCCACCCGCGTCGGGATTGGTCCGGTCGCCGTCTGCTCGTTTCCGCCGGGCCTACGCAGGAACCCATCGATCCCGTGCGGTTCATTTCCAACCGGTCCTCCGGAAAGATGGGATATGCGCTTGCCGAAGCCGCGCGGGCACGCGGCGCAGAGGTCCTGCTGGTCTCAGGCCCCACGGCCCTGCCCCCGCCGGCCGACGTGGAGTTGTGTTCGGTGACAACGGCTGAGGAGATGCGCAAGGCTGTCATCAGCCGGTTTTCCTGGAGCGATACCGTCATCATGGCGGCCGCCGTGGCGGACTTTCGCCCCGCACAACCTGTTGCGCAGAAGCTCAAAAAGCGCCGGGGTCTCGTCACCAGCCTGGAGTTGTCACCGACCGAGGATATTCTGAAGGAATTGGGCGAACGGCGGACGACACAGGTGCTGGTGGGGTTTGCCGCGGAAACTGAGGATCTGCTTGCCCATGCGCGGGAAAAGCTGCAAGCTAAGGACATCGATCTGCTGGTCGCCAATGACGTGACAGCAGCAGGAGCGGGCTTCGGGTCGGACACGAATCGCGTGTTCATCCTGGATCGCGACGGCAGCGTAGAGGAACTCCCCCAGTTACCCAAGCGGGACGTCGCGCACCGCATTTTGGACCGGGTCCTGACCTTACCGACCGGCCGTAGGTCAACAAAGCCGGCGGTGCAAACCGGGACACATCGCAAGGAGTAGGGCGTGGCATCATCACCGCGTATCGATCCATCGACCGCCGCCGAAATCGACCGCCTGGCCACTGCCGTCGCCAAAGACCCTCGCTCGAAAGAATTCCTCCCCCTCGCAGACGAATACATCAAGGTCGGCATGTGGCAGGAAGCAGCGGGCGTACTGGAAGACGGCCTCAAAGCCTATCCGGGCTTTGTCACCGCCATGGCGGCATTGGGGCGGGTGTATGATCAATTGAGCCAACCGGTGAAAGCGAAGGCTATTCTTGAAGACGTCGTCAAACAGCGCCCGGACAATCTTCGCGCGCACCGCATTCTGGCTAAGCTCTATCACACCGAAGGAAAAACCGACTCAGCGTTGATGTCCTGCGCAGCCATCCTGAACGCCAATCCATTCGATGAAGAGGCGGCCGCGATCAAACGGAGCATCACCGGCGCCCCTGATATTCCTCCACCCGCGAAGCGCGAGAAAACACGCATTGGCACCGAGCCGAAACCCGACACCGCGAAAATTGCGGCTCCCGTCACGCCCGCTTCCGAACCATTCCTATCCGTATCGTCCTTGGCATCTGAATCAGTCTGCGACACCGCGCTCCAGGCGGTTCCTGAACCGCCTGCCTTGAAACATGCGGCCACGATCGCGCGCCTGGAAACCTGGCTGCGAACCATTCAAGCCCAACGCGTTCACTGACGGCCTCCCCCACAGCGAGACGAGCGCTCGTCCTGCGCCCCGGAACAACGTTTGACCCACTCCTGACACCCTGTTAGAATGCCGCCGCTGCTGGCATCTCTATCCATTGCAGCCTACTGATAACGGGGGCGCGCGACAGACACATGCTGCGGCTGCTAGTGCTTCATGGTCCCAATCTCAATCTCCTGGGAACGCGAGAGCCATCCGTCTACGGACAGGCGTCCTTGCCCGACATCGACAAGTCGATTGTCCGTCGCGCAGGCGAGCGGGGGATTGCGGTGCAGACCAAACAGACGAATGTAGAAGGGGAACTGGTCACCTGGATTCAGAACGCCAGGGGCCATTTCGACGGCATCATCATCAATCCGGCCGCGTATACCCATACCAGCATTGCGATTCGCGATGCGATCGCGGCAGTCGCCCTGCCGACGGTCGAGGTGCATCTGTCGAACATCCATCAGCGGGAGGAGTTTCGCTATCACTCCTTCATCGCCGGTGTCGCTCTGGGACAGATTTCCGGATTCGGTCCCACCGGCTATCTGCTGGCGCTGGACGCATTGGCCGTGCACCTCGAGGCCGGCGGCAAGGCACCACGCCCTCGGGCAAGCTCGAAGAATAAACCCACGGCTTCGCGCCGTTGAACCTGTTGTACCAAGGAGAGTCGTTGTGATTTCGACCGCAGAGTTTCGGAACGGCAGCCCGTTAATGGTAGAAGGCCAACCCTTTTATATCGTGGAGTTTCAGCACGTCAAACCCGGCAAGGGCGGGGCATTCGTCCGGACGAAGCTGAAGAGTTATCTTTCCGGCAACGTCCTCGATCGGACCTTTCGTTCCGGAGAAAAATTCGACACGCCCCAGATCGAAGAATGCGACATGCAATTCCTGTATGCCACGAACGATTCCTACACGTTCATGGATACGGAGACCTATGAGCAGTCGACCTATGAGAAAAGCCAGTTGGGAAACAACGCCGATCTGCTCAAAGAAAATATGATCGTCAAGATCCTGATCTATGAGCACCGGCCGATTACGGTCCTGCTGCCGAACTTCATCGAGCTCAAAGTGGTCGACGGTGAACCGGGCGTACGCGGGGACACGGCCTCAGGCGGCAATAAGCCGGTGATCGTCGAGACCGGCGCCACGATCAAAGTGCCGCTCTACCTGGAAATCGGGGAAACGATCCGCATCGATACGCGAACTCGTGAATTTGTGGAGCGCGTGCGTTGAGCTCATCGGGTAAAAAGACAGGAAAAGACCGTGGGGCCGGGAAACCGATCGTCCTACCGAGCGCCTTTGCGCCTCGATCAACAGCCGCTGAAACACTGCTCTCTCCGGACCAGGCCGCGCAAATTCAACAGTTAGCCGACCTACTCAAGCGCAACCATCTGACCGAACTGGAAATTGAACGGAGCGGAGTCCGTATCCGCATCCGACACGAGCCGGTTGTAAGAACGACAACGGCCCAGACGGTGGAGACCGTCACAAATCTGTCGACCTCAACCGGGACAACACCGGCGGCGCAAACCCATCCACCCGCAGAAACGGATGGCCAGGTCACGATCACGTCTCCCATCGTCGGCACCTTCTATCGCTCGCCCTCACCCGATGCAGACCCCTATGTGGAAGAGGGGGATTACGTGAAGAAGGGTCAAGTGCTCTGTATCGTCGAAGCCATGAAGCTCATGAACGAAATCGAGTCCGAAGCCGACGGACGGATCACGAAAATACTGGCGGAGAGCACGAAGCCTGTCGAGTATGGACAACCTCTCTTCTTGATAGACCCCAACGCCACGCCCTAGCCGACGAGATCATGCGGTTTCATGGCGAGACGATCCGGGAATACGTTCCTCATGCATGTGGGTCCGACGGCAGACGGCACGTGTCGGATCATGCAACCGAACCGGATCAGGTCTTACCTGTGGCAGAGCAAACCGTGAGAACCAGGCGGACACAGACAGTGACCCGCGCCGGAGTATCCTGTGTTTAAGAAAGTGTTGGTTGCCAATCGTGGAGAAATCGCCCTTCGGGTGATCCGCGCCTGCAAGGAGCTCGGTGTGAAAACCGTTGCGATCCACTCCGAAGCCGATGCCGCGAGCTTGCATGTCCGGGCTGCGGATGAACACGTCTGCGTCGGCCCCCCGGAAGCCGCCCTTAGTTATCGCAATATCCCTAACGTGCTGAGCGCAGCTGAAGTCACCGGGGCCGATGCCATTCACCCCGGCTATGGATTTCTTTCAGAGAACGCGCACTTCGCAGAAGTCTGCGAATCGATCGGCATCAAATTCATCGGCCCGACCTCTGAAAACATCGCCCTGATGGGCGACAAATCCAAGGCACGGGAAGTGGTCGCCAGGAAGGGCCTCCCGGTCACTCCCGGCAGCCCCGGCGAACTCCGAAGCGAACAGGATGCGCAAGAGGCCGCGAAGACCATCGGCTTCCCCGTGATCATCAAAGCTTCAGCCGGCGGCGGAGGGCGGGGCATGCGCGTCGTGAACAAACCGGAGGAGCTCGCACGAGCGTTTCAAGCCGCGCAAGCCGAAGCCAAGTCCACCTTCGGCCATGACGGCGTCTACCTCGAGCGCTATTTCCTCGAACCGCGGCACATCGAAGTACAAATCGTGGCCGACAATCGAGGCCATGTGGTCCATCTCGGCGAGCGTGATTGCTCTATTCAACGACGGCACCAAAAGCTGGTGGAAGAAACCCCTTCGCCGGCCATCGATGACCGGCTGCGCCGTGAAATCGGCCGGGTGGCCGTGGAGGCAGTGAAAGCCATTCGTTATTGCAACGTCGGTACGGTCGAGTTTCTCCTGGACAAGGATCGCAACTTCTTTTTTATGGAAGTGAACACCCGCATCCAGGTCGAACACCCCATCACCGAAATGGTGACCGGGATCGACCTCGTGAAAGAACAGATCCGGATTGCCTCGGGCATGCCCCTCTCGTTCAAACAGCCGGACATCAAACTCAACGGTCACAGCTTCGAGTGCCGGATCAATGCCGAAGACCCGGAAAAGTTCACGCCCTGTCCAGGCCAGATCACCAAATATTCCGCCCCCGGCGGCTTCGGCGTGCGTGTCGATTCCGCGATGGAACCGAACGCCGTGGTCGTCCCGTACTACGACAGCCTGATCGCCAAATTGATCACGCACGGACGTGATCGCCAGGAAGCCATGGCCCGCATGCGCCGCGCACTCGATGAATTTGTCATCGAAGGCATCAAGACGACGATTCCGCTCCATCGGAGAATTTTCAACGATCCCGATTTTCAGAAGGGACATGTCTCCACGACATTCCTCGATCGCTTTCTTGCCGGCCAGTCCTCGTAACAGGTTGCTGACAAAAAGATCTCAGCCCAGTATTGTGCGAACCGGCTGAGGTCATGTATCCAAGGGAATCACCAGCAGGCCGTTCACAATGCCGTCCAGCAAGGCCGCAGCAAGCGGCGTGGCTCATCGTACCCCTGTCGTACGGTGAGCTAGGGAGCGATGCGAGAATGCCGCTGGCGGACTTTTTCAACGGCCCGCTAAACCAGGGAGCCCGCCACGTCTCAGGCCACTCGACAATTGTCCCTGAATGGGCTGTATCTCGTGCTCGACCCTACGGTCAGGCCGGATCGCCCGCTGCCCGATCTCCTGCGCGAAGCAGCCGCGCACGGTGTCCGTCTCTTTCAATACCGGGATAAGCAGGCCACGATGAAAGATGCCTACGCGAAGGCGCTCGCCTTGCGTCAGGCCGCAACCGACGTCGGCGCCCTGTTGATCGTCAACGATCGTTGCGATCTGGCGATGGCCGTGCACGCAGACGGAGTGCACCTGGGCCAAGACGACCTTCCCATCTCCTACGCCCGGCGGCTCATGAGGCCGGGAACAATCATCGGACTTTCGACGCACAATGCCGTTCAAGTGCGCGAGGCCGTCGCCGCACAGCCCGCCTATCTGGGATTCGGCCCGATTTTTGGCACCTCCACAAAAGCCGATCACGACCCGGTGATCGGTCTGGAAGGATTACGCGCGGCACGCGCGTTGACTACGCTGCCGATGTTTGCGATCGGTGGCATTACGGCTGAGTCGGTCGGCGAAATTATGGCGGCAGGGGCCGATGGCGTAGCGGTGATCTCTGCGATCCTCAAGGCTCCGGACCTCGGCGCGGCGATCCGGACCTTCCAACAGGGCCTTTCCAGACCAGATCGGCAAGCTCCCTGATCGGACCACTCTGCGCCAGCGCCTCGACGGCGCCGGACCAATCGGAGCCAAAGTGCGGCTGGTACGGCAGCGGTCCCAACACTGGAACACCGGCTCGCTCGCGCAGCAGCGCGACCGTTGACGCACATTGCTCCTGCTGCACAGGGGCGGTGGACAACGCCGTCTCGTTCAAGACGACAGCCACGATCGCGCAGTGACGGTGCCGAAGACCCTCCAGCGTCAGCAGCGCATGATTGACGCCGCCCAGCCCGGCCCGCCCCACAAGTACGACGGGTAGACCGATCCGGCCGATCAAGTCGCGCATATCCCAATCTGTTCCTATCGGCACGAGCAGACCACCGGCGCCTTCAATCACGACACAAGAGTATCGGGACGCAAGCCGTTCGTAGCGTCCCATGATTTCCTGCATCTCGATCACACGCCCTTGGGCGGATGCAGCGGCGAGGGGAGCGAGGGGCGTGAGGAACCGGTAGGGAGACACTTCTTCGATCCCATCGGATACTCCCGCCGCAGCCAGGAGTCGGCCCGCGTCGCTCTCATTCAGTTGCCCGGGAAGCACACCGGTCTCGACCGGTTTCATCACCCCGACAGAGCAGCCAGTCTGCACCAGCTTCCGGACCAACGCAGAAGACACGAGGGTCTTTCCCACGCCGGTATCCGTGCCGGTGACAACCACCCCGTTACCCATTCTCTGTTCTTCCCATTTACCACCCGTGAAACACACTGTTTCGTGCTGTGAAATCGACGACTCAATTTCCCAACAGGATGCTCAAAACGGCGTCCAGCAAAGCCGCAGGGAGTACGACGACTGAGGCGTACCTTTACGGTACGTCGCAAGGAGACGTACGACCGAGAACGAAGCTGGAGGCCGTTTTCAGCATCCTGCTAGAGAATGCGACTGTCCAGGTTCCAAACCTGCCCCGACATGTCGGAGAGTTGCGCGAGTCGGCAAATCGTCCTGCTCACATCAGCCAAGTTCGAGACACGTCCCAACACATAATTGTCAAGCCGTTCACCGCTTGGAAACGAGTCACCGACCATACGCGTTTGCTGCCAGCCGGGACAGACCAGATTCACCCGAATATTTTGCGGCCCCCATTCCCGCGCCGCGGTCTTCACCAGTCCGATCAGCCCTGCCTTCGACGCTGCGTAGGCAGCTTGGCCGTTCGTTCCCTGCAACCCGGCGAAGGATCCGACCACCACGACAGATCCACCGCCTTGCGTCATCATGTCGTTCACCGCAGCGGTCATGCAGCGATAGGTGCCCGTCAGATTCGTGTCGATGATCTGTTGCCATGCTTCTTCCGGGCAATTCACCACCAGATGCTTCGACGCGATGCCGGCATTACAGAGCAGGGTGTCGAGCCGGCCGCGCTGCGCCCGGATCGCATCCAGCATCGCCTGGACCTCATGGCTCGACCGTACATCCGCCTGGTAGAGGGCACCCTGACCACCGGCCTGCGAGAGCAGCGCGAGGGTTTGTTCGGCTGCCGGCCGTTGGCGGAAGTAATGCACTCCCACCCAATACCCGGCATGGGCGAAGGCCAGACAGAGCGCACGACCGATTCCGCCGGACCCACCGGTCACCAGTACCGTTCGGCGTTCACGAACATCCTGAGCTGCGGGAGATAATGCAGGCATCACGGCGTGCGATTATGAGAGGCGGCACAGGAGAAGGCAAGGCGGGATCTGCCGGCTTGCTGCCGCGAATCGGGTATGGTACCGTGATTTTTTTGACTGGAGGACAGCCGTGATCGTTCAGACCTTGGTGCGCTCGACCGTGATCGCAGTGGGCATGTGCGGGTTCCTGGGCATCCCGTTGGGTCATGGAGAGGCCCACGCAACCGAGGCAGGGCAGACCATCGCCCAGTCTGCCGACTATTTCCCCGACACCGTCGGCACACGCTGGCAGTACCGCGGACAGATCTCGGAAGGCCCTCTCCAGACGATCGAGAACAAATACTTCTTCAACGTGTCGTCGGTGACCGGAACCCGCACGCTCAAGGGCGGCGTCGTCGTCAACGTGTTTCATGACACCAACCCGGGCAACCATGGCGCATCCGACAGCTTTTACCGCCGCGATGCAGCCGGCGTGGTGTACTACGGCTCCGAGCCGGGCACGCCGTTGGAAAAGCAGCTCGTGCCGTACCAGATCATCCGGTTCCCGATGAAAGTGGCCCAATCTTTCCAACAGTTCAATCGCACCGACATCGATTTCGGCAGCGACATCGATGGGGACGGCACCAACGAACATGTGGATGTCGAAGGAGTCTCGACGGTAATCGGTCAGGAAGCGATCACGGTGCCCGCCGGCACATACCCTGACGCCGTGCGCGTGGAAGCGCGGATGACCCTCAAGATTCGTCTCTCCTCTGTCGATCGGACGGCGGTCGGCACCGATGTGATGACGGCCTGGTTCGCCAAAGGCGTGGGGCTGGTCAAATATATCGAACGGCAGGAATTGGCTGCGCTCAAGGAAGATCGGGGTAACATCACCGATATCACGGAAGAACTGGAAGAGGTCAGCGTAAAATCCGCGCCGGCCCTACAGGGTCGGCGCGAAGCCGCGCCGGAGCGTCTGCTCGCTGACGACACGCGCCACCATGAATTGTTTCAGGTACTCTTCGCCCCCGGCCTTCGCCCCGATACCCGATAGACGATGGCCACCGAACGGTTGCCGACCCACCAGGGCCCCGGTAATCGTACGGTTGATGTAGAGGTTGCCGACATCGAATGCCTGACGAGCCAGCTCGATATGCCGGGGACTACGGGAGTACAGTCCTCCGGTCAAGGCGTAGGCGGTGCCGTTGGCAATCTGCAACGCCTGTTCGAACGATGGCGCCCGCATCACGGCCAGCACGGGGCCGAAAATTTCTTCCTGCGCCAGCCGGTGAGTCGACTCGATCCCCGCGATGACCACCGGTCCCACGGTATAACCGGGTCCTTCCATCGACCGATCGACCACCATCCGGCCTTCTCGTCGCCCGATCTCCAGATAGTCCCGAATCCGTTTCTGAGCGCGCCCGTCGATCACCGGACCGAGCTGGGTGGCTGGATCCTCAGCCGCGCCGATGCGCAGACTCATGACTGCATCGGCCAGCCGCTGGAGGAACGCATCGTGAATCGAATCCAGAAGGATCACACGTGAACATGCGGAACATTTCTGTCCCGCATAACCGGTAAACGATTGCACTACACCGGTCACGGCCTCATCGAGATCCGCCGTGTCATCGACGATGATGGCATTTTTGCCGCCCATCTCCGCGATCACGCGCTTGACGAACCGCTGTCCCGGTTGTTGCACCGCAGCGGCCTGCACCATGCCCAATCCCACGTCCTTCGATCCGGTAAAGGCAATCGTCGCAACGGACGCCTGGGTCACCAGCTCCCGCCCCACGTCCGGCCCGCCGGGCACGTACAGCAGGACGCCCGCCGGCACCCCGGCCTGCCTCAGAATCGTGGCAAGCCGGTAGCCCATGATCGACGCGCGCTCGGACGGTTTGAACAAGACCGGGTTACCTGAGACCAACGCCGCCGCGACCATACCACTGGGAATGGCAAGCGGAAAATTCCAGGGCGCAATCACAACGGTGATCCCGCGCGGACTCCAGAACAACTCGTTCAACTCGCCGGGATACCGACCCAAGCGAGGCAGCGGCGCAAGCTGCTCCATTTCTCCGGCGTAGTACTCCAGAAAATCGATCGCCTCGGCCACATCGGCATCGGCCTCGCGCCAGGGCTTTCCTTCCTCGAATACTTCCCAGGCCGCCAACTCCCAACGCTGCTCACGCATCAACGCAGCGGCCTTCCGCATCACGACGACCCGTTCCGCAACCGTCCGATGTTTCCATTCCTCCGCATGAGACTCGGCAACCTTCATGAGACCGGCCACGTCGGCAGGCCGATAACTCTGCACGATACCGACCAGTTGATCCGGCTGACTGGGATTGAATGAGCGTAGATCCGGTCCCGTCGGAAGATGCCTATTCAACTTCGAGACCTCAAGCCGCTGTCCCAATTGTTTGCGCGCGTGACCGATGGCTTCGGCCATGGCGACTCGAACGTGGTCGCGTGAAAAATCTGCCACTGGCTCGTTTACAAACGGAGCGGCCCTGAGGGTGGAGGAAGCGCCTGGTTCGGTCGCCATCGAAGAAGGAGGCGAGAGGAGGGCCGCCTCGGGCGAAGACAACAAGAGGGACAGAGGCTGAGACTCCACGTATTCCTTCCGCAGGAACGATTCGTTCGATGTGTTCTCCAACAACCGCCGCACCAGATAAGCCATGCCGGGAAGGAGTTCTCCGACCGGGACATAGAGTCGGAGACGCCGGCCGCGGTCACTCATCGCATGCTGAAACGGCTCCGCCATCCCGTAGATCATCTGATATTCCCAGGCATTCGACGGCAGCTTCAGCGCCTCTGCCACCGCTTCGACCACCGCCAGACTTCGAAGGTTGTGCGTGCCGAACGCCGGCCGGATCACCTCGCTTTGCTCCAGCAGCAATCGAACGAGCCTTTCATAGTTCACATCCGTCTGTGCCTTCTGCTCGAACAGCGGCATCGACCAACCACGTTGTCGATAACGAATCGCGTCGGAATCCCAATAGGCGCCCTTCACCAGCCTGATCGTGATCGGCACCAGCCGCTCGCGACTCCAAGCCAAGAGCCGTTGCACATCGTCGTACGTATCGGTGCGATAAGCCTGCAGCGCGATCCCCGCATGGGGAAAGCTCCTGTAGGGTTCCTCCATGAAGAAGCGCATGAAGATGGAGAGAATGAGTTCCTTCGTCTCCGCCTGTTCCATGTCGAAAATGACCGAGGCGGGAAGGGTACCTGCAAGGTTCAAGAGCGGCCGAAGGCGGGCAGCAACCGCCCGGTAACTGGATTCGGGATCGATGGGATCGAGCTGTGAGTAGAGGGCCGAAATCTTGATCGACCATTGCACGCGGGGCAGAGGACCACGATGATCCCGTTCGAGTAACGGCACAGAGGACCAACCGGGACAGGCCTCACCAAGTGTCTGCACAGCTGCCAAGCAGCGGCCTCGATATTCGTCCGCCTCCCGCTCGCTGACGCTCGCTTCGCCCAGCAGGTCCACCGAAAAAGCGCGCCCGGCCTCCCATAACTTACGGAGCGCCGGAACGGCCTGCTCAATGGACGCACCGGCAATGAAGCCGGTGGCCATCTGCTCCACCTGATGCCGGATGGCCTTGCCGCTGAGGGTCGCGCCCAGCTTCGTGGAGGCAAGCGCCTTGAGTCCCCATTGGGCGCCGAAGAGGTGTGCACTCATCTCGCCGAAATATTCCTCGGCCAGACGCACCACCTGCGCATCGTCATGCAATGACGGCAACACATCGATGAATCGAAACAGTTGCGCCTTGAACGCCGGGTCCTTCATCGCCAGGTTGATGGCCGCCTGCGACCACCAACGGGAATCGAACAGACCTGGAGCCAGGCCGCTGGAACGGCGGGCCAGGTCTTCACCGATCGCAATGATACGGGGTTCAAGCAGAGCGGGGTCGAGGGTCATCTGATCCTCCCGAGCGGCGTGAGGGGGTCCTACCTGCAGTATACACCGCCCCGCCGCCCTTGAATATTTGCTGGCGCTTGCCTGCACGTCGCAGACAACAGACGTCGCACGCTGGTCCCTTGTAGATTTCCTATGATTTGTTAGAATCGACCGGCTGTCGCATGCCCGTCTGCAGACATAGCCGCAGGAGGGCATGCGACAGCCGGCCGAGAAACACTCCCGTTTTCTGCTCCTTCGCTTAGGTCCTAACCCGATGCCTATCGAGACAAGCCACGACCTCATCGAGCACATTCTTGCGAAATGGACAGCGCTGATCGGGGAGGACTACCGGGCATACAGGGGACATGTGTATCGCCTGTTCAATTTCTGCTTGGCCCTGCGTCGATGCACTGAAGAAGAGAAGACGAAAGTGGCCATCGCGGCCTGCTTTCACGATATCGGTTTGTGGTCCGACCACACGCTCGACTACATTCCGCCTTCAATTTCCCATGCCGCCCACTACCTATTCGATTCAGGGCGACAGGAATGGGCTGAAGAAATCGCCCTCATGATCGGCTTGCACCACAAAGTACGCGCCTATCCAGATCGCCGCTACCCACTTGTCGAGGTCTTTCGAAAAGGCGACTTGGTGGACGTGTCACTCGGCGTCTTCAGCTGTGACATTCCCCGGTCGTACATCACCCGCGTGCAGCAGCAGTTTCCCAACCACGGCTTTCACCGATTCCTCCTCAAGACCGGCGGCGCATGGTTGCTGAAACATCCCCTCAACCCGACACCCTTTCTGAGATGGTAGCGGCCATACCCCTTCGCCTCTTGAAAATCTGACGTCGACTCCGTTACAGTGCGCCGTTTGCCTTGACCAATACCTTTACCACGACGGTGCACTGTGACGATGAGTTGCGCACAGGTCGCGAAGGAGTACGATGGCCGACTCATCCACACAATCCGTCTGCTGGGGCACCGTGGCCCTCTTCGCCGGGCTCACGATTCTCGCCTTTGTCGGGGTTCCGCTCTTCGCCTATTTTTATGACTATACCGTTCTGGATTGGACGCTGCTCGCCGTCCTCTATGTGGTGACCGGCATGGGGATCACGGTGGGGTACCACCGTATGATCACCCATCGCAGCTTCGAGAGTCATCCCTGGGTCAAGGCTTGCCTGCTGGTGATGGGCGGGTGGGCGGTCCAGAATTCCGCGCTGCTCTGGTGCGCGGATCACATTCGCCACCACGCGCATACCGACGAGGACGCAGATCCGTACAACGCACGCAAGGGATTCTGGCACAGCCATGTCGGCTGGTTGTTTAAGGACACGCCCTATCGGGAGGAACGGTTCGCCGCGAAGCTGCGTACCGACCCGATGGTGATGTGGCAACACCGATACTACTGGCCGATCGTCGCCTCCGGGCTCCTCTTGCCTTTTATCGCCGGATACCTGAACGGCGGCTTCACCGGCGGCCTTGGTTGTTTCCTCCTCGCCGGAGTGCTGCGCACGGTACTTGTACTCAATTCCACCTTCACCATCAACTCGCTCTGTCACATGGTCGGCACGCAGCCGCACGGCACGCAGGACAGCAGCCGCGACAGCTGGCTCATCTCCTTCATCAGTTTCGGCGAGGGCTACCACAACTATCACCATACGTACTCACACGACTACCGGAATGGATCGAAATGGTACAACTTCGACCCATCCAAATGGTTGATTTACTCACTCTCGCTGCTAGGGTTGACCTATAATCTCCACAGGGAACGCACCTAGCGCGCGTGCAACGTCACATGTGAGACGTGAACGGTGACACGTCCCTCGCGTCGTAACTGAACATTCCCGGCCTCTTTTTCATCCCGTGCTGTTCTACCCAGCTGCGCTCTGCGTCTACTGGCCCATTTCTTTTCCCCGGAACGATAGCTTAATATGCAATGAAACCCGCAAATCCAGCCGGACCCGCGAGGTGGAGGAGGCATCACTATGGCAGAGCAGCAAAGTGGCGCACCGCATCAAGACGAAGCGGCCGCCAAGCCCAATATCATTCCCGGCGTGAAACACGTCGTCGCCGTCAGCAGCGGCAAGGGCGGCGTCGGCAAATCCACTGTGTCGGTCAACCTGGCCGTCGCCCTCGCCCTCACCGGAGCCAAGGTCGGATTACTGGATGCCGATATCTACGGCCCCAATATCCCGATGATGATGGGTGTCGAGAAAACACCCGAACAAAAAGACGGCAAGATCGCCCCGGCGGAAAGCCACGGCGTCAAACTGATCTCCATGGGATTTTTTGTGCCGGAAGATACCGCCGTCGTGTGGCGCGGTCCGATGGTGCACACCGCCATTCAACAGCTCTTCCGGGATGTCCTCTGGGGCGACCTGGACTATCTCTTGATCGACCTGCCGCCGGGAACCGGCGACGCCCAACTGACACTAACCCAGCTGGTATCCCTGTCGGGCGCCGTCACGGTCACGACCCCGCAGGAAGTGGCGCTGCACGATGTGCGCAAAGGCATGATGATGTTCCAGAAGGTCAACGTGCCCCTGCTCGGCATCGTCGAGAACATGAGCTTTTTCCTCTGCGGCCATTGCGGCGAACGCACCGAGATTTTCTCCCACGGCGGTGGAGAACGGGCTGCGGAGAAACTGGGCATTCCCTTCCTCGGACGGGTGCCCATCGATCCGGCCATTCGCGCCGGCGGCGACACCGGGAACCCGATCGTGGCCGCCAAGCCTGATTCACCGCAAGCCAAGGCGTTTCGGGAAATCGCCGCGAAGCTGGCGGCCGCATTACAAACGGGCGAGGCAGGGGCGGCAAAGAGCCGGATCGCCAGTCTGCTGGATAAAATCAAACGACCGGCGACGGGGAATTAACCGGAACCGGATCACGGAAGATGGGCGTACTCAGGGAGGATCTATGGGCGAGCTGATTCGAATCGCAGGAACCGCCGACGTGAGGCCGGGAACCGGCATGGTGGCGGAAGTCAACGGAAAAGCCATCGCGGTGTTCAACGTGGATGGCGCGTTTTATGCCATCGACAATACCTGTGTGCATCGCGGCGGCCCGCTGGGTGAAGGCGATGTGGTGGGTGATGTGGTCGCCTGTCCATGGCACAACTGGGAGTTCAACGTGAAGACGGGCGCCTGCATCAATAACCCTTCGGCCAAAGTGACCGCGTACGAAGTCACGGTTGAAGGCACCGACATTAAAGTCCGGCTGTGACGCAAGACCGGCTCTCGCCGGTCACCAGGTCGCGGCAGTCAATGAATGTTCCCGGCACCACAGTGAATGGAGGCTCCGATGGCAGACAATACGCTGACCCCGAAACACATTGAGATCGCCGAAACCTTCGTGCGGCTCTACGTCTTTCTGACACAGTACATCGACCGCTGCGAAGATGAAGCGGCGCGCAAGGAGTACCCGGAGGCAGAACTCCAAAAGCACCTCGGCGAAACCCGTGCCAAGATGATGGAGATCCTGAAGGTGAATCCCGTCGTCAAGGGCAAGGTGGAGAAAGAATGTGAACGGGTCCTCGCGCTGGGCAGCAAATGTCTGATGGGCGGAACCGAAAAGGTGGCCGCGCTGGATGTGCTGGGAGCCGAGCGGGTTATTCTCAAGAACAAAACCATCGCCTTGAGCGATCTGTTAGCCGTGTATCGCGCGCTGTAATCGTTCGATGTCCACCCCGGCTGGAGAGAAACACCAACTCGCCGGTTTCGATGCCAGGGAACGAGGATTCAATCGTCCCGTGGATTTCGTGCGGACAGCTTCGGGGTACCAGGCGACATTGCGGTATGAAACGACGCACCTCGTCACCTCGGAAGCCCCGAGCGCAGGCGAGGCCCTGCAGCAATTGATTACCACCCTCCAGCAACAGGGATACACTCAGCTGCGCAGTCAGCAGAGTTATCGCGACGGCCTCTACCTCGGCTCACAGGAGCTGTGGGTAGAGTATCCGGACCGGCAGGCAGCCCCGCAGGTCGGACTCCTGGGCCTGCTGAAGAAGTGGCTCGGCCGCTCACCGGGCTGAGGGACGCCACAAGCCCACCGCCACCCCTCGGCGAGATTGACTCTCCTCGACCTCGCGCCTATAGTCCATTCCAGGTCCACAACCTGATCGTTCGAATCTGAGCCTTCACTAGCCAGGATTATTCGTAAATACCGTCGCGAGGCGTTCGAGGCGGAAGCCCGGCGAGGCTGCTCGCATGTGAGGCCGACGCAGGCGTACTCGCAGTCCGTCGAGGAGGCCGAACGAGAACAGCCTCGCCGGGCGAGAGGATCGGACGCCGGAGCAGGTATTTATGAATAGTCCGGGCTAGACAGGATCTGGCATCGGAGAATTGACGATGCGCTGGGTTCATGTCCTCCTTCTCACCCTGCTCGCACTACTCCTGCCGAGCAAGGCAATCGCGAAGGTCTATCGTTGCCAAGGCGCCAATGGCAGCACGGTCCTGACGGACCAGCCGAAGGGCAAGCCGGGCTGCGTCGCCATCGACACCGCCACGCCCCCGCTCCCAGGAGGATTCACCCCTCCGGTCGAGCCGACCGCACCGCCACAGATGGAGCTGCCGTCGAATGCAACTCCGCCGTCCATCTCGACCGCACCGATGGTTCCCCGCCAACCCGGTCCCGGCGATCCCGCGTTATCGCCGTCCGGTTTGAAGGACGCCCCCGAGAAGGCCGCCTCCGAATCGCAACGTTGCTCACCGCGCGTCAACCCGCTGAATCCCTTCGCCGGAATGAATTGCTCACCGGCATCCGGCGACCCCTCGGGAGAGAGCAGGAAACCGTAAACATTTCATGAGCTTCTAGGCCATGCCGCCGAACAATCCTCACCCTTTGAATGTAACCATCGGTTACATTTACAATGGCTCCCATGGAACGCCATATCCTCTGTCTCCAGATTCCATCCTTCGGAATCGCGCTCGCGCAGACCCGCGAGGCTTCGTTGCGCAAAAGACCGATCGTCCTGGCACCGGTCCATACGCGTCGCGCACTGGTGCAGGAAGTATCGTGGGAAGCCGCGCAGGAAGGCATCCATTCCGGCATGACCGTGGAACTGGCGCGCCGATTATGCTCGGGCATCCGCGTGGTACCGCCGGACCCGGCGCTGGTGCGGTCGGCGCATTGCGAATTGCAACAGGCGATCCTACCCTTTGCACCTGTGTGGGAATCAATCCAACCCGGTTCGCTATTTCTGGACCTCACCGGCACACAACGACTCTTCGGACGCCCCATCGATACGGCCGCCCGCCTGGAACGAGAACTGACGGTCAAATGGGGATGGCCCAGTCAAATAGGGATGGCCATGAACAAACTCGTGTCGCACCTGGCGGCGACGACGCTGGAGAAGCCACCGCAGATGCGTTCGATCTATTCCGGCTCCGAGCGAGCCTTTCTCGCTCCCTTGCCTGCCACACTGCTGCCGGGACTCAACCGGATGCAGGCCTCGCATATTCTC
This sequence comes from uncultured Nitrospira sp., assembly GCA_902500715.1. Lineage (GTDB taxonomy): Bacteria > Nitrospirota > Nitrospiria > Nitrospirales > Nitrospiraceae > Nitrospira_A. The sequence goes on along the minus strand of CABVRO010000005.1, from coordinate 4,518 downwards.
CGCCGGTTGGACGATCTGAATCTGAGAACCTTGGGATCCATCGCCGACGTGTCATTGGCCCAGCTGGAAGCGGTGCTCGGGACCGCTGCCGTCGTGCTGCATGACTGGGCCATGGGTATTGACCACTCGCCCGTCCGCCCATCAATCGAACAGCCGCTGATCGAACAATCTCTCACCCTCAATCCGGACGACATCGACGATCGACTCATCCTGGGACGGCTGTCCCATCTGCTCGAACGGATTTGCGCTATGCTCCGGCAACAACGGCGCGTTTGCAGGCGTCTGTCGCTGGCGCTCCGCCACAGCGACCAGACGGAGCAGGCGACGCAGCAAACCATGCCGCGCGGCACCTATTGGGAGGCGGATCTCCAGCCCGTGCTCGTCCAGCTCTTTGTCCGATGTTTCCGACGCCGAGTCAGGGTCCAGCGAATCGTAATGCGGGCCGATTGCCTGGAACCGCTTGCCGAGCAACTGCGGCTTTTCGACGAGCCGGCCATGACGGTCCAGCCGGCATCCCATCGACTCTCTCTTGTCCTTGATGCGATTCGCGCAAAATTCGGCGAACGGGCGATCGCTTGGGGAAAGACCTTGCCATGACCACCACGCCCTTCGTGCACCTGCACGTGCATTCGGACTATTCGGCCATGCGCGGCGTGTCGTCACTGGAAGAGCTGTGTGCGGCAACCCGGCGGCAAGGACTCCAAACCATGGCCGTGACCGATACGAACGGGCTCTACGGCGCCGTCAGATTCCTCGAACAGGCGAAGCAGGAGGGCATCCGTCCGATCCTCGGCGCCGAATTGACGACCGGCGACCACCGCGCCCTACTGTTGGTCGAAACTCCAGACGGCTATGCCAACCTGTGCCGCCTGCTGTCCGAGCGGCATTGCGATCCGTCGTTCAGGTTCATCGAGGCCGTGGCGCGCCATCGCAGCGGATTGATCGTCGCGACCGACGATGCCGTTGCTCTGGCAAACTGGGCCACGGAGGACCGACAGCAACTTTACGTCGAATTGACGCCGGGACCTGCCATGCAACAGACGCTGCAGCTCAGCCGCCGCCTGGGTCTGCCGCCCGTCGCCACCAACCGCGTGTATTTTGTCCGACCGGATGACTTTCCGACGCATCGCCTGTTGCGCGCCATTGCGCACAATACCACCTTCTCGCGGCTGCCGGAGGAAGCCTGCTGCAGCCCTCGCCAATGGCTCATCTCGCCAGGCCGCATGGCGGCGGAGCTGCCGCATGTTCCTGAGGCGCTGGAGAACAGCGTTCGCATCGCCCAAAGCTGTCACAGCGACTGGCAGTTCGGCGACACGATCTTCCCGGCCTTTCGCCGATTCAGCGAAGACGAGGCCTTTGCGGCGCTCAAGGAGAAGACCTATAACGGCGCGCAGGAACGATATGGGACGATTTCACCGGACGTGCGCGCGCGGATCGAGAAGGAACTTGCCGTCATCAGAGAGAAACGCTTCGCGCATTATTTCCTGATCGTAAGGGAAATCATCGAACAGGAGACATTAACGTGCGGTCGGGGGTCGGTGGCTGCCTCGATCGTCTCGTATTGCCTCAAGATCACGCACGTGGATCCGCTCAAGCACCATTTGTTCTTCGAGCGATTTCTGAATCCTGGGCGAAAAGATCCGCCCGATATCGACATCGATTTTCCCTGGGACACACGTGACGGCATCCTGGATTGGGTGTTCCAGAAATACGGCGAGCATCAAGCGGCCATGGTGGCGAATCAGAACAGCTTGGGGTTCCGCGCGGCCATACGCGAAACGGCAAAGGTCTACGGTATGCCGGCAGACGAAATCGGCGCAATGTCCGCACGGGTCTGCCGCCAGCAGGCCATCCTGACTGCTCCCTCTCCGCCGACCGAACAACAATGGCTCATCCGGCTCACACAGACCTTGCGGCTCAAAGCGCCTTGGCCTGAGATCCTCGGACAGGCGCTACGGGCGCAGAACCATTTTCGACATCTTTCCATACACTGCGGCGGCGTCGTGATCGTGCCGGATGAAATCCGGCGCTATGCGCCGGTCGAATTCACGGCCAAGGGACTGCCGGTCATCCAATGGGAAAAGGATCAAACGGAAGAGGCGGGCCTAGTCAAGATTGACCTCTTGGGCAACCGCTCGCTTGCGGTCATTCGCGATGCCCTCGAGGCCATCGCCCGCCATACCGGACGTATGATCGATTATGCCGGTTGGGACCCGCTTCAAGACGAGGCCACTATGGAGCTGATCCGCAGAGGCGACACGATCGGCTGCTTCTACGTCGAATCGCCCGCCACCAGGCTGCTGCTCCGGAAACTCTGGCTCCGCATGCCACCCCGTCGTCGTGCGGTCGCCGACGTGTTTGAATATCTCGTGATTGTCTCTTCGCTGGTGCGGCCGGCGGCCCTTACGTGCATGCATGATTTTGTACAGCGGGCCCATGGTCAGCCATATGAGCCCCTCCATCCATCGATGGGGCCTATCTTAGAAGAAACCCATGGCATCATGGTGTATCAGGAAGATGTGACGAAGGTGGCGATGGCTCTCGCCGATTTTTCCGTGGAAGATGCCGATCAACTTCGGAAAGTCATCAGCAAGAAACACAAGGCGCGTCAGCTGCGCGACTACCATCACCAATTCTGCCGCGGCGCCGCAAAGAACGGCGCCGCGCCGGAGACGATCGCCAAGATCTGGACGATGATCATGAGCTTCGCCGGCTACAGTTTTTGCAAACCCCATTCGGCCAGCTATGCCCAGGTCTCTTTCAAGTCCGCCTACCTGCGCGCCCATTATCCGGCGGAGTTCATCGCCTCCGTCATCAGCAATCAGGGCGGATTTTATTCCGCTTTCGCCTATGTCTCGGAAGCGCGCCGCATGGGACTCGCGATCCTGCCGCCGGATGTGAACGCCAGCGATTGGGCCTATCGCGGCGAAGGGGATCGCGTGCGAATCGGCTTGATGCAGGTGAAGACGCTTCAGAAAGACCTCGGCGAGCGTATCGTGAAGGAACGGACGCAAGCCGGTCCTTACCGCTCGTTCCAAGACTTTCAGACACGCATCGATCCCGATCCTGCGCAAGCCAGGACGTTGATCCGCGCCGGCTGCTGCGATTCCCTCGCCGGCGAGTTGACGAGACCTGCGCTGCTCTGGCGGTTGTATGCGAAAGAGCAGGCCCGCGCCGGTCCGCTTCCTGTGCCGGAGGACTACGCGGAGTCCTGCAAGCTGGCTCATGAGATCGAGTCGCTCGGCTTTCTCGCAAGCCGCCACCCATTGACCCTCTATCGCGATCGAATCGAGCGGCTCAAGCCGGTTCCGGCATCGCATATGCCTCGCTACATCGGCTGCCGAATCACGATGGTGGGATGGCTCGTCACGGAAAAGCCGGTGGAGACGAAACGCGGTCAGGCCATGGAATTCATCACACTCGAAGACACGACGGCTCTCTACGACGCCACACTCTTTCCGAACGTCTATCGACGCTGCTATCAGCTCCTCGCGCCCAACCGTGCGTATGTCGTGAGTGGACTGGTGGAAGAAGCGTTCGGCGTCGTGACGCTGACGGTCTCCGAGTTGCAACCCCTCGATGGTGCGCCCACCGACGAGCCCGCATAGCACGCCGTTCCGCAGATACCGCCTTTCTCCCTTCCGATTTGACAGGCTCGAGTTGCCAGGGCTGACGCCCTACGCAAGAGTACAACCCGCATCCAGGCTCCCCATTGATTGACTCTCCCGATGCCCCTTCATATAATGCCGAAACGAACCGTTTAAGCTGATCTCACAAGCACTTATGTCTGCCTTCTCCGCTGGTTTTTTATCCCGTCGCGCACAGGATCTTCGAGCCGGTCTCCGGCACGCGTTTGCCGTGCGTCCTGAACAAGCCGCTTTCACGATCGATGACCTGGCCCTGCTCGAACGGGTCGCCGACGCCGTCGTCTCGCGCGGCATGGTCGCACCGGCCACGTTGTTTCTCGAGTCGATGGGCCCCATGAACTTCCTCGGCAGCCAGGCGCTGCACTTCCTGGCACCCGTCGTGGAATGTGTGCTGACCGGCACGGAAATCGCCCAGATCGCGCGCCTGCTGGAACGGCGCGACTCCATTCACCGGCTGACCGCCCTCATCGAAGCCAAGGCCGCGGCTCCCGAAGGAGCTCCCGCTCGATGACGGAACAGCCTCCTTCGCCTGCGGCATCAGCAGTGACTCATCCCCTGAATGTCATCGTCGCGACCGATTGCGGCAGCACCACCACCAAAGCCATTCTGATCGAAAAGATCGGAGAGGAGTATCGCCAGACCTACCGTGGTGAAGCCCCGACGACCGTCGAAGCCCCGTTTGAAGACGTCACCCGTGGTGTGTTGAACGCCATTGCTGAGATTGAAGAACTCTCGGGCCGGACGATTCTGGACGGCGACCGCATCATCACCCCCAACCGGGCGGCGCAGGGTGATCCCAAGCGAGGCGTGGATATGTACGTGTCCACCAGCAGCGCCGGCGGCGGATTGCAGATGATGGTCACCGGCGTGG
>CABVRO010000004.1 GCA_902500715.1 uncultured Nitrospira sp. | reverse complement strand
CTCCAACATGGCGGCCACTGCCCCTCTGACCATCAGTCATGAATAATGCGGGCTAACGGGCTGGGTAATTCCGGCAGGGTTTCTTTGAAATTGGCCCGCGTCCATTCACATTCGTCATTGGTCAGAGAGGGCCACGGTCGAACGGCGGTAATCGGACGGGCCTGCACGATCCAGAGTCGCTCCACTTCCCACACCCACTCGATGTCGACCGGTTGACGAAACGCGACTTCGATGCGCTTGGACATCCGTGCCAACTCGAACAGTTGCTTGTCTGCCAGGCAAGACTGCCGTTGCTCCGGCTCGGGAATCGACTCTTCCTGCACACCTCCAGGTGTGGCCGTCAGTTTCTTCCGTTTCTGAGCAAGCATGCGTCGTCGTATGCGGAACGGTCGATGATCGTCCTCGTAGACCTCCACCACATACTGATCCGGCGTCACCTCTCCATTGACCAGGCAGAGGGCCAGTCCTGGCACGGCATTGATCGATACCTGAGACGTTCGACCTGTGACGGGGTGAATAGAGTAGGCGACGCCTGCTGCCTGTGCGCTAAGCATGGGTTGAATGACGACAGCCATGGCAGGACAAGGCCGGTCGGCGCCCGGGCGACACCGATACTGAACCACCCGCTCATTCCACAACGAAATCCAGCAATCGCGAATGGATTGCAGCACAGCCGCCGGGGGCACGCCCAGCGTCGTGCGGTACAGACCGGCGGCGCTCATATCCGCAGCATCCTCATTCGTGGCCGAGGACCGGACGGCCCACCTGGTCGAGGAATCGCCGCCCAGCCTTGTCAGTCGTGTTTCCAGGTCGGCCGGGAATCCTGTCGGCCAGGGCTGATCCAGCAAGAGCTGCTGAATTCGTGCCAGCTCCTGTGACCGTTGCTCCACAGACAAGCCGGGCAGTTTCATCCAGATCGCCGGCGCATCGACCCCGGCCCGATCCAGGCCCTGTTGATAGACTGCGGTCGTCACGCACAGCCCCTTCGGCACAGGAAAACCGGCAGTGCGTACCTTCGCCAGGCCCGCAGCCTTGCCGCCGACCAGATAGAGCGCACTACTCTCATCCAGAGAGAGAATGAACGGATCAGCCATAGAGGGGGATACTAGCTAGAGTGCGAGGAGGAGGTAAAGATCGTTCACATTAGTTCCGGTCGGACCAGTCACAATATGAGCACGGAGTTTCTTAAAGCACGGATAGGCATCGTTGCCCTGAAGTGCGTTGAGCAGATCCAGCTTGGCGCGCCGAGCCCTTGCAACCGTTTCCCCGTCTACCACGGCCCCTGCGACGGACGTCGGTCCGTCTGTGCCGTCAGTGGCAAACCCTGCCACCCACACATCAGGCAACCCGGCAATCTCCAATGCCGCCGCCAAGGCGAACTCCTGGGCTCGCCCGCCCTTCCCCTGCCCTCGAATCGTCACCGTGGGCTCCCCCCCGGCGATGACACAACAGGGTCGAGCCATCGGGCGACCATGCAGCGCAATCTCCCGGGCCATCGCGCCGAAAAACTTGGCGAGTTCGCGAGCCTCCCCTGTCACGGTAGTGGAAAGGACAAGTGTCTGCAACCGCCCCCTCTTCGCGGCCGTCACGACGGCATCGACAGCCGCTCGGTTGTCTCCAATGAGCAGATTGTCTACACGACGAAAGAGTGCGGCGCCGGCCTTGGGAGTTTCGGGCAGGCTCTTCTTCATGCCCGCTTCCAGACGTCGACGTACCGAGGCCGGAACTTTTGTGGCAACCTCGTATTGCTCCAGTATCCGCCAGGCGTCCCGAAATGTTGTGGGGTCAGGCGCGGTGGGACCAGATCCGATCGTACCAAGATCGTTGCCGATCACATCCGAGAGGATCACACTCGCCACACGCGCGGAGGTCGCTGCGGCAAGCTGCCCGCCTTTTACACAAGACAAGTGCTTGCGAACCGCATTCATTTCGTGAATGGTCGCTCCAGACCGCAACAGCAGCTTAGTCGTCAGCTGCTTGGCCTTGAGGGTGACCCCAGGAGCGGGGGAGGGAAGGAGACTCGAGGCACCGCCGGACAAGAGGACAATCAGCAGGTCGTCCGATTTCAGCGTCCCGATTAATGCCATCATCGCACGGCTGGCCTGGAGCCCCGCCTCGTCCGGAACCGGATGCCCGGCTTCCAGGATGCGAATTTTCTTCGTCGGAGCACCATGCCCGTATTTCACCACGACCAGTCCGGTGTCGATCCTCGCCCCCAGCTGCCGCTCCAACGCCTGAGCCATGCGACCCGACGCCTTCCCGGCCCCGACCACCACAAGCCGCTGGTGTTCTGAAAGAGGATAGCGCTGCAGACCGATGGTGAGTTGCCCGCGCCGGAAGCGGACCTGACGGCACACCGCCGCGTACGGATCGACAGCCTGCAGCCCCGCACAAAACAGTGTTGCAAAGAGGGCTCGTGCTCTGGGCTGCGAGACTCCGACTTGTATCATGGGTACTATGGAAGCTTGTCTTGCTTGAAACAGCGATTCGGACAAGTCTGTCTCGGCACCTTAACCTGGTAGGTACCCTTTGGCAAGTAGTCCTTCGTGAATTCGGGATTCAGCATCTTCAATTCCAGAAAATAGGTTCCGTATTCCTCGGCGATCGCCGTGAGGCGGCGTTGCGGCTCTTTGACGGTCACCGTCACCGTTTCTGTTTCAAGGGGAGGGTAGAGATCCTTCTTGGTGAGACCAAGATACTTCTCCGGCTGGGAATAGATTTCTTTCGCCGCAATGATGCGCGCCACATACCTCATGGTCTCTCGTGGACCGTGCATGCGCCAGTAGTCATTGATCTTCTGTTCCTTGATCAATTTCCGCACGCGATCTTCCCCGGCATTGTAGGACGCCATCGCCAGGAACCAATCTCCCTGGTACAGGTCCCGCAGATACCGTAGATACTTGATGGCGGCTTCGGTGGACATTTCGAGATTGCGCCGTTCGTCCAGCCAGCGTTCGTTATGGAGTTTATACCGTCGCCCTGTGGAATTAATGAACTGCCATGGCCCTGATGCCTTGGCCCGTGAATACGCAGCCGCGATACACTTGCTCTCGACCAGCAACATATACTTCAAGTCATCCGGCAATCCGGCCTCAGCCAGCTGTTTTTCAGCCGGCGCAAAACATCGACCTGTCCGTTTCGCCAGAATGATGCTTTCACCTTGATCCTCCAGGAACTGATAGAATTCGTACTCGATCCGCTCGCGCACCTGCCAGTTATCCAGCGGAATCGCTTGCCCGGCGAACGTCAGCTTATCGGGCAACTTGAAGGAGCTAAGGAAGAAGCGCTCTCCTTCCCGCTTGATTTCGGGGAGAATGACCAGTCGATCTTCAAGTTCGGGCACCAACTCCGACTCGCCTGGCGGCGGAACCGGCACCTGATCGGACTCCTGGGCACTCCGGTTCTCCTCCGCCCTAGCGCCGGCCAACGCGACAGAGTTCGAATCCGCCGATGACACCGGCATGGCGGAAAACAGTCCGAACAGCATTGCCACCCACGCTAGACATACCTGAACACCCTGCGCTTTGTTCCGCATCCCCCTGTTATCCTTTCGTCACGACTGATGGCCCATGCTAGCAACAAGCTCATCGAGGGACAAGCAACTCGTGGTTTTGCTACACTCCCCTTCTAATGTCCGCACTTTCGATACTCAACAACGACATTGTCGTCTGCATGCGCTGCCCTCGGCTGGTTGCCTACCGAGAAGCGGTGGCCAGGGATAAACGACGCCAATTCCGCGATTGGTCCTATTGGGGTAAGCCGGTCCCTGGATTCGGAGATTCCAACGCCAGACTCTACATTTTGGGGCTCGCGCCCGCGGCGCATGGAGGGAACCGAACCGGACGCGTATTTACCGGAGATCGTAGTGGGGATTGGCTGTATGAAGCGTTGCACCGGTTCGGGTTCGCCAACCAGGCGACATCCATACATGCGGGTGACGGCCTCACTCTCACAGACTGCTATATCGGCGCGACCGTCCGATGCGCGCCTCCGGCAAACAAGCCGGCAGCTGATGAGTTCACGGCTTGCCGGCCATTTGTGCAGCGCGAACTACGGCTATTGAAGCGTATGCGTGTGGTCGTCACCTTGGGCAAGATTGCTTTCGATCACTATCTCAAAGCGAGCCATGAATTGGGGCTAGGCATCCCTGGGCTACGCCCTCAATTTGGGCACGAGGTCGTCTACGATTTACCGTGGGGCGTGACCTTGATCGGCTCATACCACCCCAGCCAGCAAAACACGTTCACCGGCAAGTTGACTCGACCAATGTTCCACCGCATGTTTCTCAAGGCCCAGCAGAAAATTGCCGTGAAACCCTTGCGCGAGTAGCCGCTTCGAAAGTCTATTTCTTTCCCATGGCATCCCAATCGGCCAGAAACTTCTTCAGCCCACTGTCAGTCAGCGGATGCTTCACAAGCTGCTGAAACACGGCGTAAGGCATCGTACAAATGTGCCCCCCGGCCAACGCTGCTTCGACGACGTGCTGCGGATGCCGGACGCTCGCGACGAGGACCTGCGTTTTATAATCGTAGTTCTTATAAATCGTGACGATCTGGCGAATCAGTGCCATTCCATCCGAACTCACGTCGTCGAGACGACCGATGAATGGCGAGACACACCACGCGCCCGCCTTCGCGGCCAGCAAGGCCTGCGTCGGGGAGAAGCACAAGGTGACATTCACACGAATCCCCTCTGCCGAAAGCTTCTTTGTGGCCCGAAGACCTTCCGGGATGAGGGGAACCTTCACCACGATATTCTTGTGAACCTTGGCCAACTCTCGCCCTTCTTTGACCATGGCCTCGGATTCGACACCAACCACCTCCGCGCTGATCGGACCATCGACCATCTTACAGATTTCCAGTAGCATCTCTTTGAAACTGCGCCCTTCCTTGGCAACAAGCGAAGGATTAGTTGTTACACCGTCGATAAGGCCCAGGTTGGCACCCTCTTGGATTTCTTTCACATTGGCCGTATCAAGATAGATTTGCATTTAAGATCCTTTCCTCGCTCTGAGCATTCGAACCCACTGGTCCTTGACTTATTGTAGAGGCAACTCGATAACAAGGCAATAAGTCAGGGCGGTCGTGCTAGACTTGTTTGACAGATGAGACCGGTGAACGCTAAGATTTTTCCTGCAATGAACACTAGTGCCGCGCTTTGCACCCCGGATTCAGGAGGACAATCTGCATGCGCAAATCAGCCTGGCTCCTAGCGACCGCCCTCCTGACCGGAGCCTGCAGTCACAATCCTTACCTCGATGCCTCGCTTACTCGCTATCAGGGGAAAGATCGTGCGTGGATTGAAAAAGAATTGGGCGCTCCAGATGCTAAGACGTCCCGATTCTTCGGTGGAGAGAAGTGGACCTACAATCGAATTGCGGGAGGGAAAGCAGGGCCGCCGCTATTTAACTTTAAGGCAAACGAATGCCAGTTGATTTTGTTTTTCAGTAAGGACGAAACGGTCTCGGACTCTAGCTATTCAGGCTGCTAACTAGAAAGTTGCTTCTGAAACGTATCGGCGCAACTACGACTGCAGAAATAATAGGTCTGCCCTCCGATCTCCTCTCTCACCGCACTGCCACGAGGAATGAAGACGCGGCACACAGGGTCTTGAATCATTTGATTTCCAGCCACCTGCTCTTCTTGAAGGCTTACCGCCCCGCCATCCTCTTTCATTTTTCTAATTGCCCTGCGAAGCAGATAGTAGAGGAGCACGAGTAACCCGGAAACCAGCAATAATCTATACATGGTAGTGTACCCTGCCAACGCCACTAAATATCAGGCCAGCGTCCATGCTCAGAATACGGTGACGGCCCCTTCCTAGCCATCTTACTAGCAGGAACAATCCCGTAAGGGGTAATATTAGGACCAAATGGCCCAGATGCTTTTGTGTCTAGGAGGGGCCTTTTCCCATCCTTATACAGTACTTCAGATGGATGGTTTATCCTACAGCGCAATGTTATAAGCCAGGAATGCATAAATGTGACAAATGCCGCGGAACAATGTTGCCGGAACGGGCGGTTGACCTGAATGCTGGCTTGGCGATCACAGTCCTTGCGTGCCTCAACTGTGGCCGACGAAAAGCAGCTGACGCAGAACCGAGACCGATCACGTCACGACATTAACCCGTCGCAATGACAAAACTTCACAGGACGCTCAGATGCGTTGAGCCGAAGCTGGTTTATACCAGCTTCCTGTGGTCTTTTGTCCACTCCGGACTTGATGCCTCTCTCATCGCAAAGCAATCCTCCCCTTTACCCTGCTAGCCAATGTGTTGAGCTAACTGCCAGGCCTGCCCAGTTTTTCTATCCCATCCCCCAGGATTTTACGTTTTCTACAAAATCAGGAAGTGCTCCCAGCGAAAAATGCATTCTCATATCAGGAGCACACAATCATTCCAGGCGTCTTGGAATAAAAAGGCGGCCTCAGGGGGATTTGTTACTTGAGGCTCAATACATCCAGCATGTCATAGAGACCGGGTGGCTGCTTCACGACCCAGCGGGCGGCTCGGAGGGCTCCTCTGGCAAATGTGTCCCGGCTACTCGCACGATGAGTGAGCTCAATTCGTTCGCCCATCGTTCCAAATATCACGGTATGGTCTCCGACGATGTCTCCGGCTCGAATGGTCTGAATTCCGATTTCGCCCCTCTTCCGCTCACCGATAAGTCCTTTTCGCGCATAAACGCCGACTTGACCAAGGTCTCGATTGACTGCGCGAGCCAAGACCTCCGCCATTTTGAGTGCAGTACCACTCGGTGCATCCTTCTTCAGGCGGTGATGGGCTTCGATCACTTCAATATCGTAGTCCTCCCCGAGGGTCTTGGCCATTTCGGCGATCACCTTGTAAATCACATTAACCCCCACACTCATATTGGGGGAAAACACGCAAGGGATCTGCTTACTCACACTTCGGAGCTCATCTAACTCTGACGATGAAAACCCGGTTGTCCCAACCACAATGCCACGTCGGTGCTGCGCCACAATCTTCAAATGCCCAAGAGTTGCCGCAGGCGTTGTAAAATCCACCACGACCTCCCCACGCTCCATCAAACTGGAAAGATCGTCGACGATCGGCACACCTGTTCGCCCACAACCAGCCACTTCACCGGAGTCTTCCCCCACAGCATGATGCCCCTTGCCCTCCACAGCTCCTGCAAGGGTCAAGAATGCAGAATCTTTTACCAAGGACACAAGGCAGGAACCCATCCGTCCCGCAGCACCAGTAATAACAACCTTGATCATAACAATAACCTTTACCGGCAGCAGACCGACTACACCAGCCCGGCCTCTTTCATCACATGCCGAAGTTTTTCTCTATTGTCGGTTCCCATTGGGCACAACGGCAACCGCATCTCGCGGTCGATCCTGCCCATCATATGCAACGCTTCTTTCACAGGAATGGGGTTGGTTTCATAAAAGAGAGCTGTAAACAGCGGATAGAGCCGATAGTGCATCGCCCGCGCATCACCAACTCGACCGGCCAAAAATGCATTGACCAACTCGGCCATAGCAGTGGGTACCAGATTGGCCGTCACCGTAATCACGCCCTTGCCACCCACGGCCATCATCGGCAGGGTCAACGCATCATCTCCTGCCAACACGGTCAGACGCTCCCCGCAAAGCTGTATGATTTCGGATGCCTGCTGAACCGAGCCGCTTCCCTCTTTAATGGCGACAATCGTTGGGCACACCGTCAAGCGTGAGATGGTGTTTGGCATCATATTTACGCCGGTTCGCCCCGGAATGTTGTAGAGAACAAGGGGCAAATCGACCGCCTCCGCGACCGCCTTGTAGTGCAGAAACAGCCCTTCCTGCGTAGGTTTATTGTAATAGGGCGTGATTAGCAGTGCGCCATCGGCTCCCGCGGCTTTCGCGTGCTTGGTCAGAGCGATCGCTTCCTGAGTGCTATTGGATCCCGTTCCCGCGATCACCGGAACTCGTCGTCTGGCAACTTCGACCGTAAACGCCACCACACGATCGTGCTCGGCATGTGTCAACGTGGCAGACTCGCCGGTAGTGCCGCAGGGGACAATCCCTTGCGTACCGCTGGTAATCTGCCATTCGATGAGGTCCCCGAGGGACTTTTCATCGAGCTTACCGTTCTTAAACGGCGTCACAATGGCGACCAGAGATCCTGTGAACATGGGAGGCTCCATAAGGAAGACAGTAAATACTGAAACCTAGGAAAGAAACGCCGGTATCTGCTCGCCATGCACCAGGTCGTCGTAACTCTCTCGCGCTCGAATTATATGGATCTGTCCCTCATGAACCAGCACCTCCGGCACACGAGGTCGCGAATTATAATTCGAGGACATGACAAACCCGTAGGCGCCCGCACTCATCACGGCCATGAGATCTCCGGCATTCATTTCCGGCATCACCCGATCTTTCGCCAAAAAATCGCCGGACTCGCACACGGGCCCGACCACATCCACAGTCTGCTTCGCGGCGCGCGCGACATTTTCGTAGATCGGCCTTATATCGTGATGTGCATCGTACAGGCTGGGGCGAATCAGGTCGTTCATCGCCGCATCCACAATCAGGAACCGTTTGGTTTCGCCGTCCTTCGTATACAACACCTTCGTGAGCAACACGCCGGCATTTCCGACAATCACGCGACCAGGCTCCATGATCAGGATACACTGCAGGTCACGCACAAGCGGGAAAATCGCCGCCGCCAGATCTTTGGGTTCCGGAGGGGTTTCGTCGGAATACGTAATCCCCAGGCCACCGCCGATATTCAGATAACGAATAGGGATTCCCTGCTCGGCCAGCGTCTGCACCATCGCCAACACTTTCTTCAGCGACTCGACGAAGGGGGCGACTTGTGTCAATTGCGACCCGATATGTGCATGCAAACCCACCACTTCGATGTGGCTGAACGCTGCGGCTGCCTTGAATTCCTCGATGGCACGATCCGCTGCAATCCCGAACTTACTTTTCTTCAAGCCCGTGGAAATGTACGGATGCGTTTTCGGATCGATGTCGGGATTGATGCGTAAGGCCACTCGCGCCTTGACGCCCGTGGACGCCGCCACGTCGTTGATGGCCTGCAGCTCCGCGGAAGATTCGACATTAAACATCAGAATATCCGCCTTCAAGGCGTCGCGGATTTCCTCCGGCTTCTTCCCGACCCCGGCAAAGACGATCTTGCCGGGAGACACCCCTGCCTTCAGCGCACGAAAGAGCTCTCCTCCGGAGACGATATCGACACCGCTCCCTTCCTTGGCCATCAGACGAAGTACCGCCAAATTGGAATTGGCCTTCATAGCAAAGGCGACAATGTGAGGAATGTTCTGAAAGGCACTATCGTAGACACGGAAGTGCCGGACGAGCGTGTGGTGACTATACACATAACACGGGGTCCCGACCTCTTTCGCAATGCGCGAGAGCGGCACATCCTCGCAATAAAGTTCACCTTCCCGATACTGAAAGTCATTCATGGTGGTCATCCTCGATCAACAATTCAATACCTGCCCCGGAGAATACGTCCAATAACCACAGCGACGACCGGCTAAAACCGGGGCCACGCCCCAGCCTCACGTCTATCGCGTGCCCATCGTTCTCAGTGGCGGAGTCGGCAACGGGTCGGGGTCCGGAGGAATCGGAGCTTCTTCAACGGTCACGGCGCTCGGCGCGCCGGGCCTGGACGCAGATCCCCATACATTCGCGCCAGGTGCCAACAGCCCTTCACGTCTCAACTGTCGCTCCATCACCGGCGCTACGCCGACATCTTCAGGAGGGATCGGCGCACCCAATACTCCGCATCCGCCCAATCCCGCAACAATCCACACTGCACCGACGGCACGACTCCTGACTCCCGGGCCACATGCCCTGACGAGCCTCATCCCTTCAACGCCTTCTCAAGCTCCTTGATCCGCGCCTCCACACGCCGTCTCGCCGTGCCACCGATCTGACCTTTCCGGTCGATGGCGCCCCGCACCGTGAGACAACTCAAGACGTCCTCACCGAAATGGGCGGAGAAACCTCGCAAGTCTTCCAAGGTCAACTGCTGAAGTGGCCGATGCTGCTCGAGTGAGAATCGCACAATCTGGCCGGTAATGGAATGGGCCTCCCGGAACGGGACACCTCTCGTCACCAGGTAATCGGCCAGCTCCGTCGCCAGCATGCCGCCACCTTCCGCCGCTTCGGCCAGGACGGTCTTATTGACGACCAGCCTCCGCATCAACTCCGTGCAAAGCACCAGCGAGTGCCCCGTCGTATCCACAGCGTCGAACAACGCTTCTTTATCTTCTTGAAGATCGCGATTGTAACTCAGTGGCAATCCCTTCAGCAGCGTCAGGGTACCCATCAAGTGACCGTAAACGCGACCCGTTTTTCCGCGCACCAACTCCGGCACGTCCGGATTCTTTTTTTGCGGCATCATACTGCTACCGGTGCAGAAGGTATCAGGCAGATCCACGTAGCGAAATTCCTGGGATGCCCACAGAATCAATTCTTCGCTCAAGCGTGAGAGATGCATCATGATCAGCGACAAGGCGCTGAGCGTCTCCACCACCGCGTCACGATCCGAGACGGCATCGAGGCTGTTCTGGGTTACCGCAGGGAATTCCAGGAGTGCCGCGGTGTATCGACGGTCGACCGGGTAGTTCGATCCCGCCAACGCACCCGACCCCAGCGGCATCACATCGAACCGTTGCCGACAGTCGTGAAGCCGACCCCGGTCACGGTCGAACATTTCAACATAGGCCAGGAAATGATGCGCCAGCAGCACCGGCTGCGCGCGCTGCAAATGTGTGTACCCAGGCATGACGACATCCAGATGCGCCCGGGCCTGCCCCACGAGGACTCGGCGGAATTCCTGCAATTGACCCATCAGGGTCGAAAGCACATCGCGCAAAAAGAGACGTAGATCCAGGGCCACCTGATCGTTGCGGCTTCGACCCGTGTGCAGCTTTCCACCCAGCGGGCCGATCAACTCAGTCAAGCGGCGCTCGATCGCCATATGGATATCTTCGTCCTGCGGCGAGAAGGGAAACCGCCCGCCGTCCAACTCCACCTTCACGAATTGCAGTCCCCGCACGAGCTGCGCCGACTCACGGGCAGTGAGCACCCCTGCGCGTTCGAGCGTCTTGCAATGGGCGATACTGCCTTGAATGTCGTAGGGATAGAGCCGCCGATCGTAGGCCAGGGAAGAGGTGAATTGCTCCACCAACCGGTCGGTTTGTTCCGCGAACCGGCCACCCCAGGCCTTACCTTTGGGCAAGGCACGACCGGACTGTTGCGGAACAGGAATAGACTTGCGGGCGCGCGCGCCGGCAGATTGGGACTTCGCCATTACCGCCTCGACCTCTTCTTGCGCTGGGCCCGAATCGCCAACCGGAGTGCGTTCAGACGAATAAACCCTTCCGCATCCTTCTGACGGTACACGTCGTCTTCTTCGAACGTCGCCATGTCCAGTCGATAGAGCGAACGCGGAGACTTCCGCCCCACCACCGTGCAAGTCCCTTTATAGAGTTTCACGCGAACAGTGCCCGTGACATCCTTCTGAGCTTCGTCGATCGCGACTTGGAGCATTTCCCGCTCCGGAGCATACCAATATCCGTAGTAAATGAGCTCGGCATAGCGGGGGATCAGACTATCCCGCAGATGCAGCACTTCCCGGTCCATCGTGAGTGACTCCAGGCCTCGATGGGCCGCATGCAGAATCGTGCCGCCGGGCGTTTCGTACACGCCGCGGGACTTCATCCCGACATAGCGGTTTTCAACCAGATCGACGCGACCGACGCCATGCTCGCCGCCCAATTTATTGAGATGGGACAGCAAGGCGGCCGGGCTCATCTTCTTGCCGTCCACCGCCACCGGGTTACCCGCCACATACTCGATCTCGACTTCCCGGGCCTTGTTCGGCGCCCGCTCCGGCGAGACCGACATCACGAAGATCTCTTCGGGCGGGGCTTTCCAAGGATCTTCCAGAATGCCGCCCTCGTAACTCGTGTGAAACAGGTTCATGTCCATGCTGTAGGGCTTCGCCTTCGTGGCCGTGACCGGAATGCCGTGTTTTTCTGCATACTCGATCAACTCACGACGCGAGCGCATGGTCCATTCACGCCAGGGCGCAATGATCTTGATCTGCGGATACAACGCCATGTAGGTCAACTCGAAGCGGACCTGATCGTTGCCCTTGCCGGTCGCGCCGTGGCAGACCGCCTCGGCGCCTTCATCGGCCGCAATTTCAATTTGGCGCCGCGCGATCAGCGGGCGGGCAATCGACGTGCCCAGCAGATAGCTGCCTTCATAGATCGCATTGCCGCGCAACATGGGGAACACATGGTCCTTGACGAACACCTCGCGGAGATCCTCTACGTAAACTTTTTTCACGCCCAGAGACCGCGCCTTCTTTTTGATGGCCTTCAGATCCTCACCCTGCCCCAGGTCGGCGCAAAACGCGATGACTTCGCAGCCATAGACCTCTTCCAGCCACTTCAGGATCACCGACGTGTCCAGGCCCCCCGAATAGGCCAATACCACTTTTTTGTACGATGACCGACTCATACGACTCCCTTTCACTTACGTACTCCGTACAGGTTTCTTTCCGAGGAGCCTGACCAGAATGGCCTTCTGCATGTGCAATCGGTTCTCGGCTTGATCGAACACCACCGACTGCGGTCCATCCAACACCTCGGCACTGATTTCCTCACCGCGATGAGCCGGCAGACAATGCATGACCAGCGCATCCGGCTTCGCGCATTTCAATAGTCGCGCATTGAGCTGATAGGGCGCCAGGATCTTGAGACGCTTGGCTTGCTCCCGCTCCTGCCCCATGCTGATCCAGACGTCGGTATACACCACATCCGCATCTTTCACGGCCACAAACGGATCGGCGCCGATTTCAATCACCGCACCGGTCTGCAGGGCTTCCTCCCGGGCTCGATCCACAATGCCCCGGTCCGGTTGATACCCGGGCGGACAACCCACGGCAATCGTCATCCCCATCTTCGCCGCCGCCTCGATCAGAGAATTCGTCACATTGTTGCCGTCGCCGACATACGCGATCTTGATGCCTTTCAGTCGCCGTTTCTTTTCCTGAATAGTCAATAGATCGGAGAGGGCCTGGCAAGGGTGATTCAAATCGGTCAGCCCGTTGATGACGGGAATACTCGCCTCGCGGGCCCATTCTTCGGCAATCGCGTGGTCAAAGGTGCGCAGGACAATTGCGTCCAGATACCGAGACAGGACATGCGCCGTGTCGGCGACACTCTCGCCGCGCGACAACTGGATATCGCCCATCGGCAACACCATCGCCTGCCCACCGAGCTGATTCATCCCGGCCTCGAACGACACCCGCGTCCGGGTCGAAGGCTTCTGAAACAGCAGGCCCAACATGCGGCCCTGCAGCAGAGGATGGGACACCCCGCGACGCTGCTTCACTTTCAGTTGCGCAGCCAGGCGCAACAACCCCGTGAGCTCTGCGACGGGGATCGAGAGCAGTTCCAGAAAATCTTTCCCGAGACCGGCCCGGGAGGATGACCGATGCGGACGCCGCGACATACGCGCCCCTACAGGATTAATGGTGGCTTGATGTAGTTCGCTGACTCAACACCTGCGCAAGCGCGACCAGCAAGCGATCGATCTCGCGCTCCGTGATGATGAGTGGGGGAACGAAGCGCAGAACCCGATCGCCGGTGCAGTTGATCAACAACCCGCGGGCCAGACAATCGGCAACAACCGCTTTCCCGTCGATCTCCAATTCCATACCCTGAAGCAGACCGAGGCCGCGCACTTCCTTTACGCAACGATGCCGGTCCTTCAGCACGGCCAACCCTTTGGCCAAGGTCTCACCCATGCGCCGTCCCTGGTCCAAAATCTTCCCGTCCAACAGGACTCGCAACACAGCCAACCCGGCCGCACAAGCCAGGGGATTACCGCCAAAGGTCGAGGCATGGGTCCCAGGAGAAAAGGCACGCGCCACAGCTTCCGTCGCCAAACAGGCCCCGATCGGGACACCACCGCCCAGCCCCTTCGCCAGGGTCATGATGTCCGGCTGCATACCGAACTGCTCGTAGCAAAAAAGCGTGCCCGTGCGCCCCATGCCGGTTTGCACTTCATCGAAAATCAGCAACACATCGCGCTCCCGGCAGAGGTCGCGCAAGCCCTGCATATAGCCCCGATCGGCCACATGCACTCCGCCTTCAGCCTGAATGGGCTCCAACATGACGGCGGCGGTGTTCGGTGTGATGGCGCGCTCGACTTCCGAGAGATCGTTGAACGTTACATATGAAAAACCCGGCATGAGCGGGGCGAACCCCTTCTGCACCTTCTCCTGACCGGTGGCGGTCAAGGTGGCCATGGTACGCCCGTGAAAGGAGTTCGTCATCGTGACGATCTCGTAGCGGTCGGCCCCGTACTTGTCATACGAATACTTTCGGGCCAGCTTGATCGCCGCTTCATTCGCTTCCGCGCCGCTGTTACAGAAGAAGACTTTCTGCGCAAACGAATGTTCGACCAGGGTCTGAGCAAGCCGCACCTGCGGCTCGGTATAATAAAGGTTCGATGTGTGGATCAGGTGCTGCACCTGTTTTTGAATCGCCAGCACCAGGTCCGGATGTCCATGACCGAGGAGATTGACCGCAATGCCGGCCACAAAGTCGATGTACTCCCGGCCTTCCAGGTCGTAGACCTTCGAGCCACGTCCCCGCACGATCGAAATCGGCTGGCGCGTATAGGTGTTCATCAAGTACTGTTCGGCGTTGAGACGCAACTCACCCGTCGGCATGGCACACCTTTCCCATCGTGAGTCGGCGAAGCTACCATAGGGCACAGGTGAAAGCAACCGAACGAACGCCCGTCAGCGGCTCCTGGCGCGGCCGGCGGTCTGTTTCGAACCCTGCCGCTTGCGCAGGGCCGCCCTTGACGGGGAGAGACGGCGGATGGGATAAGGTGACCGTATGAAATCCTGTTCACAATGCCGACAAGAAAACCGGGACGATGCCCGCTTTTGCCACCAATGCGGCGGCGCCTTCGCCGTTGAAAGCCGGGAAACAGTGGTGGAGGCGGACTCGGTACCTTCGCCGCAGACGGATGCGGAGCTCTGGAAAGCCTTCATCGGCCCCAATGCCGACCGCTACCTGGAGACCTTCAAGAAATTCACGGGGCCGTCCGGGCCCAAATTCGCCTTGACCTGGCACTGGCCAGCCTTCGTCTTTGAGCCCTTCCTCTGGTTTCTCTACCGGAAGATGTACGTCTACGCCCTGATCTATGCCATCGGCCCGGCCATGGCATTCTATATCACCCAGGACCTCTCAGCCGACCTCATCTGGCGTGTCATCGCAGGCGCCAGCGCCAACTATATCTATTTCTGGCATGCCAAGGAGCAGCTCGCCAAGATCAAAGGCGAACGGGCCACAGGTGGGGAAGCCAGACTGCAGATGTTGGGAGAATTAGGCGGCGTGCAACCGTATGTCGTGTGGGTCGGCGTCGGCCTCCTAGTCCTGAAGATCGGCCTGGTCGTCGCCATGTTCAAGGACGGACCGCCTGACGGGTCGAAGAATCCTCCCGCCAAACCCCGCCCCGCCAGCCTCACGCACGTCTAGCAAAACAACGTTCACAAGTCGGCTCCAGCCTTCCGACAACAGTTGTCACAAATCTGAGGCGCCTATTTCAGGCGGGATATGAAGCTTAACGGATCTTTCACAAACTGAAAGGCAGAGGATTCCCGAATTTCATCTTTCAGAGCTGACAAATCAGGCTCTATTACTTTCCCGCCCTCACTGATGAACCAGCACTGAAGATCTCGCGAAAACTGCACTGCAGTCTCCAGCAATTCAATCGCTACCTCTCGCAAGTCAAAGCGGAAATGGACTTCTACAAGAGACTCACCCTCTCGCATAATCGTTAAACACGACGTGTCGAGGCTACCGAACGCTTCAAGATCCTTCGACCATGCCTTCCCAGGGGGAAGCATCTTTTCCACGTCGTGCAACAGCGTAACGGGTAACCGCTGATCCCTCCACCACACAATGGACTCTCGCTGCTCTTGAGTGAGAACCATCCCTGCACACAATGAGTTCGCCTCTGCCACCGCCTTCGGCGCTAACTCGATTCGAAATTGCCAGACGGCCATTGTGTCAACCGAACCCTCGGAGCGGAATACACTCTCCAAGTCGACTCACGAAAAACAGGCCTTCGCTATTCGGACAGACGCCGCCGCTGCCACTCGATCCAGGACACGAACCAGTCGAAATCCTGCTGATAGGCGGCTCCGCTGAGATCGGGTGCGGCTTGAGTCTGCTCCAGTTGCGTGTAGGTGCGCGGCCAGTTCTTCTGCCACCAGGACTTGAGCTCGTCGGGGCCGTAGGGCTGCCCGTTGGGATTGGTGATGCCGGCTGCCGCGCAGAGCCCCGCCACCAGCGGCCAGTAGCGATCCTTGCCGAGACCGAGGCTCCGGAAATGCTCGCGGAGCAAGAAGACCACCCAGAGCTCGGCGCTATTCTTCTTGTTATGTTTAAAGGGCTGCGTTTGTCGCAGTGGAACCGGGTCGAACGTTTTGATGACCGACGTGTAATCCGGACCTCCGTAGCTCCCCGCCGACTCGGCAATCCCCTGCAGCATGTTGGCGAGTTCCACCTCGACGACCGGCGAGCGGGCCGGGCTGTGGTCAGGGCCTCCGGTACTCAACGGATTGGCCACCGTCAGCAATTCGATCAACGGCTTGAGCTCACGCAACCGAACGGCGGCGGCTTTGAGAATCTGCTCGGACTCGAGCCAGTAATCCGGATCGCCCTTGGAGGCCCGTTCCCGACCGGGCGGCGGCAACACAACGGGAATCCAGTAGCGCACCAGCACAAAGAGGACGTATTCAACCTCGCCACCGGCCTGCGCCACACCAGCCAGCGCCTGACTGACCCCGAGCGCCCGCCGAAAAAAGGCCTCGACCCGGTCTTCAACCTGCAGGCGCCGTCCCATGGCGCGCCACCACTCCTGCAAGGGGGTCGAGTCTGAGGGGGAACGTTCCGTCATCGATGCGCTCCGACGTGAGGAGAAACCGGCGGCATGGTACTGACTGCCTGATGTGATTGCAACTCACCACCACGAAGCCACGGTAGGCATAAATGGGCTCATCCCGCTTGACAGGGCGAAGGGGAAATCGCATAACCTGTCATGAAACCGTTCCATCCTTTCGGACAAGGAGACGAGGCACGATGAGCAAACTGGTTCTCATTCGTCATGGCGAGTCGCAGTGGAATCTGGAAAACCGTTTCACCGGCTGGGTGGATGTCCCCCTCTCCCCGAAAGGCATTGAGGAAGCGAAGGCGGCAGGAAAAAAACTGGCGGGCTTCACATTCGATCGCGCCTTTTCATCCGTGCTGGCCCGCGCCAACGAAACGTTGCGACTCGTCCTCGAAGGGATCGGACAGACCGGCATTCCCATTGAAAAAGACAAGGCGCTGAACGAGCGCATGTACGGAGAGCTGCAGGGGCTCAACAAAGCCGAAACGGCCAAGAAGTTCGGGGATGAGCAGGTGAAAATCTGGCGCCGGAGCTACGATGTCCGACCGCCGGGCGGAGAAAGCCTGAAGGATACGGCCGAACGGGTGCTCCCCTACTACGACAGCCGCATCAAGCCCTACGTGCTCAAAGGAGAAACGATCCTTATCGCCGCCCATGGAAACAGCCTGCGAGCGTTGGTGATGCAGCTCGAGCAGCTGACCCGGGAGCAGGTCCTGGAACTCAACATTCCAACCGGAGCCCCGCTGCTCTACGAACTCGACAATAGCGGGAAGGTGCTGTCACACCGGTATCTCTAGCCGACCATGACAACCTCGTAAGCACGACGGGCACGTCGCAACGCTCAGATTTTCACCGTCTATCTCAGTACCGATTGTAGGCTGTTCAAAACGGCTGTCCAGCAAGGCCGCAGCCAGCGAAGCGGTGAAAGCGTACCCTCTGGGTACGTTGAACCGCTGAGGTTCACGACGCACTGAATAAAGTGCGTCACGTTTGTGAACGCCGCCGAGTCGGTGAGGCGGCCGTGTCTTGCGAGAACGCCGCTGGCGGACTTTTTCAACAGCCTACACGCACTGGCTCAGCAATTCCTGATACTTGTCCAGCGGCACCAGATCGGGCAGGAGCACGAGCAACTTCGGCCGATCCTCGGGCTGAATCAGGCCCTGACTTTCGAGTAGATCTGAGATTTCCTCGGAGGCGGCGATGGCGCCGCCTTCGTAATCCCCTACCGGCGCATAGAGCGCGCGCCGTTCCTCCATTTCGATCAGATAGTCCTCCCACTTCGCCGACTCGAGCTTGAACGTCGCGGCCCAATCCTGCTGAATCAATTCCAGCACCCGCTGGAACAATACCTCGCGGTACTTCCGTGGAATGTGGGCATTGACGGCCGCATGAACCCAGTAGAGCGTGAACGAGAGGAGCTCCCGCGTCATCGTCTCCTCATGATCCTCCTGGCCCTCGATGCCATATTCGCTCAACAGCTCAACCGAAACCCGGCGTGGAATCAGCTTGTATAAGGCGTCGGCCACTTCGGCCGGCGTCATGGCTCCTTTTGGCATACTCATCCTCCCGAAAGAGGTCCAAGCATACTGGAGGCCCGCGCGCGTTGACAACCCTGGACGGAGAACCACCACAGGGCGTCAATTGCTTGTCCGTCGGAAAGGCCTATGCTACATAGAACCCCATCACCGTGAGTTGGAGAACCATGACACCTATGCGACGTATTCGAGCGCTGTTCATCGGCCTCGCCTTCCTCGGCATTCTCTGGGCCGCACCGACCACAGCCGCAGAGCTGCAGGATCCACGCTGGGGCTTCAGCACCGATCTCGGCCTCTGGAGCGGCACCACCAACGACACCACCTTCGCGCTCGGCTTCGGACTCGATTACTACATGGACCAGAATTTTTCGTTCGGCGGGATGGCGCTCTTCACGCCGGTCGGGGACCTGACACAGATCGGCATCGCGGGAGTCGCGAAGTATCATCTTCGCCTGAATAGCGGATTCAATCTGGTGCCGTTCGCGGGACTAGGCATTCTCCACGCAGACCTCAACCGGGGCAGCGGCCCCACCAAAGTCGATCGCAACGACACGAGTCATTTCATTCCCCTGGGCCTATCGCTGGAATATCAGGTCGGCCCCAAAATCGCCTTCTCGACCACCCTCATGGTCAACCTGCACCACCTCACCCTCTCGGCCCCGGTCCCTGACGACAACACCAGCGTCGCGTTGCTCTTCGGCATCCGTTGGGGGCCGTAGCAGGGCCGCAGGGATGAACAGCTCCGGCGAACTGCACTGAGCATGTCGAGAATGTGAGTGCCGCGAGAACGGCGCCACAAGCACATCGAGCACTTCACGTCAGATTCCACAGCCGCTCAAACGGGTTTCCAGCGAGGCCGCAGCGAAGCGAGGAGGCGAGGCGTACCTTTGCGGTACGTTGAGGGTCTGAGCGAAGCGAGAACGCAGCCGCAAGCCCGTTTGAACATCCGCTAGGCGGCTTGGGCAGGTCGCCATCGAAGACCGACATGCAACAATTCCTGCAGGAGGTCTTTGTAGGCGAGGTCGGCTTTTTCGGCCGAGTCGGCAAAATCTTCGCCGCTGGCGATCTGAGGATTGGGATTGGCTTCGAGCACGTAGACGTGACCGTCCTTGTCCATTCGCATATCGATGCGGGCGTAGCCGCTCAACCCTAACGCGCGATAGACACGTTTCGCCAAGTGCTGAATATGATCGACAACGCCGTCCGGGAGGTTCCTCGCTTCGCACGAGCAGATGCCGTACTTGTCCTGGTACTTGCGGCTCCACTTCACCCGCTCCGTCGCGATGCGGCGGGCCTCATCCGGCATCTTGTCCATCACGAGTTCCCAGACCGGAAACACTTGCAGGTGCGCATTGCCCATCACCCCGACATAGAGCTCGCGTCCTTCGATGTACCGCTCGATGAGGGCTCCAGTGCCGACATTGTCGTGGATAAATGCCACCCGTTCCCGCAACTTCTCATCGTCATCGACAATCGAGGCCTGCGAAATCCCCAGCGATGCCTCTTCACTGATCGACTTCACAATCAACGGGAAAGGCAGGTATTTGGGTCGCCGCACCATGCGATGCAGAGGCACCACCATGAACTCCGGGTACGGAATACGATGGTACGACATCACCTGCTTCGCCAGCGCCTTGTCGCGCGCCAGCATGAGGCCGCGTGGATTGCAGCCGGTATAGGGGATGCGCATCAACTCGAGGTAGGACACCACGTTCTGGTCATAGACCGCCCGCCCGTCGAACTCCTCCAGCAAATTAAACGCGATATGAGGCTTCCAATCTTCGACGGCCGCACGAATCACTTCCAGATCGCTCTTGACCCCGAGCGGCTGCACCTCGTGGCCGAGTTTCCGAAGGGTGGACACGACATCGTACTCGGTCCTCCAGGCCGCCCCTTCAAGATCCTGTCCGTTGAGTTGGTCAGGGGGCACAAGATCCTTGTGCATCAATACAAGCACGCGCAATCGTCTCATAGTGCCACCTTATGCCGGCCGCTGTGCAGATAGTTCATGGTCTGCACTGTCAGGAGAATCGCAAAATCCAGCTTGGCCTGCTCTTTGTGCTGGGTCAGGTGTAATTTCGACGCCTGACATCGTTCGATCATGCCTTCCAACACCTGATCGATGGTGTACTGATATTCGCCGGTCCATTCAGCGACGCGACGACGGATTTCTTTTCTCGTGCGACGGAGAAACTCGGCGGCGCTGGGATTTTTGGCATGGACCGGTCCGTCGGAAAACAGTTTCTTCAAGTCCGTGTCATACGACGGCGCACGCCCGATCCCGTAGTGCTTCCGCTTCTCCTCGTAGTGATCCCGGAGGGTCTTATAGATGCGCGGGAGCGGGTCCAGCAGTTGCCGCCCGGTCACAACCGGCGGAGTGCCCGCCAGCTCACTCATAAGTCGGTCCATGAAGTCCAGCTTCTTCATCACCGGCCAGCCTCGATACCGTTCCTTCCAGAGCGACTGCGGATCGAGCCACACGGCGAAGGTTTCAGCGAAGTCTTCATCCGGATGGCTCTGGGCATACCAGACATCCAGGTGGCGCACGAAACTCCGGCTATAGGGGCGCGGCGTGTAATACTCGGGGTAGGGCTGGGACGAACGTCCGAAGAGTTTCTGGCGACGACGACGACGACGGAGCAGGTAGGCGTTTTCAATGGCATGGCCGGCTTCGTGCCGGAGAATCCGCATGCACCAGTCCCTGGTGCCGCCTTCCACTTCCAACATTTGGTTGGCTTCCAGTTTAGCGAGCCGGGGATGCGCCAGATAAAACGGCACGGCAATTCCGGGGACTCCGTCCGGCGTGAACCACTCGTCCGAGATCCAGAAGTGCGGCCGGAAGGCAAGCCTGCGCGACTCCAACTCATGAGCGAGCTGCGCGATGGGCTCTTGATAGAACGTGCCTTCAAGGCGCAGGTCCAGATCGCACATGCGCAGATCGAGAATCTCTTCGTCGGTCCACTCCGTCCACACGGGGGCAGGATCGGTCGCGCCGATTCCTTGTTTTCTATGAGTCTTTGTCCGCCCCATCGTCTAACCACCAAAAAGCCCCGTTCGGCGCCATTTTGTTCTGCTTCAACTATAGCAGCTCATGGAAATTATGCAGAGCGATCCCCCTCGACCAAGATCCACCACTCAGGGAAAACCCGCGAACGACGAGCCATTAGAACCAACACTTGCCTTTGTGGCTACAGGGAATGCCGGTGACGGATTACAGAGCGGGCAGACTATCGAGCAGAAGGGGCATTCCGCCCCAGATGTGGTCGATGACGAAACGCAGATAATCACGCGATCGATCCGGCCGATCCCGCCAGTCAGGGATGATCTCATGAATGTCCAGAATCGGCTGATCGATTCCGTAACATACGTGATTGAAGAGGGGGACTTCTCGGCCGAATTCCCGGCGAATCCAGGCCTGATGGTTCCGACCCATGGCGATGACGACGGCGGTTGTCTCGGTCAAGTCGCGCGTCAGTTTCCGCTGACGGTGGCGGGACGGATCGACCCCTTTCTCACAAAGGCCCGCCAGGACCTCGGGATGGATCTCCTGCGGGGACGCCTCGATGCCGGCGGATCCGATGAGGTACCCGGCCCGCGGGCCGAGCTGAGCCTTCAATGCATATTCGGCCACAAGGCTTCTGAAAATATTGCCCGAGCATACGAACAGAATCGACGTCATCGCCTCAGCCTGTCGGTCTGAATGCCCCTGATAACAGCTATCCCAATCACGACCCCGGTTGCGCTACAATGCCGGGCCATGAAGCCTACGACGATGCCAACATCCGCAAGCACCGTGCAGCCGCCCAGGCCCGCCGACGAGATCGAACGCGTGCACACCCGCCTCTGCCGCCTGGTGGGACAAGCCATTGCCGACTACCGCATGATCGAGGAAGGCGACAAGGTCATGGTCTGCCTTTCCGGCGGGAAAGACAGTTACGGGCTCCTGGAGATCCTGCTGTCGATCCGCAGCCGTGCGCCGATCCATTTCGACATCATTGCCGTCAACCTGGATCAGAAGCAACCGGGGTTCCCCGCCCATGTCCTTCCGGAATACCTGACCAGGCGCGGCGTGCCCTTCCATATCGAAACACGCGATACCTACTCCGTCGTCAAACGCCTCATCCCCGAAGGCCAAACCACCTGTTCACTCTGCTCGCGCCTCCGGCGCGGCCATCTCTACCGGCTGGCCACGGAACTGGGCGCCACCAAGATTGCCCTTGGCCATCACCGCAATGACATTCTGGAAACGCTGCTGCTGAATCTGTTGTTCACCGGCAAGATGAAGGCCATGCCGCCCAAGCTGCGTTCGAAAAGCGGCCGCCATGTGGTTATCCGCCCCTTGGCTTATGTGAAGGAGGCCGATCTGGCGCAGTACGCCGCATTGCTCCAGTTTCCGATCATCCCCTGCGACCTCTGTGGCTCACAGGAGGACCTCAAACGAAAGCAGGTCAAGACCTTACTGCGGGACTGGAACCAACGGTTCCCGGGTTCCAACGACAGTATGTTTGCCGCCCTCGGCAATATCGCCCCGTCGCTGTTGTTGGATCGAACTCTGTTCGACTTCTCATCGCTCAAGGCAGATGCTTGCCCAAGAGAACCGGCCGCGAGCGATACTGAAGACGATTTGCTCTAACCCGACGCGCGGCTGCCTCTAGCAGGATGCGGAAAAACCCGGTTGGCGTGCGAACACTCGGATGCTCCACATCGAGTGGCTAAACAGAAGAATACCCTGCAGGATACGAAACATCGCTGGAAGGGATCGCCGGAGCAGTACCGGAAATCAGATCCGCTGGCGGAGATGGGTTCGACGGCCGCAGCGCAAGCACCGAAAGGGATAGTAGCCGATCAGGAAGAAGAAAAAGTCCAGCAAGCCTTGGCGGCGGGAACGCTTCGTATATCCTGAACATTTGCCGCAATACGACATCGTACGCTCTCACTGGGTGAAGATCCGGTCCACTGCTTCCAATCGTCCGTGTTTGGAAGGAAATATCCTACTGAAACATCCTAGGACCATGCAAGTCCAGTTTGCACGACGTGTTCGTCGTTACTCGGCGACGGCAGTCGTCTCAACGTGACACGATCCCGGTTGCTCGATCAGTGCGCAGAGGTGCCAGGCAAGGCAGTGTGCCGGGATTAGCCCGGCTAGGTTCGACGGCGGAGACGAAACCGGTAGACGCAAATGGTGCAGCGAAATGGATAGAACCCGATGAGATGCATAAAAAAATCCCGCCAACCATGACGGGACACCCGCTTGGCCTCACCTGAACACATTGGACAATAGACCATGGACTGTTGCGGCGCGCCTTTCTCCGTCGCATCGGGTAAGATGACCGAGGTGCGCGGGGACGTGAGTGTGAATCAGTTTGCTACGGGGACGCAAGTCCCATCGAAGGAGGCCGGCCGGCGACATGAAGCGGTCCACACCATCCCGCCGGGCTGGAGCCGAGCCCCCGCTGTGGTCGATCGCGGCCGCAGCCGGCGTGATCATCCTCACCCCGATGTTGCTCTATTCCCTTGCGCCGGAAGGGCCGATTCGCGAAGGTGATACCGTCTTCTCCAGCGGAGCCCACAAGGTATCGCTCTTTGAACCTGACCGCTACCGGCAGGCCGGCTACGAGGCGACCTGCATGCTCGATCCGAAAGACCCGCTCATTGTGACCCATTCCCCCTCAGAAGATGAGTCGGGCGAGGTGATCATCGCCCAGGTCCAAGGCAAAAGCACGATCGAGTGGCCGTTTTGCCCGCCGCAAGCGGAACTGCTCGTCAAACGACACCACATCACTCAACAACCCAGCATCCTTCAGGACATTCGGGACGGACTGCTGCGCCTGTTCAAACCTTCGTAGCGACAGAACCCTTCTTGCCCGGCGTTACGCCTTGAGCAACGACGCATAGTGCTGACGAAACTTGGCCACTTTGGGTCCGACGACGTAGGCGCAGTAGCCCTCAAACGGATTCCGTGCAAAATACTCCTGGTGATAGGCTTCGGCCTCATACCACCGGGTCGCCGGCACCACTTCGGTCACAATCGGATTGGGATAGACGCGCTCGCGCGTGACGGCAGCAATCACCTCCTGAGCAATCTGCTGCTGCTCCGGGGAATGATAAAAGATACCGGACCGATACTGCGTACCGGTGTCGTTGCCCTGCCGATTGAGCGTCGTCGGATCGTGAATCACGAACAATACGTTCAAGAGATCACGATATGTCACCACCCGCGGATCGAACGTGATCCGCACGGCCTCTGCATGCCCCGTGCGCCCGCTACATACCTGCTCATACGTGGGGGCATCTACCTGCCCGCCGATATATCCCGACTCGACCGACTGCACCCCCTTCACCTGGTCGTACACGGCTTCAAGACACCAGAAACAGCCCCCTGCCAATGTGGCGATGTCCGTCGTACCCTGCCCCATGTTCCACCTCGTCGTTGACTCGCACCGGCAGGCTAGGCCTGCCCTCCATTCCACCACTCCCGCCCTTCACGCTTCAACAACGCCTCCGCCTCCGGCGGCCCCCAGCTTCCACACGGGTAATTCGGGAACGCCGCCGGTCCGGGAAGGGACTTCCACACGTCGAGAATGGTTTGTACGACCGCCCACCCCAGTTCGATATTGTCGGCGCGTTGGAAGAGCGTGGCGTCCCCGGCCATGGCATCGTGCAGCAGCGTTTCGTAGCCGGTCTGGGGGGCATTGCCGAAATAATCGGCATACTGGAAGTCCATGTCCACCGTGCCGATTCGCACCGTCGGTCCCGGCACCTTGGCATCGAAACGCAGGGAAATGCCTTCATCAGGCTGGATGCGGATCACGAGCACGTTCGGAACCAATCGATCCACCTGAGTTTTTCTAAACAACATGAACGGCGCCCGCTTAAACTGCACCACAATCTCCGTCAACCGCCTGGTCATCCGCTTCCCGGTCCGGAGATAAAACGGGACCCCGGCCCAGCGCCAGTTATCGATGAAGAGCTTCATCGCCACATAGGTCTCGGTCATCGACTCAGACCCTACATGCGGCTCCGACCGATACCCCATCACCGCCTTCCCGTCGGACGTGCCAGGGCCATACTGCCCGAACGCAACAAACCGCAGCACGTCCAGCGAACTCAACGGCACGACCCCGCGCAACACCTTGGCCTTTTCGTCGCGTACGGCATCGGCGGCAAAGGAGTTGGGCGGTTCCATCGCGAGAAAGCAGAGCAGTTGTAGCAGATGGTTCGGCACCATATCCCGCAACGCACCGGCCTGCTCATAATAGTGGCCCCGATGTTCCACCCCGAGACTCTCCGCAACGGTGATTTGCACATGGTCGATGTACTGGCGATTCCAGACCGGCTCGAAGATGCCGTTGGCAAACCGGAAGACCAGAATATTCTGCACCGTCTCCTTCCCGAGATAGTGATCGATCCGGTAGATCTGCCGTTCCTGCAAGACCCGTTGGAGTTCGTGGTTCAGCGCCCGCGCCGATTCCAGGTCGTGTCCGAACGGTTTTTCGATGACGACGCGACGCCACGTGTCCTCACGTTCGACCGTCAGGCCATACTCGCCCAGATGCGTCACGATTTGCCCGAACAGCCCGGGGATGGTGGCCATGTAAAAAATATAGTTGCCCTGGGTACCCGCGGACGCATCGACCCGCTGTAACAACTCATTCAACCGTCGATAGGTGGCGCCCTCCTGGAAATCCCCGGCCAGGTAATGCACACGCTCCGATAACGCCTGCCAAACCGATCGATCCACGGTCGCCGGCAGATAGTCGCCCATTACCCGATCCAACTTCTCGCGAAACTCCATCGTCGTCATCTCGGGACGGTCCAGCCCTACGATAGCGAACCCCTCCGGCAAAAAATGGCCGGCCATGAGATTGTAGACTGCGGGCATCAGTTTCCGTTTCGCCAGGTCACCATCGATCCCGAAGATGACCATGACGCAAGGTGTGCGCAGCTGGGGAAGATCCATCGGAGGTTCCGCGTTCATCGTTCTGGCCGTTGAAAGAGCATGAGGCATCCTGCCTGATCCCTCCTACAACCGCAACCGCCTCAGCCGGCTCATGACGGTTCTGCCATTTGAGTAGGCACCCGGACTGCCCCGTGATATTCATGAAAGAGACGACACACCCGACCACCGGACAGGCGTACCCACCATGCCGCTGCCATCTCCGCTGTTCCCCGCTTCTCCTATACGAGCCCCGCTTCGTGGATTGAGACAGTGGTGTACCTTCGCCGCACTCTGCGGTTTGCTCGCCATGATGGCTGCCACCAGAGACGTGGCCGGTACGACACCTCAGCTCGCTCCGCGAGATGTGCACATCGAAGTGCCGGCCGAGAGTCTGTTCGGCTCCCTGCCGATCAACCGTGGTCTCACGGTTTCAATTCATGTCCCGGAACCACCGGCCAGTCGTGGAGAACCACTCGTCGCCGTCTTTGAAACTCCGTCCTCGGCACCCTATGTGGTCCCGTTGGAAATCGATCATTCCCGGCATCATTATTCCGCCACCGTCGATCTCGGTCGGTTGTCAGGCACCATGGGCACTCCCCCGAAAGCGACCGCTCTTCAGGTGCTCATCGGCCGCCGACAGGGATTACACGTGGAGGCTCTCGTACGCCGTACTGTCGTCGTCACCCTTGCGATTCCGGGATACGCCGATCACCGGTCAGGCCGGGCGGATCTCGCCAACCGGATGGCCGATGGTTCAGGGCCTCTTCGACATCAATCTGCGAACCTGGCGGTCCTGGACGGACGAGTTGAAGAAGAGGAATTAGTCGGGAACGGAGGACTGCCACGGCAGGAAGGCTATTGGAAAATGCTACAGGAGCTGATCCGCAAACGAATGACGGATGGAGCGACAGCCCAGCGCGGCCGAGATGTCGGACGGATGCCGGGCCTCGGGTTTCGGCTGTATGCCAACGGCGAGGCTCAGTTGATCGAGGTCGAACGTAGCTCGGGAGATTCGGAACTCGATCAGGCAGCGGTCCTGGCCGTCGTCAACGCCCATCCCTTTCCTCCGTTTCCGCCCGGAACCAGCGACACCCACGTCGATGTGCATGTCGAGATCCCCGGCCTTCCCCGTTAGAACGTCTCATCGGACCCCAAGACACTAATTGTTCTGCGTCCGCTTCAGCCAGTCGATAAAGCGCTGAAGCCTCGTATGCTCCTCATCGTGCACGTGCACAAACACCAGTCCAAAGCCTGTGGCATTCGTCCAGCGCACCTCGGCAACCTCGACCGTCATGGGCTCATACGGAGCCGGAAACTCGACAAGGAGGGAGAGACAGGCCCGAGTGGGCAGCGATTCCTCGCTCACGACATGGCAACCTTCATTGGACAGACTTGTGACCAACCCGCTTCCGGCAATGGCATTACCGGAAAACGTGAGCGGCACTTCGATTTCATAACGGGGACTATCGCGACGCTCCACATGTGCCTTTCGAACGATGAGTGAGCTGGGCTCGATCCATAAAATGTCCGGCAATGGATACGCTGTTCCGCTTCCGAAATCAACCGAGCTGGCCAGGGTACCACGCGCCCGCGCACCGACCTTGTTGCCGCTCGGGTCCTGGACGATCAGTCAATCGGCGTATCGTTTAGGATACAAGGTCGTATCTCTTTTGACAGCCTGAACCACCCCGCCCATCGCTGAAACAACCCGGTACCCTTGCTCCACCGGGATATCCAGCCCAGCATGCCGCCCCACTCCCTGAAAGCCGCTCCCTGCTGCCACTGGCACGAGGGTTGCTCAATACAACAGTATCAGTAGTTTGATCAACCCGAATTGGAGCCTCAGAGGGAGACGTCTCATGGAGCACCTATCGGAGATTGTGATTACCGTCGTTGCCTTCGCAGCCTTGATCGGGCAGTGGATGACAGACCTCCGCACCATGCCGAGCAGGAACCGCCCCGCAAGTCCCGAAGAACAATGAGAACGCCTCCCTCCTCATGCAAGGATTCCGAGGTCAGGACGATAAACGATGCTCTTCGCCGCCCCGCTCGCGCCCCCTCGAAGACCCGCCGGTAGGATTCTGGCTGTCATCGCCCTTGTCCTCATCCCGTTCCCTGTGAGCATCCCCTTATCGCTGTGCCTGACAGGCCGGCGCCATTTCCCCGACAGTCCTGACCTGCCGGCCCCAGCCCACGACCGGGCATCCTAACCGGGCTCCACGGATTGCCGGGGGAGATTCCGGAGCAGTCCCGCTAAAGTTCAGGAAAAACCCTGCCGAAAAAGCCCATACGCCCTCAGGAACGAGGGCCAAGGCAAGGAGGCCTTATCATGGACATGGATCTTCGTTCATCCACCCGGGTCGCAGTGACCTACCCTGTTCGCCTGTCGGGCGACTCGATGATCGGCCAGGGAACCCTCATCAACCTCTCCGGACCCGGCTGCGCGGTTGAAACCACCCTACCCGTCCAACCGGGCGATTACCTGGAACTGCATGTGATGGCGCCGGACCAGGCGCGACCGCTCACGGTGGGACTCGCAAAAGTGCGATGGGCCACCGAGAAAAAAGCCGGCATCGAATTTATTCGGATGCGCCGGGATGAGCAGAGCCGCCTGCAGCGCCTGATCGGCCAGGTGCTTGAAGAGTCGACCATGGAAGCCGACACCGACAGGCGCGAACTGACCGCGGCCTAGCCAGAAGACATCGGCGCAATTCAGCGAAGAGCGCGACAGGATAAGAAGTCGGGAGATGCGGGGATAGAGTCAGTGCCCCGCCGGATCCTCGGTGGGATTGGCCATCCGCTTGACGATAATTCTCCGGCCTACGGTCATGAGGGTGAAGGACGTGGCAAACGCGATCGGGACGAAGATCGCCGTCGCCACATTCGCATTCTTCAGCCAACCCATCTCGTAACAGGCCTTCAGCACATAACTTCCCAAACCCGTCAGGTAGTAGGTAATCACGATCACGGAGAGACTTTCGACCGTGCGCTGCAGGATCGCCTGGGCCCGCGTCGTGGAGTCCACGCTGATCAGCAGCTTCATATTCTGATCCTGCAATTGGATATTCTGTTCCTGTAGCCGCAGTTCGATATGCGTCCGAAGCACCGCCACCGTCGCTTCAAAATCCTTCTCCATGGCATCGATACGCCGGAGCAACTGCTGGTAGCCCTCGGTGACGCCGGTGATTTTCCAGCTCACATACTCTGAGATCTGCCGGAGCGGCGGGTAGGGTCTCTCCTGCAACGCCGCGAGGTTGCTCTGCACGATGCGGTCGTACGGCACCGAGGCGGAGAGCCTGTACCGCATCGACTCCGCCAGCCGGCTCACCTGCAAGAGGTCCTGGGTCAGGACCGTCAGCCATTTCTGCATGGTCGGCGGGGTCGTTCCGCCGAGTTGCTCGATCAAGACCGCGCGCTGATAGAGATGTCGCTGCTCGTAGTCATGAATTTGATCGACGGCGCGTGAAAACGCCTTCATCGGCAACATGACGAGGTGATAGTAGTTCTCGATGGCGACGATCGTATCCACGATTTTGGCGACCTGTCGACGAAGCGCTTGTTCGGAGGTCGAGCAGATCAGATAC
Source organism: uncultured Nitrospira sp. (assembly GCA_902500715.1). Taxonomy (GTDB): domain Bacteria; phylum Nitrospirota; class Nitrospiria; order Nitrospirales; family Nitrospiraceae; genus Nitrospira_A. The sequence continues at coordinate 39,914 of CABVRO010000004.1, read as the reverse complement.
CGTTCCCGGTCGAACTCGTCCGGCGTGAAACTGGTGACCGCCACGATGTCGTCGCTTAAGATACGGCTGCCGTAGACCATGGCGCCGGGAAGCCTCGCCGGGAGCTCCTGTTCGAGCGGCAGCTCCTGCGGCAGAAACAGCAGGTCGAGCGCATTCACGCGGATGCCGAGCGGGCACAGCGGCATCATGTAGCCGGGAAACGTGATCGGCCCGAAATCGAGCGGGGTGGTCGCGTCACGGACGACATGCCACACCTGGTAACTGTAATACTCCGTGTGGGCTTCCCACACAACGACGAGACGGTCACCGTTGGCCGCGACTTTAAACCCGTAGCCGAACCGGTCCTCGATGGCCCCTTCGGAAATCTCCAGGGCCTGCAGGAGCTGCTGGAACTCCCGGCGGCTATTGGGGCGTTCCACCGGCGGATTGGCCATCCGATACGCCACATGATGAATATGGGCCGGCACACCGAGCCACTGCGGGAGATACTGTTTATTGGACTGATGGATCCGGTTCAAAAATCCCGGCGGGCGGGAATCTGTTCCGGAAAGCTCCATGTAATCCGTCATAACACCTGACTTTCCGAGAGCAAACAACAGAAGGCCTGACTCGAATTCAATCTCACCAGGCCTGCGTCAAAACAACGTGCTACCGAAATCTTGCCGCCTCGGCGGCTGAAACGACGAGCGTCTCTATTCATCTTCCTCCTCAATGTCTTCAATGCCTTCGTAGCTCACATCCCCTTCATGAATGGATGTCGCCATCTTTTCACAGGCCGACTCGATGATCTCCTCAGCCTCTTCAGGCGAATCGGCTGAAATCAAAAACTTCACGGTGATTCCAAAGCGCTGGTTCACAATCGTACTCCTTCGGCGAATGAGGGAACAGAAAGTCTGTCACCTGCTGTGGCTCAATACCATAAGCTCCAGCGTATTGTCACCCTTCTGTCTCAGACCGGCGAAACAGCACAGACTCGACCGGATTCGTCCTGCCCCAGGAAGGGGATTCAGACGACTCATCACGGCGAAGCCCATACCGGTCTCTAGATGTGACCAGGCGATCCGGATTGAGTGGCAAAAGAGGCGGAATCGAAAACCGGCAGGAGAGGTGGAGTCGGCACTGAAGGCTAGAAACCCGGTCCCGACGCTCACTCACGGGAAAGCGCCGGGACCGCTCGACTATTTGCGCAACAACATGTGTCCGCGCCGATTCTGTTGATGGCAGGCCTCGTCGTGCTCGGCACAGAAGGGACGATCCTTACCGTACGAGACAATCGCCACCTGCTTCGCGTTGACGCCCAAGTCGACCAAGAAACTCTTCGCCGCCTTGGCCCGCTTTTCCCCAAGCACCAGGTTGTAATCGTGCGTCCCCCGTTCATCGCAATGGCCGGAGATCTTGAGGAGCGCCTTGGGATTTTCCTTAAGCCAGGCGGCATTGGTGGTCAGCGAGGCCGCACCGTCGTTGTCCGACACGCTGTACCGGTCATATCCGTAGAATACGTCCTTGAGCCCGGCTTCCATGGCCGCGGCTTCTTCTCGGCGAATTTCGGCATACCACTTCTCATCACGACCGACCGGCATCAACATATTGCCGATGTTGCTCCGGCTGAGTCGCTCTTCCCCCGATATCTGGCCGTTCACCAGCGGCGAGAAGCCACGCAACGCACCGCCCTCCGACTCGGCCATCCCGTCTTGTCGGCCGAGGGAGGGGTACTGTCCATCTTGCGCACCGTCGCGCTTCGCATACTCGCTCCCGGAACGGCCATCCGCTTCACCCCCAGAACGGCCCTGCGCTTCGCTTCCCGATCGGCCATCCGCCGACATGGACTGATCGTCGGAGCCGGACTGAAACCACTTCATATTGCTACAGCCCGGTGCCGCCAACAGAACCATTGCCATTCCGCCTACCATTAGTTGCGATGCGCCACGGTACTTCATGAACCTTACTCCTTGAGAGGGGGTGTAACCAGTGCTGTACGTAACAACTATAGCACCGGCCCCAATTTCCCCAGGTTTCCGCAGGGGCAGGCCGGAATGCACCGTCATTTCGAGGGGTTATCCGGCTGGTTTCGAGCAAGGATGGCGAGCCGCGCCAGCAGAAAACCGCCACCTTTTCAATCGTTCTGAGCGGTAACGGCAGGAACGCGCCTCTTCGGGAGCAGGAACGGGTGTGAGGTGGAAAACTGAAGGTTGAGACGGAGACGCCTGCGGGGTGTCCGTGCTGGATCGGGAAACTTGGGCGACGCTTCAACTGGCTGGTGCGCCCGGAGGGACTTGAACCCCCAACCCTCGGATCCGAAGTCCGATGCTCTATCCAATTGAGCTACGGGCGCGCGCGGGTATAAGAACCATGTTACCGAGGGGATGTCAAGAATCGCGGAACACCACGGTGGTGATGACGGTCACACGGCTCAAGACTTTCAGCCGGCTGAGCCATGGGAGATCAGCTGTAGAATACGGTCGGCAACCTCGGCGGTCGAAGCACCATCGGTGGACACCACGTGGTTGGCTGCCGCCTGATACTTGGGGGTGCGCTCGGTCAACACATCCCGAATTTCCTCCGTGAAGGACTTCGTTCCCGTCAGCGAAGGCCGTTGGGTATCTCCACCGATGCGACGCGTGATCGTCTCCACGGTCGCAGTGAGCCAGATCAGGGTCCCGGTTCGCCGCAACACGTCCACATTTTCCGGCCGTAGAATAGCACCGCCTCCGGTATCGATAATCAACTGGTCCCGCGCGGCACAATCACGACACACCGCCGATTCCAAGTCGCGAAAATGATCCCACCCGAACTGTTTCACGATCTCAGGCACGGACAGCTGCGCCCGTTTCACGATCTCGGCATCGGTCGACACCACGGTGCGACCCAGCTTGCGCGCCAGCACCTTTCCGACCGTGCTCTTGCCGGTCCCACGGTATCCGATCAAGACGAGATTCATGCCGGGATCCATGCCCTGACACGAGGAGGTTGTGCGAATTCCTGCTGCGGGAGGCCGACCGCTGTCTTAACCAAAGCGAGACTCCAGGACCCGTCGCATGACATCGGCCGGGGCCGGCTGCTTCGTCCAGAGTTCGAATTGCAGCACGGCCTGGTTGAGGAACATCTCCAAACCGGAAATCGTCCGGCAGCCGGCCGCCTTCGCTTCCTGCAGGAGCTTCGTTTCGCGCGGATTGTAGACAATATCCATCACGGTCAGTTCGGGCCTGAAGAGATTGGTCGGCACACAGGACTCCTCCACCCGAGGCGACATCCCGACCGGCGTGCAGTGAATCAAGGTGCGCACGTGCGGCACCCAGTTCCGAAGCATGTCGAGCGTGAGCGGGCCGTCCTCAATCGGGATGTTCGCTTTGTCTCGCAAATCCTTCACCAATTTCTGCCGCTCCGCCTCTTCGATCCCCAGGATCGTCAACCCGGCGATGCCTGTCCCGGTTGCCAGCACGAACGCAATCGCCCGGGCTGCGCCCCCGGAGCCCAGGATCAAGACTCGATGCCCGTCGAGCAGCGCCCCGCCGTCTTTCAACGCGCGCAACGCACCCGACGCGTCCGTGTTGTAGCCCTTCAGCTTGCCCTCCTCGACGACAATGGTGTTGATCGCGCCGATATGTTTGGCGGTGGGCTCGACGTCATCGAGAAACGGAATCGCCGCCACTTTGTGAGGAATCGTCACGCTGAATCCTCGCGCATTCCCCAAGGCCCGCACCCCTTTCAGCGCATCGCCGAGGGCTTCCACCCGAAACGCCAGGTAGACCAGATCCAGCCCCATCTTCTGAAAGGCCGCATTGTGAATCGCCGGCGAGAGGGAATGTTCGACCGGATTGCCGATGATGCCGCACCATTGAGTCTGAGTCGTGATGTCCATACGCTGGTGATCCTAGTTCCTACGCACCTGTTCCACTCCTACCCCGTTTATCCCTTGCTGATGGTCATGCCGCCATCGATAGGGAACGTCGCTCCCGTCACCCAGGTGGCCTCGTCGGATGCGAGATAGAGCGCCATCTTTGCTACTTCTTCCGGCTTGCCGGGCCGACGGATGGCGTACTGGGCCAGAATCGGTTCCAGGCTTGCAGGATCGGCCATCAACGGCGCCGCCATGGGCGTGTCCACCAGACCGGGATTCATGACGTTGCAGCGGATATGGTCCTGCGCGTAATCCACCGCGATGGACCGTGTCAATGCATCCAATCCGCCTTTGGATGCGGCATAGGCCGACAGACCGCGGATCCCGACCAGGCTCGCCACGGTGGAAATGTTGATGATCGAACCGCCCCCGCCCTTCATCAGCTCCGGAAGAACTGCGCGGGTCATCCGGAAGACCCCCGTGAGATTGATGTCCAGCACCTTTGCCCAGGTGGCATCGTCCGTTTCGTGGAGCCGTTTGCCGAAATCGCCGATTCCGGCGTTGTTCACCAGAATATGCAGCTTGCCGAACGTGCGCAGGGTCTGCCCGACCACCTCCTGCACGTGGGCCTCATCCGTGACGGACCCGACCACAGCCAATGCCCGCCCTCCGTTCACCCCGATGCCTTTCACCACCCGGTCGAGCTCTTCCTTCCGGCGACCGGTGACCACGACGGAGGCGCCTTCATCCGCGAACAGCTTCGCGATCGCCTCCCCGATTCCCGCATTCCCGCCGGTAATAATGGCCACTTTCCCCTGTAACCGATTCATTTCTGTACGTCCTCCCCCTCGTGCGCTTCGTCATCCTGTTCGCCGGCTGACTCCGCCTCGACCGTTTTGCTCGAACGAGACCACCAGCCCTCTTCGACTTTTCTTGCGACGGTGAGGAAACCCGAATGCGCCACCATGCGATGATCGGGCCGGACACTCCGCCCCTGAATCGACCAGGTCCGCAACAACGTTTCAAAGGTTTCGATCATGCCGAATACCGACGTGCGCTCCAACGCCTCCACGGTTTGCATCACCTGTGGGATGGTCGGCACGAAACTCAAATAAATACCGCCCGACCGCAGGACTTTCGCTGCATGCGGGACCACCTGCCAGGGTTCCGGCAAATCCAGCACCAGGCGATCGAACAAGCGGCCGTCTTCCAGCACATCGATCCCCTCGTAGGCATTCTTGCGGCAAGGCATGAGGGTAGACACCGGCCCCATATAGCGTTCGATGTTGGTCAATGCCGTACGGGCAAAATCGTCGCGGGCTTCGTAGGTGACGACCAGGCCGGTCGGCCCCACAGCACGCAACAACGCCATCGTGAGCGCTCCGGACCCGGTTCCGGCCTCGAAGACCCGCGCGCCGGGATAGACATCCGCCCACATCGGGATCAACGACAGGTCTTTGGGATAGAGTACCTGCGCCCCGCGAGGCATTTTCAGGACATATTCCCCGAAGGTCGGCCGGAGCGCGAGAAACCGTTTGCCCTTCGAGAGGGTCACCACGGTGCCGTCCGGCTTGCCGATGAGCTCATCGTGCGGAATCGTTTCGCCGCTGAAGTGATAGATATCCCCGGCTTTCAATGTCAGGGCATATTGCCGGCCCTTTTTGTCGACCAGATGAACACGTTCGCCGTTTTGCAGTTGTGACATAGTCCGGCATTCTAGGAGACTGCCCACGGGTTTTCAACCGAACCACCGGTGTCGCGCTTCTGCAGGCCGCTTCGCCGCGCCTCTTGACACCTCAAGGAGCAGCCCTATCTCTTCTCATGGGCAATTCATGGGCAATCCGGATTGCCCGCTGTCTCGTAATACCACTGAGTGACGGAGTCGAGAGCAGGGGCGAACGACGGTGAATCCTTTTTTTACCCCTTTGTCTCTAATGAGGTAGTGGAACAGGCAGCCTCTCCAAGCTGTACCTTAAGCGAACCTCCCCGGGACGGGGAAGAGGGTGACAACAATGAAAGATGCGCTGGCGATTCAAGACGATACAGACCCGACGGTTGCGACTGAGGTCGACCCGGATGCCGATGACCCGGAAGCCAGCACGCTGCTGGATAGCATCGTGCAAGGCGACCAGGCGGAGATCGAAGCAGACTCCGAGGGCGCGGCGACTGAGAAGCCTGCGCGCTCGGCCTCTTCGCCTTTTCTCCTGGAATCCCTCTACTTCCGTTCGTTCGGCGAACGCGCGCTGCTCGAACGGGATGAAGAGATTGCCCTGGCGAAACAACTTGACCTCGGCACACGCCAAATCCGGCAGACCCTTCAACAAGCGGTCAAAGCCGGCGGCCGCCTGAAACGAACCGACCGCACGACCGAGTGCCTCGAAACACTCAAAACAGTGCGCCGCCTGAGCGGTCTGTCGGCCACCGTGCTCAATCAAGCGGAACGCGCACTGGAAGATCTTCAACTGGATGCCACCACCGGCGGCAGAGTTCCCGTCTCGGTCCGCAAGGAACTGGATGCGGCCTTGACGCAATTGAAAGCCTCGCGCATCACCCTGGAAACGGCCAAAGACGAGCTGGTGCGCTGCAACCTTCGCCTGGTTGTGAATGTGGCCAAACATTACACCGGACGCGGCCTGACCCTGTTGGATCTGGTCCAGGAAGGCAATATCGGATTGATGAAAGCCGCTGAGCGGTACCAGCACCGGAAGGGGTTCAAGTTCAGTACCTATGCGACGTGGTGGATCCGGCAGGGCATCACCAGATCCCTGGCCGATCAGTCGCGCACCATCAGAATTCCGGTGCACCAGACGGAAGCTTCGAACCGCATTCTCCGGGCCTCGCGCCGTCTCGTCCAACAGTTAGGACGACAACCGCGCCTGGAAGAAGTGGCCTCCACCATGCGGATGCGCCCCGATCGACTGCATGAGACCATCCAGGCCTTCCAGGAACCGGTGGCGCTGGAGCATCGGGTCGGCGATGGGGGCACGGAACTCGGCGAGCTGCTCCCGGACCAGCAGGCGGTGCCACCGGACGCCCACGTGAACCGCACGGAACTCACCCGTGAAATGGATCGGATTCTGGGCACCTTGACGCCCAGAGAACAAACCGTCATCCGGTTGCGCTTCGGGATCGGGGAAGACCAGGCGCGTACACTGGAACAGGTCGGGCAACACCTGTCGGTCACTCGCGAACGGATTCGACAGATCGAGGCCAAAGCCCTGAAGAAACTCAAGACCCCGATGGTCAAGGAGATGTTTGCGGCGATCAAGTAACCACGACAGGCTTCATACGGCAGCGCGATGCGGGCGAGGGTCACACCTCGCCCGTGTCGTTTGAGCCGCGCTTTCGCCACGCATTCTATTGTGAGAGAATGCGGTACCGGAGGAACGGCTCTCCCCTATGCTGACAGCCCTCTATAGTCGCCACCCTGCCGCCCGGCCCGATCGGACACGATGGCTCGCCTGGGGCCTCCTTTCCTGCTCCATCTTTAGCCTCTGCACACCGGCGAACGGCGCCGACCAGCGCCCCAGTAATTCGACCTCACTCACAGAACTATCGGTACCCGCCGTCGTGGCAAAGGTCCGTCCGTCGGTCGTCACCGTGCTCACGCGTGGCATTCCCCAGGGAGGCTCCCAACACGGGGCCCCGCCGGGCTCCGGCTCCGGCGTGATTCTCGATGCCGGCGGGCACATCTTGACCAATAATCACCTGGTGCAGGGCGTGACCAGCGTCGTGGTGGGACTCTCAACCGGCCGGCTCACACCGGGACGAGTCGTCGCTCGTGATTTTCTGCTCGATCTTGCTCTCGTCAGAATCACCGCTCCGGATCTGGTTCCCGCCGAATTCAGCCGGCGCACGTCCTTCGAAATCGGTGAAACCGTGATCGCGATCGGGAACCCCCTCGCCCTGAAGGGGGGCTCCACCGTCACGGTCGGCGTCATCAGCGCGCTCGATCGCTCGGTGCTCACGCCGGAAGGCGAGACCCTTTACGATCTGCTCCAAACGGATGCCGCCATCAACCCGGGAAACAGCGGCGGCCCCTTGGTCGATCGATACGGCCAGGTCGTGGGCATCAATGTCGCCATAGCTCCTTCTGCGCAGGCCATCAGTTACGCCATTGCCATGGAGGCGGTCACGCCCCATCTTCAATCCATGATGGATCGCGGCTCCATCCTGCGGCCGGACCTCGGCTTGATACCGGTGACGATCACCCCGAGTGTGGCCGCGAGCTTCGATCTGGAGAGTGATCGGGGCATCCTCGCGCTTTCGGTGGATCCGGCCAAACCGGCCGGTCAAGCCGGATTGCAATCCGGGGATGTGGTGACCGCCATCGATAACCGTCCGCTGTACAACATCGGAGATTTCTGGCATGCCGTGAGTCGCGCAGGCGAGCGGATGTCGTTTCAAATCAGCACGCAAGGGAAAGCCGGCACGGGCACCATTACTGTGTCACGACCAGGTCCGGAACGGCCGTAACCCATGACACTCGATCAGTCTATCCAGACAGAATCCGCACACCCGATCTCGAACCTTCCGGCACAGGCTGAGTCGCCCCGAGCGGGCATCCTGATACGCTGCACGCCTCTCCCCTACGACATTGCCTGGAGTCTGCAGCGTGCCTGCCGAACCGAACGTGCGGCCGACCGTTGCCAGGATCTGCTTCTGCTCCTGGAGCACCCGCCCGTGTTTACCGTGGGCCGCACGACGCAAGACCGGCATTGGCCGGGAGAGAGCCGCTTGACGCAGGAATCAGGCATTCCCGTGATTCGCACGGAGCGCGGCGGGTCGATCACCTACCACGGACCGGGCCAGTTGATCGGCTACCCCGTTCTCCGCCTTTCCGATTTCTGTGCCGGACCGAAGACCTATGTGCATCGATTGGAAGACGTGATCATCGGCACCCTGGCTGAGTGGGGTATTGCCGGACATCGCCGGGAGCGGCTGCCGGGAGTATGGGTCGGAGGGGCCATCCCGTCGAAAATCGCTTCCATCGGCGTACGCATTTCACACGGCATCACGACGCATGGTTTTGCGCTGAATGTCTGCCTGGACTTGGCGCCCTTTTCTTACATTGTCCCCTGCGGAATTGCCGACTGCCGAGTGACGTCCATGGCGGCACTCTTAGGAGAGGCGCCCGAGATGGGCACAGTCCAGGAGAAGCTGGCCGCCAATTTTGCTCGACGGTTTCATCTGGACTGGGCCGCACAGATCGGACCGGACCGGTTCCTGGGTCTGATGGACCCATCACCGGCGACGACTCAGGAATCTTTCCCTCCGCGCGCTACTCACCCGCAAGGAGTCACGTGATGAACGAATTCGATACCCACACCTTTCGGCTTGCCGTCGCCCAGTTTAACGAAGCGGCAGAATCCATGCGCCTCGACACGAATCTGCGTGAGCGCTTGAAACTGCCGCAGCGCTCCCTGCTGGTCAGCATACCGGTAAAGATGGACGACGGGCATGTGGAAGTGTTTACCGGGTACCGCGTCCAGCACGATTCCGCTAGAGGCCCGTGCAAGGGCGGCATCCGGTATCATCCGGACGTGAATCTCGGCGAAGTGGCTGCGCTGGCAATGTGGATGACCTGGAAATGTGCCGTGGCGGATCTCCCTTATGGCGGCGCGAAAGGCGGCGTGAAGGTGGATCCCAAAAAGCTGTCCCGCGGGGAACTGCAACGCCTGACTCGTCGGTACGCGGCGGAAATTTTCCCGTTGATCGGCCCGGACAAAGATGTCCCGGCACCCGATGTGGGCACGGACCAGCAGGTCATGGCCTGGATTATGGATACCTACAGCCAGCAGGTCGGCTATGCCGTGCAGGGGGTCGTCACCGGCAAGCCGTTATCGATCGGCGGCAGCCTGGGCCGGGAGGAAGCGACCGGTCGCGGCGTCTCCTACGTCACACTGGAAGCCTTGCAATACCTGAACATGGATGTCTCCCAATCGACCGTCGCCGTCCAGGGGTTCGGCAATGTCGGCTCGAATACCGCCCTCATCATGCAACAAGCGGGAGCGCGGGTCGTGGCTGTGAGCGACGTCGGGGGCGGATTGTACAACCCCAAGGGCCTGGACATCGCCGAGGTGCTCCATCGCTATCGCGACAAACACGAACCGTTACGCGAGATCAAGCTGGGCGAATCCATCACCAACGAAGAATTGCTGCAACTCGATTGTACGGTGTTGGTTCCCGCCGCGCTCTCCGAACAAATCACCGAAGCCAATGCGTCAACATTGCGCTGTCGAATTCTGGCGGAGGGCGCGAACGGGCCGACGACGCTGGAGGCCGACCGCATCCTGACCGACAAGGGCATCTTTATCATTCCCGACATCCTTGCGAACTCGGGCGGCGTCATCGTCTCCTACTTTGAATGGGTCCAGGACGTGCAGCGCTTCTTCTGGAAAGCCAAAGATATTCAAGACCGGCTGCAAGACATCATCACCAGTGCGTTCCATCGAACCCTGCGGTTCTCCGCGGAGAAACGGACGACGATGCGTATGGCGGCCTTGATGTCGGGGATCGACAAGGTAGCTCAGGCGCATCTCCAACGCGGGCTCTACCCCTAGCCGCATACCGAAGACCTCGTTCATGCCATGACACGGTACATACTCGCGGCGATCGCCGGAATCTGGATGGCCGACGGCCTCGCCTTGCTGACGGTTCCCCTGCTCGTCATCCAAAGAGTCCAGAAGTCTCTCCTGCACAGTCCTCAACTGCTCCGCTGGGAAGCCGTCGGTATCGGCCTCGGAGCTATTCTGATCTTCTGGTCGGGGCCGATTCCCTATCAGGCGCTCTGGTGGATCACCGGCAGCGCCATGATCATCAAGGGGTGTTTCCTCACATGGGGACCCGCCGCTTGGCGCACGCCGCTGCTGGCTTGGTGTTTCTCCCGCGAAGCGATCGACTACCGGTTCTTCGGACTGTGGCTGTGCATGCTTGCCGTTCTATTGCTGCATGCGGTAGGGTTGCTACACGGGTAATTCGTGCCTAGAGCCGGCCTCGATCGAGACCATCGTCATGAGTCATCACACCATCGCTTCACTCTGGGAGGAGCACAGCCGCGAGGGCTGGCCGCGTTTTTCCAGCCCGAACGAAGGACAATTGATGACGCTGGATACCGTCATCGGGGGATGTGCCGTGTTTTACCTCGACGGGCAGACTGAAATGGACGGTCAACGCATCGCGATACTCCAGGACTGCGTCGCCGACCTCGATACCTTGCTCGATGACCTGACTGAAGACAGCTTGGGCTACTTTCAACGACTCCGCCGACTCGCGGCCGCCCTCGTCCAGTTGAATCAAGCGACCTAACCGCGACACCGCGAGGCGCAGCGGGGACTGACCGGTAGGCCTGCCCCCGCTGTCTGTTCCCTACGGCACCTCGACGATATCCTTCTTCATCGGACCGAGGATCCCCAACAATTCGCTTTTCTCACCGGCCGGCACGTTAAACTTGTCGAGCGCGGCGACAAGATCCTGAACCAGGGCTCCAAAGTCCGCACTGCTGATTTGCATCCCCAGGTGCGTGCTTTTCATGTCGCGGCCACGATAGCTGCAGGGGCCACCCGTCGCGCTGCACACTTGATCGACCAGGTGCCCCTTCAACTTGGGGATGTCCGTCGTAGCAAAGCGGCTATTAATCCGCCCATCCGCCGCCACGTTGGCCACAAATTGATCGACCACCGCCGTAATGGCGGACTTTCCGCCCAAACGGTCATAGAGGGACTTTGTGGCCGTCGCACCGGCCGCCGGGCGTCCGGCTCCGTTCAGACTCCCGGTATCCGCGCAACCGGCCAGCACCGCCAGTGCACTGAGTACAATCGCTCCCATTCCAACACTTTTCGATACCATCATCCGCCCCCCTTGTAATATGTGACCGACTGCTGGCCCTCCTCGACCCACCATGAGCCGAGGTTTTCAACCAGCCGCACCGGTTGACCCCAGACGATAGGGGAGATATGATCTATTCGTCTAATATATTGTTTTCATATATCCTATAGCTTTCCCCTATAGTGAGAAGTAAAAACCATCATGGAATTGCGTCAAATCGAGTATTTCATGGCCGTGGCGGCCCACCAAAACTTCAGCCGCGCGGCAGAACATGTCCATGTCTCCCAACCTTCTTTATCGATCCAAATCGGCGGACTCGAAAGGGAATTGGGTACCCGCCTGTTCGACCGACTCGGACGGAAAGTCGTCCTGACTCAGGCCGGCGAGTTGTTTCACGTGCATGCGGAGCGAGCGTTGCGGGAGTTGGATCAGGCTGAGCAGGTGGTGCAGGAGCTGCTAGGCGCAAAACGGGGCCGCTTGGTGGTGGGCGCACTCTCGACGGTCAACTCCTACCTCATTGCCCCCCTGGTCTCCCGATTCAAACAACGCTTCCCCGACATTCATTTGCAAGTACATGCCCAGGCTTCGGCAGATATCGTGAGCGGGCTGCTGTCGAATCGCCTCGACATCGGGATCTGTTTACTGCCGTTGACGCATCCGCAATTGACGACCGTCCGGCTGTTTGAAGAACGATTGGCTCTCGTGGCCCCGGCAGGCATGAACATCGGGACACGCCGTGCGCGTATGCAAGACCTCGCGCGTCTTCCCCTGGTCCTCATGCCAGTCGATTATTGTCTGCGCAAAATGGTCGAAGCCGAATGTGCCAAGGCAGGTGTGCATCCGCAGGTGGTGCTGGAAATGAGTTCGCCCGAGGGAATCCTTCAGGCTGTGGCGGAGGGGACGGGAGCTACGATTCTTCCCGAGCTCTACGTCCGCTCACGACTCCCTGGAATGGATCTACAGGTGGTCGATCTCTACGATCCCACTCCCCGTCATGCCGTCGGCTTAGCATACCTCACCAAGCGACACCGCGGACTGGCCGCCGAGGAGTTTGCCGCGATCTGCCACACGACGATGCGGGACCTACAGTCCGACCCCGAACAGTCCAAACGAAATCGGCCGAGAAAGCGCTCGGCAGGACCGAAATAGCATCCCTTCTATCCGCTCACCGTCCCACTGAAAGACCGGCCTCGACCTTGAAAGTCAGACTACCCCTTGGATAGAATGCGATGTTTGCTGATTCATCTCCCGACATCTTATACCAACTGTCGGACCGGTGTGAGTTCTGAGGATCTGTTCCAAGGAGGCCTTCATGATGCAGCGGAAGTGGGCGTTCACAGCCTTAACGGCGATGATGGGATCCCTGTACCTCGCTGCCATGGTGAGCGCCGGACCTTATGAACTCAGCAAGGACGACTTGACCGACCCCAAGGGGATTGCAAGTCAGGACGTGTCCCTCTTCGGGATCAAGCTGGGGGACGACGAAGGAAAGGCGCTGGATGGGCTGGTGAACGAAAAGATTCCCGGCATCAAGGCCGAGCAGGAGGCGACATTTATTTTTCTGCTCGATCAACGTAAACCGACCGGCCCGATGGCCGGGGTCAGGGTACAGGACGGAAAGGTCGATCTCATTTTCATCAACAACCGCTTTGCCTATAAAACCCGCGGAATTTTTCGCAATGTCCTCAACAGCGAGAGTCCGGATGATGTGCGCAAGTTGCTCGGCAAAGAGGATTACGGCGATGAAAATGTGATGGGCGCCCTGCTCGCCTATGACAAGCAGGGCTTCCAGGTCAATTATCTCGGGAAAGATGTGAATGTGGAGTTTTCACTCCCCCGCTAAAACAGCCCGGTCACCCGTTCAGTTTGGTCGTTACTTGTCCCCCTCACACCTGAAACCGTGAAGATCTGCGCCCATTTCCTGACGGGCACCGCCTTGCCCCGCTTGCCATACAAGACCGCCAGTCGCAAACCAGCCCAGGGAAAACTAGAGGCCGTTAGCGGGCAAGACTGGCCCGGCTGTCACTGAGTCGCAGGCCATAATTGATGAGGCTCGTCGCCGTGTTCCAGCGGCGCTTGGAATTGAGAATGACCAGCAGCAGGTCGCTGCCGTCTTGCGAGACTTTCGCGATGAGACATCGCCCTGCCTTGGACGTGAAGCCCGTCTTCACCCCTTGCACTCCCGGAATACGACCCAAGAGCCGGTTGGTCGTGCGCAGGACATACGCTCGATGCTCATTAATCGGCATGATGATCTCCCGCTCTTCACGCACCAATTCCTTGAATACAGGGTGATGCAGGGCGATCTCGCTCAGTTTTGCGAGGTCTTCGGCGGTCGAATAATGTCCCGGCGCGTCAAACCCGCAGGCATTGCTGAAATGGGTATTGTGCAATTCGAGCGCCGCGGCCTTCGCATTCATGAGATCGACAAAACGCGCCTCGTCTCCGCCGACATGCTCACTGGCCGCCAGGCAAGCATCATTCGCCGACACGATCAACATGGCCTTCAACAAATCTTCCAGGCGGAAAATCTGACCGGTGCGCAAACGTAAATGCGTCTTGTGGGCGCGCGCGGCTTTGGGGCTGACCGTCACCTCGTCATCCAGATGGCCATACTCCAGGATGACCAGGGCTGACATAATCTTGGTCAGACTGGCCGGGGACAGCCGTTTTTCACTTTCAAATTGATAGAGAGTGGCTCCCGTCTTGAGCTCCTTGAGCAGAATGCTATGCGCCGGAACGCGCCGCCATCGCAGACTGTGATTCGCTTGCTTTGCGGACGGGACCGGGCGCGGATCGAAGGGCACCGTAATGACTTCATCGTCGACGTCGCTGTCGAGGGCCAGCGCCTGACCGCTCCAGAGGCCGAACAATAGAACCAGGATTCCAAAGGCACCTATCGAGAGGGTTCGACACGAACGATTCATGGAGAGGATCGCACTTTCTTGTGGCAGCCAGACAGGGTCTGACGTTCACAGGGTATAGGTTTCTCGCACCTTCGTGCCACGCAGGCTACTGGAGATCACCTTATGAAAAAATCGGAGCAAATCGGCGAGGTCGATCCAGAATCCGCAATTCAGGCAGCGGGCATACAGCCGCCGATTCATGAGTGTGTAATGCCGCTCCACCATCATGAATCCTTTGCATTTCAGGCAGTGCATCGCCCAACCCTTGCCCCTTCGAATCGGTTTCGTGGTCGGCCCAGCGCAGCTCAGGCCGATACCGACGTCGTCACTGTATTTAGCGGAGTCGATTGAGGATCAGGGCGAGGCAGCCGGCCAACAACCCGCCCCCGAAGACTGTGGTGCTAAAGGAGAGGATCGCGCCCGAACTTCCCGCCGGGTTGGTCCCTGAGACCAGATCGCGCACCCCACCTTGAACCATCAAGACTGCCAGCGTCGTCAGGCAGCCCATGCAAAACCACCACAGAAACGATCGCACGAGCCCCCGCGGTCTAGTAGCTGAACATGGCGCGGATCCTTGTCCGGCAACCTTTTCGAACTCTATCCGAGCCCTATTGAGGTGTCAAGCAAACTGCCTATCTCCTCTTCGGTTGAACCGGCGCAAACCTGAATCCGCGGCTATTCTCCCGTGCGACCGGCCGGAGCTTGCCTCTTACGTCCATGATGCAGGAATACCGACACGCTGCCCGCGCCGTTATCCGCCGTCACCAGGCCGGGCTCTTCCATGTTATCGGCAGAGACACGGTAACTCGCCACGGCAAAGGGCCCGTTCTTCGTGCGGTAGTTGCGAGGAGGATAGTGAAACGTGCCGTCCCCTCGCCCGAAGAGAATGGACAGGTCGGTCGATTGCAGGTTCACAATGGCCACATCCGCAATTTGATCGCCGTCGAAATCGTGAGCCGCCCCGAAATTCGGACTGGCATCCGCGCCGGAATCCTTGCCGGGCTGGAACGTAGCATCCCCATTACCCAAGAATGTCGTGAAGCTGTCCCCTTCCCCGTTAATGACTAACAGATCAGGCAGGCGATCGTTGTTAAAATCGGCGAAACTGACACCCAGCGGCCGTCGTCCTGTCTTATAGTCTTTGGGATCCCGAAATGTCCCATCACCGTTGCCGATCCACACAGAGACCGCACTCAACATCGGTCCGCCGTTGGTGACGACCAAATCCGGTTTGCCGTCCCGGTTAAGATCGTTCAATGCGACCGACGTGGGTGTATCGCCATATTCATATTGAACGCCTGGACGAAAGTTTCCATTGGCACTCCCGAGAAAAATCTTCACTTTGTCGTTACGCAGCGCTACCGCCAAATCGGGATGGCCGTCGCCATTCACATCCTCGCTGGACACAGAGACCGGAGTGCGATGGACCGGATACTGCGGCCCGTCTTCGAACTTCCCGTTGCCTCTGCCGAACAGGATCGAGACCTGATCACTCCCCGAGCAGGCGAGCGCCACGTCGAGTTGGTCATCGTGATTAAAGTCCTTGATGGCCAGGGAGCGGGGCTCCTGACAAACTTTCACCTGCACCTGATCTCGAAACGTGCCGTCGCCGTTGCCGAACAGCAGCGAAATCGTATTGCTCGATATGTTGGTGGTGATCAGATCCGTGATTCGGTCGCGATTGAAGTCGGCTGTGGTGACGGTGGTCGGATTCTTACCGACCGGGTAACTGGCAAAGTAGTAGAAGGGGTCAGGCGGAATGTAGGGGTCGGCTTTCGAACAGGCGGAAACCATGATCAATCCGGCCACTAATACCGGGCCGACCCCGAAGAACGACCGAATCTTGATACCTCCACGGTCGGCGGTCATATCCATCCCGAAGAAAAAGGCATGACATTCCGGCCAAGTCCATGCTTCGCCGCTCCCGGTTCTGACCCGTTGGGCGGAGTATACAGAGGCCCCTCGGGCTTCGCAACGAATGGCAGGCTCCGAGAACATGCCGCCCGGGCGAGCACGACGACTTGCCGAATGGGCTCTGACATCTAGGCCTTTCGCCCCTTTGAAAACTTGGAAAGCGTTAGGCTACAATGCGGGCCAAGTGTGGAGGAGGTGCCCATGAGCAAGAAAGTCAATATCCCTTTGTCGATGTACGGTGTCGCGGAAGTGTTGAAGTGGTGTATCGATCGCAATAACGGCCGCGTCGGCGGTGTCGATACGGATGGATTCAAGAAAATGCAGGCGCTCCTTGCGGAGAAGCCGACGTCGAATGACTATTTAGCGCTGGACCAATTCTGGAAGAAGCACGTCGTGCTGGAACTCACGGAAGAAGAGGTCTCGACCATCGACCGTTGCCTGTACGACATCCCGAACTTCGATAACGAACCGCTCCCCCAGATTCGGCACAAATTCTGGCCTGACGCCGTCGGAGCTCATTAAACTCCGGCTATTCGCAATCGACCACAATCTTCCGACAACCCACAGATCGTCATGTTCTGTGGGTTGTTCTTGGATCGTGAGGCCTTCTTGCACGGCCCACTCGCAATCGATATTCCTGCGTTCGTTCCGGAATGAGCGGATCGAGTCGTCGCGCCAATCGACATCTCTCCTCTAGCATGTTGAGTTGACTCTTGTTCGGCAATAGCCCGTCCCGTCACGCGATGGGACAGAACGGGCCTCAGGTCTACAGGCGCGGGGAGGCAGGGGGTAACGTTTCTTCTCTACAGGGATCCCTCGCCTTTGAGAAACTTCCGGAATCGCCCCATGAGGTCGGCGCCAAGGGTGCCGCCTTCCGGTTTCTTAACCTCCGGGTCACTGAAGTGCGACCGGATTTCCTGCAAGCGTTTCTCCGCCTGGTCGTTCCCCTGCAATCGCTTGGTTTTTTGGAGCGCGGTATCGAAGGCATCGAACGTGAGTTCGTTATAGCCGAACGACCGGATACGCTTCACCGCCTTCATCATGGCCTGATTGCGGAATGTGGTGAGATGCTCGGAATCGACCTCTTTCAACCCCAACTTGCGGGCGCGACGTTCGGCTGCCTTGCGGATCCCGCTGCGCACGAAATCCGGCGAGGTTTGCAACCGTTTCCAGGCCTCATCGCTCCAGGCGATACGCTCCTGCGGGGCCTCCCACAACTGCACCGCAGTCTGCTCGTCGATCCTGGTGAACCCCTTCTCTCGCGCCAGTTCTTCGGTATCGTGCCGGATCATGTCGCTCACAAAATCCATGGCAATCGGCGGGGACTCCTTGATCTTCTGCTGCAAAAGCGCCAACGCGCCCTCTGACCATTCCAGTGGAGCCGCCTCCCGCTCTCGAATCTCTCCCAAGGCCTCGACCTTTTCAAAGAGATCGACGTTGACCTCCATGTGGCCGCCTTTACGGGCGATCTCGTCGGCGATTTGTTTGATCATCCCGCGCATGAACTCCGGCACGGCCGCCAGGCGTTCCTTCGCGGCCGCGGTCCAAGGCAGCTGTCCCTTGGCCATTTGATCGGCGGCCTCAGCCATGCCGCCCTCACCGCCCATGGTCCCCATCATCTGACCTTTGAACTGATCGAGGATTTCTTCGGTGATTTCGGGATAGCCCAACTCTCGCGCCTTTTTCTCAGCCAGGCGGCGGACCATTCCTCGCAAAAACATGGGGGCGCGCTCCATTCGCTTGAGCGCACCGTCGCTCCACCGAACCTCTGGGGTTGTTATATTTGAGGACTCTGCCACGGTCTCACTCCTGTTACTTATTGAGTAATTCCTTCAGTTCCTTGCCTGCCTTAAAGAATGGCACACGCTTGGCCGGCACCGCAACGGTCGCCCCGGTTTTTGGATTACGACCTTCCTTCATCCGCCGGGCGCGGAGCCGAAAACTTCCGAACCCTCGGATCTCCGTCTTATTGCCGTTCCGCAGCGAGTCGCGAATACAATCGAAAATCGTGTTCACCACGATCTCCGCCTGCCGCTTCGTCAATGTCGTGACCTGCTCCGATACCCGCTCGATAATCTGCGCTTTGGTCATCGTCCCTCTCCTCGTGGGTGGGGCTTACGCACGGCTGAATTGCTGCGTTGCCTGACCGATACGCTCCGGCCGTTCAGAACGCCATCAGGTATTTCAGTTTGACGCCGGTATTCATCTCCAGCTTCGGAAACACCGACGACCAACGTGATTCGATGATATCTCGAAATGAGAACCGCTTGCGAGGCTCCACCACTTTCGGCTCACCTTCCATACCGGCAATGTCCGCCGCAATGTGGATGGCATCGTCCAGATCGCCCAGCTCGTCGACCAGCCTCGCTTCTTTGGCCTGGCGTCCGGTGTAAATCCGCCCATCCGCCAGCGGCTCCACATCCGACACCTCCAACGATCGCCCGTCGGCCACGGCTTGAATGAACTGGTGGTGGACATCGTCCATCACCGACTGCAGGAGCTTGTGTTCCTCGTCGCTCATCTTCCGCAACGGGGATCCGACGTCCTTAAATCGCCCGCTCTTGATGACCACCCCTTCAACCCCGACCTTTTTCATCAGGCCTTCGAAGTTGGCCATTTCCATGATCACGCCGATACTCCCGGTCAACGTGCCCGGATTGGCAATGATACGATCCGTAGCCGCGGCGATGTAATAACCCCCGGAGGCAGCAACCGTCCCCATGGAGGCGATCACGGCTTTATTACTTTTGTTTTTCACCCGCCTTACGGCGTCGTGAATTTCCTGAGACGGCACGACGCCGCCGCCGGGGCTGTCGATACGCAACACGATCGCCTTGACCAGCGGGTTTTCGCTGTATTGTTTCAACTCGCTGATGGTCGCTTGTGCATCAAGAATCACGCCCTCGATGCGAATGAGGGCCACACGATCCTGGCTGGAAAAATCGAGGTCGGGGAGGAGCGCATTCAAGAGAATCAACGCTCCTCCCCCGATGACGATGGCCCAGAAGATACGGCGCCGCAGGCTCCGCTGTGGTTTCACCGCCGTGTCTGCTTGTGGCCCCATTCGGTCTCCTGTCACCTAGGCTTCGGAATCGCTCTGGTTCCGCTTCCGACTTTGCTTGGCCGCGCGACCCAGGGTTTGATCGATCCCGCCCTGTGAGGCGTGGAACTCATCGACCTGGCGCCGATCGGAATCCATCTGGTGATCGCGCAAACTGAGCGCAATTTTCCGCTCATCGCGATCCACCTTAATGATCTTCGCCGTGACGTCATCGCCCGGCTTGAATTTCTCTTCCATGCGAACGTTCGCATCGAGTCCGACTTCGCTGATATGAATCAGCCCCTCGACATCGCCATCGAGCTCGATGAAGAGTCCGAAATCGGCGATCTTGCTGACTTTGCCGGTGATGCTATCGCCGACCCGATACTTGTTGGGAATCTGCTCTTCCCAGGGATCGCGCGACAATTGCTTATACCCCAGCGAGAGCCGCTCCTTTTCCTTGTCGATACGAATGACCACCGCATCCACCTTCTGGCCCTTCTTGAAGAGCTCAGACGGATGCTTAATGTGCTTCGTCCAGGACATGTCGGAAATGTGAATCAGCCCGTCGATCCCTTCTTCCAATCCGACGAAGGCACCGAAATCGGTCAGGCTCTTCACCTTGCCTTCGATCCGCGTGCCGGCCGGATACTTCGCCTCGATCATGTCCCACGGATTCGGCGCCGTCTGCTTCATGCCGAGCGAAATCTTCCGGCTTCCCGGATCGATGTTCAACACGGCGGCTTCCACCTGATCGCCGACCGAGACGACACGCGACGGATGCCGGACTTCGTGCGTCCAGGACATCTCAGAGACGTGGACCAATCCTTCCACGCCTGGCTCCAGCTCAACGAAGGCGCCATAGTCGGTCAAGCTCACCACGCGACCACGGACGCGCGTGCCTACCGGGTACTTCGCCGCCACACCGGTCCAGGGATCTGCCGACTTCTGCTTGAGGCCTAAGGAAATACGGCCGGTCTCACGATCGTACTTGAGCACGGTGACTTCCACCTTGTCGCTGACCTGGAACAACTCCGACGGATGTCCCACACGGCCCCACGACATGTCGGTGATGTGCAGCAGTCCGTCGATGCCGCCGAGGTCGATAAACGCGCCGTAATCCGTGATGTTCTTGACCGTTCCCTGAATCAACTGACCTTCCTTCAAGGTCGACAACGTCGTCTGACGGCGACGGTCGCGCGTCTCTTCCAACAAGACCCGTCGGGAAACGACCACATTGCCGCGACGATGGTTGATCTTGATGATCTTGAGGGGGAACGTCTTCCCGACCAGCCCATCGAGATCGCGGACCGGATGCAGATCGATCTGGGAGCCGGGCAAGAACGCCTTGACGCCGATATCGACCATCATGCCGCCCTTGATACGGGAAATGATCTTGCCTTCGATGCTCTTTTCTTCTTTATGCAGCTTCTCCAATTCCTCCCAGATTTTCATCTTGTCGGCTTTTTCTTTGGAGAGCACGAGATTGCCGTCCGCGTCTTCACACTCTTCGAGATAGACCTGGAGGCGATCCCCGACCTTCAATTGGGCCAATTCTTCATGCGAGAACTGGTCGGCGGGAATCATGCCTTCCGACTTGTAGCCGATATCGACCACGACTTTGTCTTTGCCGATGGCGACGACCATGCCCTCGGTGATGGTCCCTTCCTCGAAATTACGGAAGGTTTCCTCATACATCGCCGCCAAGGCGTCGCGATCCAGCTTGGGTTCACTTTGCGGTGTGACAGTACTCATGAAAAGGTCCTCGTCCTCCGGCTCGTGCCGGGTGCTGATAGTGAGAAAAACCGAGTCTTACTCAGCGTTGCAAGACTTGGCTGTTGGTGTTGCGGCGGGATCGTGGGGCTGCCCGGCGTTGGCCGGTCTGTCCCCCGGAATCGGAACCTGTCCGAGCTCTGCGATCTTCGCCATCACCGTCCGACTGACATGTTGATAAAACGCTTTTCCTTCCAACCGCGCGGCATCCGCGGAAAAATCCAGCGGCTCTCCGTAGGCCACCGTCACGCGACGAAATCTCGGCCACTTGGCGCCGGGCGGCAGCACCTCGAACGTGCCGCCGATATGCGCCGGCACAACCTGACAGCCCGTCTGCGACACGATCACTCCGATTCCCGGCTTGCCGGGTTTCAACGCACCGGTCATCGTCCGCCCCCCTTCGGGGAAAATAGCGACGGCCTTCCCCTCCTGAATCAACGAGACCGCCTTGCTAAACGCATCGCGGTCGAGACGGCCGACGCGTAACGGAATCCACCCCAGGGCCTGCAGCAGGCCGTTGAGCAACGGCATGGGAAACAAATCGTGCCGCCCCATATACCAGATCCGGCGGGGAATCCCGCACCCGAGCAGCGGGATATCCAGATAACTGGCATGATTCGAAGCGATCAGGACTCCGCCTTGCCGCGGCACCGTTCCGACGGTGCGATACCGGAAGCATAGCCACCCGATGGTGCGAGAGATGACCCACAACAGGCCATACAGTGCCGAGCTCACAATCTCGCCGTGATCACGGCCAGCATGTGCTCAACGACTGCCTCCGCCGGCATACTCGACGTATCGATCCGTTCAGCATCGGGCGCAGGAATCAGCGGCGCCACGGTTCGAGAACGATCACGATCATCCCGCCCGGTCATATCGCGTTTCGTCTGATCGAATTGAACCGAATGACCCGCCGCCACCAACTCACGATGTCGTCGCGTCGCCCGGACCTCCGCATCGGCCTCGAGAAAAAACTTCACATCGGCTTCCGGAAACACCCGGGTTCCGATGTCGCGCCCCTCGGCCACAACGCACCCCTCAGCGCCGATCTGTCGTTGCACCGGCAGCAGCCACTCGCGGACAGCCGGAATGGCCGAGACCATGGACGCCAGTGCCGTCACCGCGGGGGTGCGCAATTCGCCGGTAATGTCCCGTCCATCCAGCAAGACGTGGGATTGCTCGGGGCCACAGGCCATATGCAGCGTCGTTTGGGGCAGCAGCGCCGTAATGGCCAGCGGTTCCTCCGGAGTCAATCCCGCGTCGCGCACCTTCCACGCAATGGCGCGATACAAGGCGCCTGTATCTAAATAGAGGTATCCAAGCCGCAAGGCCAGAAGTCTGGCGACCGTACTCTTGCCGACCCCCGCCGGACCATCAATGGCGATGATCAACCCGCGCTTCCCGCAGCTGGATGTGCCCGGTTCACCCACCTAATCCTCGCACTATAGACGTATTACAGAATCAGTCAACAGTTCCAAGAGCTTACGATCGAAGTTCGGGAATGAAGTCTCGATACAATCCGTGTCCTGAATCTGCGTCGGCCGGGCAGCGGTCAGGGCCCCGATCGCGACGGACATGGCCACGCGGTGGTCGCCGTGACTCGAGCAGGTCGCCCCTTTGAGCGTGCCGTTCGCACCCTTGCGCCCCAGCCCCTGTATCACCATGCCATCCGACCGTTCTTCGATCCGCGCACCCATTGACCGGAGTTCAGTCGCCATCGTCGCGATACGGTCGCTTTCTTTGACGCGTAGCTCTTCAGCTCCGGTGATCACCGTTTCACCGTCGGCCACGGCCGCCGCGACACATAGAATCGGGAACTCATCGATCGTCTGCGGAATCTGTTCCGGCCCGATCTGTACTCCCCGCAGCGGCATGGAGCGTACGCGCAAGTCCGCGACCGGCTCTCCGGCCTCTTCACGAGGATTGAGTACCTCGAAGTGCGCACCCATCTGACGCAGAATGTCTAACAGCCCGGTCCGGGTTGGATTCATGCCGACCGACAACACGGTCACATCGGAATCCGGCACGATCGAGGCGCCGACGATGAAAAACGCGGCTGCGGACAGGTCGCCCGGCACCACCACGGTTTTTCCACTCCAGCGTGTGGAGGGCCGCCCTTCGATCCGAACCGTGCAGCCCTCTCGTTCGAACGGAATTCCGAAGTAGGCAAACATACGCTCGGTATGGTCGCGGGAAAGCCGCGGTTCTGAAATGGTCGTCAGGCCATCGGCATACAGCGAGGCAAAGAGCAGCGACGATTTAATCTGCGCACTCGCGACCGGGGACACGTACGACATACCTTTCAACCGGGTTCCGGTAATCGCCAAGGGAGCTAGCTCCCCCCCTTTTCGTCCGGCAATCGTCGCCCCCATGGCCCGCAAGGGTTTCACGACACGTCCCATGGGGCGACGCCGGATCGATGCGTCTCCGGTCAGGACCGTAAAGAAATCCTGTCCCGCCAACAACCCTGCCATCAGACGAATGCCGGTTCCGGAATTGCCGCAATCGATCGGGCCGAACGGCTCTGTAAGGCCCCACATACCTTTGCCATGGACCGTCAACCGCTCCGCCGCCTCTTCGATCCGCACGCCCAGCGACTGGAACGCGCGCATGGTGTTCAGGCAATCTTCGCCCCGGCAATAGTCGCTGATGGTACTCGCGCCTTCGGCCAGCGCCGTAAGAATAATGGCCCGGTGGGTGACGGACTTATCACCCGGCACCGTGATGGTGCCCTTCAGCGGCCGGCCTGGAGTAATCGTCAACGATGCCATCGCGACCTAGACTTTCCGGGGCGTCTTGAGCGTCAGTTGTTCACGCTCATGCTTGGCCCTATCCAATTGCTTTTCGATCCCCGCTGCGTCACCGGCCGCAATCAAGCGCTTCAGCTCGCCCAAATGCCGTTCGTAGGTCTCGATGAGCGACACGACATTGTCCCGGTTCCACAAAAAGATGTCTCGCCACATTTCCGGTGAACTCGCGGCAATTCTCGTCGTGTCCCGCAATCCCCCGCCTGAATGGCCGGCGAGATCTAATTCCGGCACGCCGTGATCGCGCACATCCGCCAAGGCCGTCATCAACGCAAAGGCCGCCACATGCGGAAGGTGACTGACGGCGCCGAGAATCTTGTCGTGAAGGAACGGATCCATCTCCAGGACAATCGAACCGGCCAGCTCCCAAACCGCGCGAACGATCTGCAACGCCTCGGGGTCGGTCTTCGCGGTGGGCGTCAAAATGCAGCGCGCACCTGAAAAGAGCGTCTCCGAGCCAGCGGCAACCCCGGTCTTTTCCTTGCCGGCAATCGGATGCGCGCCCACAAACTTTACGGAAGGCGGTAGTAAGGCTTCCGAGCGGGTCACTAATTCGCCTTTCACACTGCCCACGTCACTCACGATGGTTCCCGGTTTCAGACATCCGGCCCACTCCTGCAGGTGGCGCTCGTAGGTGTCGACCGGCGTCGCCAGCAGGACAAAGTCGGCCTCTTCGACGCCGTCGCGCGGATCGGACACGTACCGGTCGATCGCCCCAACCTCCACCGCTGTTTTCAGGTTCTCCACCCGGCGTCCGATTCCGACCACCGAGTCCGCCAGTTGTTGCCGACGCAGGATCATCCCCAGCGAGCCGCCGATGAGCCCGACGCCGATGATCGCCACCTGTTTGAAATGTGGTGTCTTCATTGAATAACCCCCGGCCGCTTCACACCCCAACGGGCATCGGAGCGGTGCGAGCAGGGTTACAGTGTGCGATCGACCGCGGCCGCAATCTTCCGCAAGTCGCCCATCAACTCCTTGAACTTCGACGGCCGAATCGACTCCTCCCCGTCGCACAGGGCACATTCTGGGTTGGAATGCACTTCGATCAATAACCCGTCGGCCCCGGCTGCAATGGCCGCTTTCGACATCGGCGCCACCAAATCCCACTTGCCGGTCGCATGGCTCGGGTCGACGATCACCGGCAGATGCGACAGATCTTTGAGCGTGGGGATGGCCGCAAGGTCCAGCGTGTTTCGATACTGCGTTTCGAAGGTACGGATGCCGCGCTCGCAGAGCATCACGTTGCGATTGCCGCGAGACATGATGTACTCCGCGGACAGGAGAAACTCCTTGATCGTGGCGGAGAGGCCGCGCTTCAGCAGCACCGGCTTGTCGTACGCGCCGACCTCCTTGAGCAGCTCGAAGTTCTGCATGTTCCGGGCACCGATCTGAATGATGTCGGCCTTTTCGAGAAATAATTCAATGTCTCGGGTATCCAGAATCTCACTCACCACCGGAAGCCCTGTCTGCTTCTTGGCCTCCACCAGATAATCCAGCCCCTCCCGACCCAGTCCCTGGAAGGAATAGGGAGACGTTCGCGGCTTATACGCACCGCCGCGCAGCACTGTGGCGCCGGAGGATTTCACTTCATGCGCAATCCCGACCGTCAGCTCCAACCGCTCGACCGCACAGGGGCCGGCCATGATCGTGATCCGTTTGTCGCCGATCTTGACCCCGTTGACGTCGATGATGGTGTTCTCTTTCTTGAACTCCCGGCTGACCAGTTTCCAGGGCGCCAGGATCGGCAACACACTTTCAACCCCGGGCAACGCCGTCAACGGTTGATTGTGCAATATCCGGTCGTCCCCGATCACCCCGATAATGGTACGCTCCTGACCTGTAGAAATGTGCGACTTCAGCCCCAACTCACGAAGCCGATCGATGATATGGTCGACTTCCCGCTCCGAAGCGTCAGGCTTCAAGACAATAATCATGATCTCGTCTCGCTTTCCTTATCGCGACGCGCCCAGCACGTCTTGCAGCGCGCTTAGGAACAGTTGATTTTCTTCCGGGAGGCCGATGGTGACCCGCAACATGCGGCCCTCGATGTGACGCACGATGATGCCCTTGCGTAGCAGGGCATCGAACACTGCACGCCCATCCCTTCCGACATCGAAATAGAGGAAATTCGTTTCGCTCGGCAACGGCTCGAAGCCAAGCCGTTGCAGGCCGGTCCGCACCTTGTCCATTTCCGCATGATTGAGCGATCGACTCGCGGCGACATGGGCCTCGTCATCCAGCGCCGCCAATGCCGCACACTGCGCCACACTGTTGGCGTTGAAGGGCGGGCGAAGGCGATTGAGGTAGTTGGTAATTTCCGGCGTCGTGATGCCATAGCCGATCCGCAGGCCGGCCAAGCCATAGATCTTTGAGAACGTCCGCAGCACGATGGCATTCCGTCCGGCCTTCACATACCCGATCGAGTCAGGAAACTCCGGATGCCGGACATACTCATAATAGGCCTCGTCGAACACCACCACGACATGTTCGGGCACACGAGCCATCAATGCCGCCACGTCAGCCTTAGTGGCCATGGTGCCGGTCGGGTTGTTGGGGTTGCAGACAAAAAGCAGACGGGTCTTATCGGTGATGGCCGCCGCCATCGCCGGCAAATCGTGATGCCAGGCCTTCTGGGGAACCTCCACCGCCACCCCGTGCGCCGCCTTCACCTCCATCTTATAAATCACGAAGGTATGTTCGGCCATGACCGCCTCGTCCCCTGGCGACAAGAAGGTGCGCGCCAAGAGGCCGAGGAGTTCATCTGAACCGTTTCCCAGAATGACCTGATCCGGCGAGACCTTCCATCGCTCGGCCAGCGCCCCTCGCAATCGGAACGCCCCACCGTCCGGGTACCGGTGCAGAGTGGCAGCGGTCTCGGCTAAGACGGCAAGCGCTTTCGGCGACGGGCCGATCGGATTTTCATTGGACGCCAACTTGACGGCTCGCGGCAGGCCCAACTCTCGCTGCAGCTCTTCAATGGGTTTTCCGGGAACGTAGGGCACCAGGGACGCGATATCGGGATGGACCTTCAATGGCATGGCGTGACTCGGACCTCTAGGTATAGGCGGGATACGACCCGAGAATCTTCATAAACAAACAGCGGCTCTTCACCTCTTCCGCCGCCTTCTTGACTCGTTCTTCGTCGATGTGTCCCTCGATGTCGACAAAGAAAATGTATTCCCAGGCCTTCCGGCGGGAGGGACGCGACTCGATCTTGGTCATGTTGAGCCCATGGGAGGCAAACGGACGCAGCAAGTCATACAGCGCGCCGACTTTATCTTTGACCGACAACATCAGAGAGGTTTTGTCGCGTCCGGTCCGTTCCGGAGCCTTCTGCGAGAGCACCAGGAACCGCGTGAAGTTATTGATGTTGTCCTCGATCCGGGCGGTGATGACCTTCAGTCCGTACAACTGGGACGCCAGTTCGGACGCGATGGCTGCGGCCGACGGATCGTCGACAGACAGTTCGGCCGCCCGGGCCGTGCTGGCCACTTCGGACACGGGTACGTGCGGCAGATTCGTTTCCAACCAATTGCGACATTGGGCAATGGCATGCGGGTGCGAATAGATCCGTTTAATATCGCCCGCGACTCCGCTCTTGGACATCAGGTGATGGGCCACTTCCTGCAACACTTCTCCATAGATGAGCAGGCTGGAGTCGACGAACATATCCAGAGTGTGATTGACTACGCCTTCGGTGGTGTTTTCGATCGGCACGACGCCAAAATGGGCTCGCCCACGCTCGACTTCGCTGAACACATCCTTGATGCTGTTGACGGGAATGTATTGGGCGGACGACCCGAACTTCTGCATACAGGCCATGTGGGTAAAGGTCGCTCGCGGACCGAGATAGGCGACCTTCTGAGGCCCCTCAAGGGACAACGAGGCCGACATGATCTCTCGATACACCGCCCGGATGGCATCGGTGGGAAAGGGACCGGTATTTTGCTTGCTGAGGCGTTCAAAAATCGCCGCCTCTCGGGCCGGCGTGTGCAGATGCGCTTCCGCATCTCTCTGTTTCTTGAGTTTTCCAATTTCGATCACGGACTTCGAGCGCTCGTTCAAGAGGCGCAAAATCTGATCGTCGATCCGATCGATTTCCTGGCGATGTCCTTGCAGGTCATCAGACATGACGGGGGGACTCCCTCCTCGCGACACCTGCCTTTAGAGAGACGAGGCCGCGAAACGATTCCAAGCCAACGGGATGAACTTGGACAAGTGAGTATCCTACAGGAGCCGGCGAGGGCATTGCAAGGATAGGTGTGGGGATTCAAGGAGTTGTGACGGATGTGTCGTCACCGGAAAGCGACAGAAGGTCTTTCTGTTTTTTGAAATGATCGAAGGCCAGCCTGGTCGCCTGCCGGCCACGGCCGGTGCGCTCCAGAAACCCCGCTTGGATCAGATACGGCTCATAGACATCCTCCAACGTACCCTTGTCTTCTTGCACCGCCGCTGCCAGTGAATCCACCCCGACCGGTCCGCCATTGAACTTCTCAATGACGGTCAGGAGAATGCGCCGGTCCATCTCATCCAATCCAGCGGCGTCAACCGCCAACCAGACCAACGCATCCTTCGCCACCTGCTTAGTGATACGTCCGCCGGCCTTGATCTCGGCATAGTCCCTGATGCGCTTAATCAGCCTATTCACGATGCGCGGCGTGCCGCGTGCTCGGCGCGCAATTTCCGCAGCACCTGCCTCGTCGATCGGAATATTCAACAGACCTGCCGACCGGGTGACGATCGACGTGAGTTCCTGTGACGAATAAAACTCCAGCCTGTGGACCAAGCCGAACCGGTCCCGCAACGGCGACGTCAATGCCCCGGCCCTGGTCGTGGCGCCTACCAGCGTAAACCGCGGTAGTTCGAGCTTCACCGTCCTCGTTGAGGCCCCTTGGCCGACCACCAGATCCAGCTGGTAGTCCTCCATGGCCGGATACAGGGCCTCCTCGACGGAAGCCGGCAGGCGATGGATTTCGTCGATGAACAACACATCCCGTTCCTGCAAATTCGTCAAAATCGCCGCCAGATCCCCGGCATGGCTCAGGACTAAGCCCGAGGTCGACCGAATCGCCGATCCCATCTCCCGCGCAATAATATGCGCAATCGTAGTCTTCCCAAGCCCAGGCGGCCCGTAAAAAATGGCATGGTCTAGCGCCTCACCACGGCGTTTCGCCGCCTCGATACAAATCTCCAGGGATTCCTTCATCCGTGACTGGCCGACATATTCCTGCAAGCTCTGCGGCCGCAGCGCGGCTTCAAGGCCACGTTCGTCGTCGGTCAATTGATTACTCACTGTGCGATCGGGCATGGGACGATCCTATTGAACAATACGACAGCGTTACCTGGCCTCGGGTGAGGGCCTGAATTTGGGCGGCGGCGGCACGGCCCCTTGACCTGGCGCAGCCGTACTGCCGCAATCCGGCGGACACCTGACTCCCCCCTGACCGGGATCGGGCAGGGTTGATCCCATATTCTGCAACTGACATTGCGACACCAATCCGCCGTCTACTGAGCCGCAGCGGGAGGGAAGGTTCGAGCGCCCCACGTCCACATACCCTTCGGGACAGGTCCCGCAGACGGAGAGCATGTTGCCCCCGAGCGGCACGCACTGCACCAGGGTCGGCTCGCCGTCTTTGCACAGCTCCGGGGCATGAGTCACACCGGTTGTGGCGTAGCCATCCGGGCACCGTCCACAAGTCTTGTGGATGCTCTTCGGCTCCCCTACCCCATCCGCTGCGCCGACTAACCCAGCTGATCCGGACGACACCATCGCGACCAAAATGACCAGCCGCACCGTACCGACAAACCGGCAACTGCTCCACCGCCTACGCAACGACTTCATCATGCGTCACCCCTTGGCCAGGTCTTTGAGTGCCTCACGAATCACGCCTTCCAGTCCCTGCGCCATGGCGCCGGACTTCTCGATCCTCTTCAACGCGTCTTTCACATCCGGCTGGCGATAACCCAGATTCACCAGGGCCGACAGGGCATCCTCATAGAGCGGATTCGCAGGCTGTCCGCTCCCCGACGCGGCCTGTTCGCCACCTAGATGCAACCGCGCGACCTTGTCCTTCAACTCCAGCGCGATCCTCGCCGCAGATTTTTTCCCGATGCCGGACACCGTGCCGAGCTTCTCGATATCACCGGCCTGGATGGCGGAAAAGAGATCGCGGACCGAGAGGGTGGACAGGACACTTAGTCCCAATTTGGGTCCTATGCCGGAGATCCCCGTCAGCAACAGAAAGGCTTCTTTCTCCGCGGCGGTCAGAAATCCATAGAGTTGAATCGCATCCTCACGCACATGGGTATGGATGCTGAGCGTGACAAGCTCATGCTGATTAGGGAGAGAATAGTAGGTACTGAGGGGAATCAATACTTCGTAGCCGACGCCATGCACATCGAGCGTAACGTGGGAAGGCGCCTTGAAGGCCATGAGGCCCGTCAGTAAGGCGATCATGTGATCAACAGGGGGGTGTGATGCGAAGGGCCCGAGAGGCTGGCTGCGTGCGCGTCGATGCTCGGTGCCAATCCTTCAGAATCAGGCGGTAGCGGCAGCCACCTTCTCCATGACCTCGTCGGAGATGTCAAAGTTTGCATGAACCTTCTGCACATCGTCGTGCTCATCCAGAATTTCCATGAGCTTCAACATTTGCTCCGCAGCCTTCTCCTCCAGCGCGATCGTATTCTGCGGGATGAAGTTCAATTCGGCAAGCGTGCACTCGATTTTCGCATCGCTGAGCGCTTTTTTGACCGCTTCGAAATCATGGGTATCGGTGTAGATTTCAAAGGCCTTGTCGGTCACTTTTACATCTTCGGCGCCGGCTTCCAGCGCGAGGCTCAGCAGCGCATCTTCTTCCACTTTGCCCTTTTCAACCACCAACACCCCTTTTTTGTGAAACTGCCAGGCGACCGCCCCCGCCTCTGCCATGTTGCCGCCATTCTTCGTCAACAAACTGCGGATTTCCGCCACGGTGCGATTTCGGTTATCGGAGGTGATTTCCATCAGCACGGCCGTTCCACCGGGACCGTACCCTTCAAGCGTAAATTCCTCATAGGTCACACCAGGCAATTCACCCGTGCCGCGCTGGATGGCCTTCTTCATCGTATCGCCGGGCATGTTGGCTTCTTTGGCCTTCGCAATCGCCAACCGCAGGCGCGGATTGCCGTCGGGATCCCCGCCTGACCGGGCCGCAATCGTCAACTCGCGGATAATACGGGTAAAGACTTTCCCCCGCTTGGCGTCGACCGCTGATTTATGTCGCTTGATTGTTGCCCAATGACTGTGGCCACCCATGGCGACTCCTCTTGCCCTGAACCGGCCGCATACCGGTCGAGTCCAAGGCTCATTCAAAGCTGATTGAAAATGTAGAGCTAACACAGTCCTTACAGAAGTGTCAACGCGAGGCCGGCCCCCTGCGGCCAGGGAAACTTCCTACTCTGAATAGAGAAGCAACTGAAGCCCAATGACGACAACGAGGCTCGCCCAAAGCAACTCCCAATACGAGCGTTCGGTGATGACGGACCGCGTTCGCCATCCGGAAACCAACTTGGATGATCCCGCGGTGATCGCCATCATGCCCATGATCACATGATGGAGCGCAATTCTACTGGCGGCAGGATGGTCTCCGTGCGAATGACCGAACAACATTATTCCTCCGACGATCGCAAACAACGGAAGGGGCGCCGTCCACGCCGCATGAACAAACCCTCCGGTCCGCCGGAGGAATTCAACGACACCGACGGCAAACGCCAGCACCCCATAGGTTTTGTGCTGGAGCACCTCCTCATCGCTGCCGAAAAACGTCTGCATAAAGGTCATCGACCCGATGGGCCATGAGTCATGATCGCTCCAAATAAGAAGAAAAATGCCTCCCACCGTCAAGGCGCCGGGCAGTAAAAACCTTGTCCACACCAACGCCGGCCATCCGAGAGCCTGACGAACTTCGCTCAGGCCGATCAGCAACAGAAAAACACCCGCCATGTGATGATTGAATTCGGAATAGGCAATGCCCTGTTGCGACCCCTCCCATAGTTCTCCCGTGACAGCCGCATGCTGATGTCCTGACTCCTGAACGACCGTGCCATGTCCATGACCGCCTGTCTCGGCCGTCACAAACGAAACACTCCACAGCAGGACAGTCAGGCACAACATCCCCAAGAACGGGAACCATGCCCTCAGAAATCTCGAACAATGAAACGGTCGAGAGGGACACACCGGCAGGAATCGAAAGGCCCATCCGGACTGCCGGATGGGCCGCGCACTCATCTCATGCATGCATTCGTCGACTACATGAACTTCATGAACTTCTCTTTGGCTTCATCCATCACTTGCGCCGTGATCTCGACCAAGCCGCGCTCCTTGGCAATCCGCTCAATTTCCCGGCGGGCCATCGGACGAATGAAGTCAGGAATGTTATCCATACGTTGTTCAGCATCCTTGGTCCACGCGATACCGTTAGGCGAATCGTTCTTGGAATCGTCCATGACCTGCAGCGTAATGTTTTTATACCCATGCTTGCGCGCATACGCTTCCACGCTGCTTTGCACCATCGGCTTCACAAAAGAGGGCAAGCGCTCCAACTTCTCCTTGGCGTCTGCAGTCCATGTGAATTCGCTCGTTCCGTTTCCATTTTGCGGCTTGCCGCCGGAGGTCAGCCCCATTTCCGCAACCATCGCCGAGAAGGGGCACCCGCCGGACGTCTTCTCTCCACCGGCATCCGGCGCGCTGGGCTTCGCCGAAGCCACGACCGGTTGCCCGCCCTGAATCTTCTCGTTGAGATAGGCGGCCATCTGTCCCGCGCCGGCCTGTGCTTCCTCTTTCAGCGTCCCGCGAGTCATCTCGAACGGTTCTGCCGTCTCCGTGCGGCCCCCCAGCTTCACACCGAGCGAGGCAACCATTTGGGTCTCTCCCGGGTTCGTCACCATGGAGAACTTCGCCTCGCAGGATGGACAGCCGAAGAAGACACCGAGTGAGCCCTCACCGGGTTTTTCGACCTTCTGAAACGTCATGTAGGTCTCGCAGTTCAGGCAAACGAACTTCATAGGATCCCCCCTCCGGGTCGGTGTGCTTACAGCTTTTCCGCCAGGACTTTTTTGTAATCCAGTAACGCTTGAATCCGCCCGACGATGTCTTGATATTTCTGGATCGTCGGATATTCAGGATCGAGGAGCGGCTGCCCCTTATCGAATGTTTTAGCAAATTTACGATCGAAGGGGACACGACCGAGCAAGGGCAGGTCCAACACCTCGCACATCGCCTCCGTGTTCCCCTCGAATAACTCGTTCTCCGCGCCACAGGATGGACACCGGTATTCGCTCATGTTTTCGACAATGCCCAACACCCGGATACCCATATCGCGCGCATAGGTGACGGACTTCTGCACCACGTCGGAGGCGACTTCTGACGGGGTCGTCACGACGATCGCACCGGCCAGGTCCGGAATGAACCCGGCAATGACCGGTGGTTTATCGGCGGCGGCGCCTGGCGGGAGGTCGGCCAGGAGGTAATCCAATTCTCCCCACACCACATCGGCCAGGAATTCGCGAATAACGTTCATTTCCATGAGACCGAGCCAGACCGGGCTCAAATCCATCGGTCCCTTCCATCGCACCGGCGAGGCATCATCGAGGAAAAAATCCATCGAGGCCACCTTGATGCCCAGGGGACCGACCGGAGGTTGCGCCCCTTCCGGAGTCATTTTCAACGACTGACCGTGTAGGCCCATCATCCGCGGGACGCAGGGGCCGTTCAGATCGACATCGAGCAGTCCGACCTTCGCCCCCTGTCGCGCAAAGGCTAACGCCAGGTTGACAGTCGTCATGCTCTTGCCGACTCCGCCCTTACCGCTCATCACCACCAGCTTCTGCTTGATGCCGGCCATCCGAGCCTGCACCTGCTTCATCTGAGCAGTGATCTGCTGCACCACTTTCGCGTCGTCGGAATACTGAAGCTTCGTGAGGATCGACTTGAGATCCTTGCCGGCAGCCATAGTCATGAAAAACCCTCGAATTTGTTGATGAAGAACGCTACCACAGGGGTTTCAATAGAGTCAAACCGCCCAGCCCCCATCGACTAGATGGAATATTGGATGGTGGACTTCGTTCCGGAGGGTTGAATGAGCACCCCACGCCGCTTCAACTCCTCCAGGATCTGACGGGCAGCAGCATCAAAATCCTGGGGCCCCGCGAAGTGCAGATCGGTATTCGGCGGCGGTTCTTCCCCCGCCCTGCTCATGTGAACCGCAATCACCGGAGCCGGCTGAACCAACGTCCGTATCATCTCGGCCATCCGCTGATAATTGATACCGAAGGTTTTACTCGTGGACACGACAATGAGCCCCGTATCGATCAGCAACCGGGCAACCTCACCGTAGCGGCGCACTCGCTCGGCGGCGAAGGACGGGTCGGCTGCCGACAAATCCGCATCCAATCCCTGCAGCAAATTCTCGCCTTCCAGCAAATAGGCGTGCCGGCTGTCGGCAACCAGCAGCGCCTCCACCCTTCGCGCAAGAAACGTCTTACCTGTCTGAGCTGAACCGGTGAACAACACGATGGCGGCCCGATGACCGTATTGCGCCGCGCGGTCTTCTGCCCGGACATCGCCTGTGAGCCACGCATATTCCCGTTGCCGCGCCTCCTCGCGCAGCCCTTCCTGCTCGTCATGCACCAACTCGGTAATGATCCCGCCCCCGGCAATGTCGTACTCATCGACCAGCACGAACCGGCCTGTGGCTTCGAATGAGGACGAGAGATCAAAGGCGAGCGGCGATTTCACACGCAGGGTCAATTCAGCGACCTGATTCTTCGCCACCGCCTGACTTTCCTGCAGCTGCGCGAGGTCGGCGGTGTCGATAATCCGATGAATCGCGGCCACTTCGCAGGCGACCTCACGCGTGGCCAGCCGCAAGACATACTTCCGCCCCTTCTCCAGCGGCCTCCT
Organism: uncultured Nitrospira sp.; assembly: GCA_902500715.1. Classification (GTDB taxonomy): domain Bacteria; phylum Nitrospirota; class Nitrospiria; order Nitrospirales; family Nitrospiraceae; genus Nitrospira_A. The sequence continues at coordinate 4,867 of CABVRO010000004.1, read as the reverse complement.
GCCCATCCAAAACAGATTCACGCGAATCGCCGTCGAAACGAGCGGAATGGAGTCCCGGTGCGATGCGATTTCACCACGCTCCACAAAAATCTGTTCATCGAGCGTGATGCCGACCGACTGACCGGCCTGTGCCTCGCTCCGCGGCGGATCGACGTTGAACCCTTCGATCGATTGGACGACCGCTGTCTTGTTGGACGGCGAAAACACCAGTTGATCACCGACGTTCAAGCGGCCCGCTGTAATGCGGCCGGCCAGAATCCGTCGCGCATCGAACTTATAGACGTCCTGCAGTGGGAATCGAAGCGGCTGTTCCGAGCGAACCTGCTCCTTCTTGAAGAGAGCCAGCGTCTCCAGCACCGTAGGCCCCTGATACCAGTTCATCTGACTGCTGCGCGTCGCGATGTTGTCACCCATCTTCGCGCTGACCGGAATCATCTGTTGGGGGACCGCCCGGAACTGACCCAAAAATTCCCGATATTCCTTCTCGATCCCGTCGAACACATCCTGCCGATACCCGACCAGATCCATTTTATTGACCACCACCGCAAACTGCGTCACGCCCAGCAGCGACAGGAGGTAGCCATGCTTCTTGGACTGCTCGCGCACGCCTTCCAACGCGTCGATGAGCAACAACGCGGCTTCCGCCCGGGCCGCGCCCGAGATCATGTTCTTCAAAAACTCTTTATGTCCCGGTGCGTCGATAATGATGTACTGCCGCCCGTTCCAGATAAAGAACGTGCGCGCCGTATCGATCGTGATGCCCTGCTCCTGCTCTTCAAGAAACGCGTCGAACAGGAACGCATACTCAAATTCCTTGCCCTGTTGGCGGCAGATCGCCTGCACCTTTTCCACTTTGCCTTCCGGCAAGGAGCCCGTATCGGCATAGAGTCGTCCCACCAGCGTGGACTTCCCGTGATCCACATGGCCCACGATGACGATGTTGAGACTCTCTTGCGGCTTGCTCTGGTCGTGCTGTGTCATATGATTCACTCGTTCAATGGAACCCCGGTTCATGATCGTGATCGTTCGAATGCCCGCCGGCTATCCAACCGGCGTGGGCCGCCTCACATGTACCCCTTCTTCCGGAGCATCTCCATGCCCCGCCCCGCGTCCTGCGCGCGCCCGGCCCGCTCGGCCACATTGGTCCCGCGGAGTTCCGCGATAATCTCATCCACCGTCTTTGCCGTGGATTTGATCGGCATGGTACAGGGCGCGCAGCCCAAACTTCGATACCGTGTGCCATCCCCCCTGTCCAGGTAGAGATCCATGAACGGGATGTTCTCATGCTTGATGTATTCCCAGATGTTGATCTCGGTCCAATCGAGGAGCGGATGAATCCGGATATGCGTGCCCGGCGGAAACGTGGTCTTGAACTGATCCCATAATTCCGGCGGCTGGTCGCGAAAATCCCAATCCCCGTGTTTGTCGCGCGGGGAAAAATATCGCTCCTTCGCCCTGGTGCTGTCTTCATCCGCCCGAACACCGAGAATAATGCCGGTGTAGCCCTTTTCTTCGACCAGATTCTTCATGGCCGTCGTCTTTAAGGCGGTACAGCAGACATCACGCCCGAGCGTGTGGTTCATCCCGGCGGCCAAGGCCTCTTTGTTCTGACCCACCACCAGATTGAGGCGCCACTCGCGGGCAATCCGGTCGCGATATTCGATCATCGCAGGAATCTTGTAACTCGTATCCACGTGGAGCAAGGGAAACGGCACATGCCCGAAAAAGGCCTTGCGGGCCAGCCACAGGAGCACGGTCGAATCCTTGCCCATCGACCAGAGCATGGCGAGATGATTGAAATGCTTGTAGGCTTCCCGAAGGATATAGACGCTTTGATCTTCGAGTTGACGCAAATGTTTCATGGTTCACACTCTTCCGTTTGCGCTGACACGCCGACCTTCGGCGCGTTTCCCGCGCTGGATCCGGCGACCGCCACCAACTCAGCCAGCTTGGCCTTGGCCTGACCGGACTCCAACGCGCTTCTGGCGGCCCCGAGATTTCCAGTAATCGACGTCCCCTGGCCGGCAGCATAGAGCAGCATGGCCGCGTTGAGGAGGACCCAGTCCCGTTGCCCGCCCTGAATTTCGTTGGCGAGGAGCCGCCTGATCAGATCGGCCTCACGCTCCCGCTGCTCGACCGGAAACCCGGCCATTTCACGGAAGGTCGCCATCGATAAACCCGCATCTTTCGGCTGAAAGATAAATGGGGTGATGCGCTCGTCCTTGAGTTCCAAGAGCCGCGTGGAATTGCCGATCGAGAGCTCCGGATCACCTTCGACCCCGCGAATGACCAATGCGCGCGGACAACTCAACATACGCAGCGCCTCGATCGTCTTTTCAAAGTACGGCGGATGCGACAGCCCGATCACCTGCGAGGTCGCGCGGGCGGGATTGAGCATTCGCGCCACGGGATGGAAGAAGTTGCGCACGCCCAATTCCTGTCTCATTTCCAGAAACCGGCTCACCGGCGGGTGATACAGCGCCAGGTCCAGATAGGCGAATCCCTTCTTGTCCAATTCGGCTCCGACCGACTTGGCGGTCATATCGACCGGAATACCCAGAAGCTTCAAGACGGACGAGATGCCGAGCCGGTCCGGAGGCCCATCCACTCCGTGCAGCAGTAACACCGCTCCGGCGGCTGCCGCGACGATGGCGGCAGGGAGGATGGCGTGAAAGGTTTCCCGTTTCCCCGCATAGACAGGCACATCGACGACTCCGAGCCCCGAACGGACCGGCACCGGCGATACATATTGGCGCGCGGTCGCGGTGAAGGCCGCTAATTCCGTGACCGATTCCGACTTGAACCGCATGGCCGTGAGAAATGCCCCGACCTGCGCAGGCGTCGCGATTCCCTCGATCATCAGACGCATGGCCTGCTTGGCTTCTTCCCACGTGAGATCCTTGGATGTTTTTTGACCTTTAGCGACTTTAGCGAGCAGACGTTGCATGGATGGTAATGGCCTTGTCTGATTTCAGGGTGACGATGATGTTACTTGTGCAGCCCGCACTCGGTCTTGCCGAAATTCTTCCACCGACCGGAACGCGGATCGTCTCCCGGAAGGACAGGCGCCGTACAATGGGTACAGCCGATGCTGGGGTAATTGCGGTCGTGTAACGTGTTATAGGGCACCTCATGGAGCTGCAGATACGTCCAGACGTTGTCACTGCTCCATCGGGCCAGGGGATTCACTTTGACGAGATTGAATTTCTTGTCCCACTCGATCAAGCCGGCGTTCGCCCGTGTGGGAGCCTGGTCTCGCCGGATCCCGGTAATCCAGGCCGAGTACTCGCCGAGAATACGAGTGAGCGGTTCGATTTTCCGGAGCTCACAGCACTGGTCCGGCTTGCTGGCCCACAACATGGCGCCATGTTGGGCAGCCTGCTGTTCCGGCGTCAACAGAGATTTCATATGGACGACCTGCGCCGGCTTCAACCCGTACCGCGCGATAATGCGATCACGCACGTCGAAGGTTTCGGGAAACAGAAAATCCGTATCCAGATAAAACAGCGGTGCGTCCGGATCGATGCGATGCACCATGTCCACCAGGGCGACATCTTCCGCCCCGAAACTGCAGGCCAGCACAATGCGCTGCCGGTAGGTCTTCAACGCGTACTCCAGCAGGTCCCATGGCTGCTGAGATTCAAACGAATCACTCAGTGCCTTCAGCTCTGCGTCGGAGGGTCGTGCAGCCGGCTTCTCTGTGTCGTTCACCCTTCTTACCCCTCGACTTTTTCCACAAGAATTTTGAAATGCTTGGCCTCAGGTTCCAACGGCCCCTCTGCCAGGATCTTGTGCCCGTCATTGCGCAAGCTCATCGGCACATTCCGTATGGGTTCTCCGGCGTCGAGCCAGACTTCCAGCTGCTCGCCGTTATCCATCATTTCCAATTTCAATTTCGTCTTCACATAGTTCATCGGGCAGGCCACGCCGCGCAGATCGTACACAGGCGCCTGAGCCGCAGCAGCGGGTGCAGGCGAAACAGGCACCGCAGCAGGAGCTGCGGTCGGCACGGCTTCTTCCTTCACCTGGGCCAACTTCAGATCCTTCCCCATTTGTTCCGTGGCCGCCCGACAGACAGCGAGAAACCGCTTGGCGAAGGCCATTTTCTCCGTCGCCGCCTCGGCGGTCGCATCCTTAGAACCAAGGTCGCCGACTTGCGCGCCAAGATTATTGTACGTCGCCGGGACGATGCCCTTGCTGGCCAGCCGTAAATCGAACTCCTGGAAGGTTTCAGCATCGGTCGCCGGATCGAGCCCTTCCGTGACCAGCAGACCTTTTGCTGCCGCCAACACCGCTCGATACGACTTATTCACCGACAAGGCGTATTGATGCTTCTCGACCAGCAGTTTCGCCTGATAGAGTTCCTGATCGGCTTCTAACATCCGGTCGTCGATCATCTCCAGAGCGCCGCCCGCGCACTCGCCGGGGCCCAAATCCTCCAGCACGAATTCCGCTTCACCTTCCCAGTCGTAATAGTAGGTCGGATCAGAATCGTACGAGGGGACGATCGTGTACGGAATGAGTTCGTCCTTCAGGGTATTTTTCCCAACCCGGACGATGAACGATTGAAGGCTCTCACCCGCCTTCCGGTCGCGACGATAGACGTCTACCAAATGACGCACCGCCGCTGGAACACTCTTCGCCGGCAATTTCACCGCCAATTGTCCGATCTTCGGTGTGCCGTCTACATGCCCGCCGAGATGCAGCTCATAGTGCGGAGCCGTATGTTCGCCGAGTCGCTTGCCCACGCCATGCAATCCGATGGTGGCAATATGGTGCTGGGCGCAGGAATTATGGCACCCGCTGATCTTGACGCTCACATCCCGAAGATCTTCCGGAACCTGACCGGCGGGAAACACTTCCGCCA